>NZ_LOFG01000016.1:0-477384 GCF_001469205.1 Pseudoalteromonas sp. H103 | reverse complement strand
AAATGGTGCCGACTAACCGAGTCGAACGGTTGACCTACTGATTACAAGTCAGTTGCTCTACCAGCTGAGCTAAGTCGGCACACAAAACTGTGTGCAAAGGCACGCGTAACAATGTTTAAACTCTATTGGTTAAACACCACTACTTTAATAAATGGTGCCTCGACCCGGAATCGAACCAGGGACACGAGGATTTTCAATCCTCTGCTCTACCAACTGAGCTATCGAGGCACTTAAACAGTGCTAATTAAAAATCTTAAAGGATTTTTAATGCAACTCCCACTCAGTTCTAACGACTGAGCTATCTGGGCGTGCGGCGTATTAAACGAGTTTTGCCCTTACAAGTCAACTTTTTTTTTACTCTTTATAACTGTTTGAACGGTTTTCAAGCAACCAAAGGCTTTTTTATAAACTTATGTTTATTTATCCACCAAATAAAGTTCAAAATCTCTTATATAATCAATTAAACCAGACTAAAAACGTAGTGAATTATTTTTTGTAAATGTTACGATTACTATAATAATACGGTAAAGGCTTACCGTAGTTAAATATAGCAACTGGGAACATTCAATGCAGAGTAAATTCTCTTCACCGGTAAAAGGCTTACTACCTCTTTTTTTAATCATTAATATTACAGTAACAGCGCTCGCTATTATTGCACATTCATTTTATACACAAACAACAACTGAATCTGCTCAGACAGAGCCATCAATAAATATTACAACTCTTGCTAATAGACTTAATTTACCCATGGTTGATGCACTTACTATGTACGGCCAAGGTAAAGTAAAGCAGTTACTTGATTTAACGTCCCTACTAGATAACGATTTCGAATACACTTTATATCGTTTTAATGCCACCTCAGAAACTCAACTAGTATACAGCAGTAGTCAACCAGCTATAGACTCAATTAAAACCGACCAGCATCTGGTTGAGCAAGGTATTTTACATCATGTATTAACTCTGAACGATGAACCAATTGGCGAGCTTATAATTAAGCAAAAGCTAATGGCGCCACCACTAAGCGCCCAAGACTCGCAAGTTATTGCCTACATTATTGCTATAGCAAGCGTAGCTGCGCTATTTATACTTACTTTAGCTTTTAATATGTACATTAATACACGTTTACGTAAAAGCACCAACTCGCTTACTCAAGAGTTAAAAGCAATTACAGAGGACACTAATTACGATAGCAGCATTAATGAGCAACTAGACATTGGCTTAGGCGTGGTTGCAAAACACGTTAATTTATTACTGCAAAAAGTACAAAGTGCGTTGAGTGAAAACGACGTCGCACAAAAAGAGCTTTATAAACTACAAAATGGACTTGAAGCCGAAGTTCAAAACCGTACTTTAGCCCTTGAACAAGCAACCTTAAAAGCTGAGCGAGCTAGCGAAACTAAAACAACCTTTTTAGCCACAATGAGTCACGAAATAAGAACACCTATGAATGGTGTTATAGGGACTATTGATTTATTACGTCAAACAGAGCTTGATGGTGCACAGCATCGCTTAAGTACGATTATTCGTGAATCGGCATTTTCGCTATTAAGCATTTTGGATGACATATTAGATTTTTCTAAAATTGAGGCTGGAAAACTTAATATAGATCCCACCCCATTTTCTGTAACCGATACTATTGAAGAAGTTGCTAGAGTACTCTCTTCTGTTGCAAAAAAACGAGAGCTTGATTTAGAGCTATCAATAGCGCCTGATATTCCGACAAACCTTACAGGCGACAGCGTACGCGTTCGTCAGGTTCTTTATAACCTATGTAGTAATGCAATTAAATTTACAAGCACCGATGAGAAAACTCAGGGCCATGTAAAAATATCAGTAGAAGTTGCTCATAATACTGCTGATCACTTTACCTTACGCTTTTGCGTAACTGACAATGGTAAAGGGATGACCCAAGCGCAACTACGCGAAATATTTAACCCATTTATACAAGCCGAAAACTCAATTACCCGAGAATATGGTGGTACAGGTTTAGGCCTCTCTATTTGTAAAAGTTTAACCGAGCTAATGCTTGGTACAATTCATGTTACGAGCCATGCAGGCATTGGCAGTGAGTTTACTGTTGAGTTGCCATTTAGCACATCGGGTAAAATTAAATACGCACACAAAGGCGCGCTAGCAGGTAAACAAATTATTGTTGCCAGTAACCACCTTGAACGTGAAAAAGTGATGTATCGTTACTTATCGTTTATGGGCGCTAAAATCACTTATGTGCATAGTGAAGCTGAAATAGAAGAGCACCAATACTCTCAAGATATTATTTGGGTAGCTGACGGTATAGACAACATGGATAAAACTAACGCATTGCTTAGGCGTTTGTTTTATTCATTAGAAGATTATAACCAACAAGTCGTGGTATTAAGTAAGCTTGATGAAGCGGCTATAAATCATAAAAATATTTTTTATATAAATGCCTCACCTTTGTGTAAATCTAATTTTATGCTCTCTATTTTAGTTGCTGCGGGTCTGCACACTCCTAAGCAAATTAAAAAAACCAAGTCACTTAATAACTACTTAAATGTTGAGCAAGCTCGTAAATCTAACAAGTTAATTTTGTTAGTAGAAGACAATCTCTTAAATCAGCAAGTATTAACTGACCAATTACACATACTAGGCTTTGGCGTTGAAATAGCTAACAACGGTGAAGAAGGTCTAGATATGTGGAGAAAAGGTGACTACTCACTTATTTTAACCGACCTACATATGCCTAAAATGTCGGGCTACGATATGGTCGAAAAAATTCGTAACGAAGCTGAGCTATTAGAATCTGTAGATGCACAACCTTATATTATTGCTGTAACCGCAAACGCACTTAAAGGCGAAAAAGAGCGCTGTTTAGCTGTAGGTATTAATGACTTTATTACTAAACCTATAGAACTTAACGCGCTAGAAGATACTTTAAAACGTTGGAGCGATAAGCAGAACCAGAGTCAAAATGTAATTATTCATCAAACAACAGCATTGCCTATTGATATGGAAGCCGTTACTAAATATGTAAATGGCGATAAAGCTAAGCAGATTCGCTTTTTCAAAATGTATTTAGAACAAAGCCAAGGGCTAATTAAAAGTATTAACTCTGGTGTGATGGTTAACGATTTAAGTGAGATCATTGATGGGTGCCATCAATTAAAATCGATTTCTAAAACAATTGGCGCACAAATGGTATCTGAGCTTGCAAGTGCATTTGAAGATAAATGTAAAGAAGATGAGCTAAGCACTGATGAGTTAATAGACTTACGCGATAAGCTTGAAATTGAATATTCTAAAGCAGCTCAATTTTTAAAAGAGCAAGTAAGAACAGCTGAAGATGAGCAAGAGGACGAGCTGACCGATTAACAATAACGCGAGTAAGCTAAGTTGATAATAAAAAAAGGGCTAAATAGCCCTTTTTTTTATAACTTTAAATAATAGAGTTACTTTTCAGGCGGTCGGTAGCCTTCAATTTCAACATCTTTATCTTCAAACAAAAAGCCAACCATTTGCTCTTCTAAAAATGTACGGTGCTCTGGGTCCATCATATTTAAGTGTTTTTCATTGATAAGCATTGTTTGCTTATGCTGCCACTGCCCCCAAGCTTCTTTAGAAATATTGTTAAAAATTTTCTCGCCAAGTTCACCTGGGTATAACTGAAAACCAAGCCCTTCGGCTTCTTTTTGTAACTTTTGACAAAATACTGTACGTGCCATAATTGACTCTCTTAAGCGCTAAATGCTAATAGTTTAACCTATTGGGCTAATTTGTTTAACCAACTTTTTAGTTGGTGCAGCTAAGCCAACCTCTACAGATTGGTCAAGCGGATACCACACTAATTGTTTATCGTTTACTACATCTGGAATTTGCTTAACATTAAGTACATGCGGATTAATAGTTAATTCAAAATGCGAAAAAACATGAGTGAAGGGTTCTAGTAAATCGAGATCGCTATTAATGCCTTGCTGAGCTAAAAATAGCTCAAGGTCGCTGAACTCGTTAAATTCAAAAAAGCCAAACAAACCTCCCCAAATCCCACTACTTGGGCGCTTTTCCATTAAGACTTTTTCATCACACTTAATAATTAATTGATGGCAGCTTTTTTTAGGGACTGCTTTTTTAGGTTTAGAGTGCGGAAATTCTTTTACCTTGCCTGCATTAAAAGCACCACAGCCTAAGTTTAACGGGCATGCCCGGCAATCAAAGCGGCTACGAGAGCAAAGGCTTGCACCTAAATCCATCATGGCCTGATTAAATTCGGTCACATTATTTTTAGGTGTAAGCTGATTAGATAAATGCCATAACTGGTTTTCTACTTTTTTAACGCCGTACCAGCCTTCAATCATAAAGTAACGTGCTAATACACGCTTAACATTACCATCTAAAATTGGATGGTGCTGCCCAAGCGAAAGCGACAGCACAGCTCCAGCTGTAGAGCGCCCTATTCCTGGCAAGTCCATTACCTCATCAAGTGTTTGCGGAAACTCACCATGGTACTTATCACGTACTATTTTTGCAGTTTTATGTAGATTACGCGCACGAGCGTAATAACCTAAGCCAGTCCAGTGATGCAGTACTAAATCTTCATCAGCATTAGCTAAAGCAACAATATCAGGAAAGCTTGTCATAAATTTTTCAAAATATGGGATTACAGTAACAACTTGGGTTTGCTGTAACATCACCTCAGACACCCAGACTTTATAAGGGGTTTTACCTAATTGCCACGGCAATGTTTTACGCCCATGGAGGTGATACCAATCAACTACTTGGCTGGCAAACCAATCAGACTGCTTTTGATCTAGATCTAACATATTACGCTTTTACTCATGCTCAATGGCGGCTCAGTCTATTGTAGTTAATAAAAAGATCAAGCTATGTGGGCTGTATAATACGCTAATACTTGTGATTGGCGTCTTGGTCAGGGATAATACGCAACCATTTTTAAACACATTGTTTTTGTCAGGCCAATAATATGAGTGAATCAAGTAACAACAACCTTGAGCAAGCTAAGCAAGAAGGTAAGTACATCCGCACTATTCGTAGTTTTGTAAAACGCGAAGGCCGATTAACCAAAGGTCAGGCCGCTGCGATTGAAAAATGCTGGCCAACCATGGGCCTTGAGCACAAAAATGGCTTACTTGATTTAACCCAAGTGTTTGGTAACAACAACGATGTGGTGCTAGAAATTGGTTTTGGTATGGGCAAGTCACTTGTTGAAATGGCAAAAAGTGCACCGCACCTTAACTTTATTGGTATAGAAGTACACCGTCCGGGCGTTGGCGCATGTTTAATGGATGCCGATGAAGCTGGTGTAACTAATTTACGCGTGTTTGAACACGACGCAGTTGAAGTGCTTGCTGATTGCTTAAGCGATGAGAGCCTTACTACATTGCAATTATTCTTCCCAGATCCATGGCATAAAAAGCGCCATCATAAACGCCGTATTGTACAAACAGAATTTGCTGAAAAACTACGTTCTAAATTAAAAATAGGCGGTGTTTTTCATATGGCTACTGATTGGGAAAACTACGCAGAACATATGCTAGAAGTAATGCAAGCTGCCCCGGGTTATAAAAACCAATCAGAGACTAACGATTACGTGCCTCGCCCTGACTTACGTCCACTTACTAAGTTTGAGCAACGCGGCCACCGATTAGGTCACGGCGTTTGGGACTTAATGTTTGAACGCACTAAGTAATTACACTTTTATATTAATTTAACACATTGTAAGGCAAAGCCATTTATGAGCGTATTAACCAACCCAAGTTTACTGTTGCTTCGAAATAGTGAAGAGTTAACGGGTAAATCAATCTTGGTGGTCAACTTTGTTCAAGATGGCTTTTTAAATGAACTTAAAGCACTAAACCCGCAAAGTAATATTACAGCGTTTAGCTACAACCATGCCAATGGCGATTTTGCTAAAAACGTTAAAGATGTTGATGTATGTATTAATCACACTATTAATGGCGAAGGTTACGATTTAGTTATTCTTTATTACCCTAAATCTAAGCCCGAACTACTAATGGCGCTAGATAATATTCGTGCGGTAATAACTAAAGACGCTGATTTACTCGTGGTTGGCGAGAACAAAAGTGGTGTTAAATCAATTGAAAAACAATTAACGGGTAAGGCTGGCTTTAGCAATAAAATAGACTCTGCAAAACATTGTGTACTTTATTCTTTTAGCGACATTGAGCTAAATGCACATTTTGATATAAGCACTTATCACAAGCGGTTTACTATTGATGTAGCCAACACTTCCTTTACCGCTATTAGCGTACCAGGCGTGTTTAACCACGGTGGATTAGATGCTGGTACTAAGATGCTACTTGAAAATGCACCAACAGTTAAGCAAGGCAAAGTGCTTGATTTTGGTTGCGGCGCTGGCTTAATTGCCACCTTTTTAGGGTTACAAAACCCAGCACTTGAATTTGTATGTTCAGACGTAAGTGCTCTAGCTACTTACGCTACAGAGCAAACACTAAAACTAAATAATATTAAAGGCGAAGCGGTATTAAGTGATGGCCTTAAAAATATTACTGGTAAGTTTGATTTAATAGTGAGCAACCCACCGTTTCACACAGGGATTGCAACAGATTACACCGTAGCAGAAACATTTTTAGCTAATGCAAAACAGCACTTAACTAAAGCAGGAAAGCTAAATATAGTAGCTAATAGCTTTTTAAAATACCCGCCAATTTTAGAAACTCAGTTTGAAAACTATCAAACAGTATATAAGAATAATAAATTTGCGGTATATAGCAGCTAGTTTGATTTTACGAAAAGCTTGAGCACTAAAAGTGCTTAAGCTAACTTTCGAATAAATATAAGAATTAATTTAGTTTTTTTCCTTCCTTTTCTGCTGTCTTTGCTAAACTAAAATTCTAAATAATTAATATTGACTCAGGCGATATTGAAATAATGCCTAAAAAAGTTCATCAAAGTAGCATCCGAAAAGCACTAATAAATTTGATTATGCTTATAACAGCTATTTGTCTGTCGTTATCTATTTCGATATCGACATACTTAAGTGTTAAAGAGCAAAAGCAGTTAATTATTAATAAGCTTGTGATCCTTTCGGAAATTGTCGCTTTTGATGCCGGGGACTCAGTAGCCAAAGATGATCGCAAAACAGAAGAAAAACGCCTTAAATCATTCGAAAATATTCCTTTAGTAAAAAATATTCATATTTATTCAATAGAAAAAACATCTCAAAAACCCGTTTTTTTTATCAGCTTTAATGCAAAAAAAACCCCGCCAGTACCATTAAGAATTGATAGTGTAGATGAGCTAACTACGCCGCGAGTTACCAGCGAGCATATAGAGCTAACACGTCCTATTTATAATAACGAAAAGGTAATTGGCTATGTATATATGCGAGGCAGTTTAGAAAGCCTAGAAGTATACATAGAGCAAAAAATCTTAATTGATGTATTACTCACACTATTGATACTTGTAGTTGTGTACTTTATTGCAGCTAAAATTCAGCGCCGCATTGCCAGCCCGATAGAGCAATTAAGTATGTTATTGCAAGATGTATCAAAAAATCATAATTACGATGCACGCGCTCCCGTTACTGATGTAAAAGAAATTACTGCCCTGTCTAACAGTTTAAATATCATGCTTACACGCACAAAAAAGCAACTTGAGCGCCACGAAAAAGACAAACAAGAAATAAAGCAGCTAAACCAAAGCCTCGAAGAAAAGGTAAATCAAAGAACTATCGCTCTTAGAGAGGCCAATCAAGAGCTACTATCTACCCTTGAGCGAATGCATCAATACCAAACACAGATAGTTGAAAACGAAAAAATGGCCTCGCTAGGGCAAATGGTCGCAGGTGTTGCTCATGAAGTTAATACCCCTATAGGGCTCGGTATAACGGGCTCAACTCTTCTACGTGATAAGCTGGCTGATATTCAACAAAGCTTTAATGACAAAAAGCTGACCTCAAACCACTTAAAACGCTTTATTGACGAAGGTATTGAAAACTTAGATTTAATTTACCGAAATCTAAACCGTGCAGCCGATCTCATTTCAAACTTTAAAAAAGTTGCAGTTATTCAAGATGACGGGGTTAATACTCACATAAATATACATAAATTAATTAGTGATGTTTTAACATCAATACAATCGGAGTTGCTCCCTAAAAAACCCGTCGTTGTTATCAACTGCCCTACTGATTTAGCTATTCAAAGTAAATCTGAGCCATTACAACAGGTATTTCAACAGTTACTCATGAACTCTGTAATTCATGGCTTTGTAGGGAAAGAAAATAATGAAATTCGCTTTGATGTAGAGCTAGTAGGAAAAAAATTAACTATTGTTTATTCTGATAACGGCCAAGGCGTTGATAAAAACGTAAAAAATAGAATATTTGACCCATTTGTTACCTCAAAACGAGGGCAAGGCGCCAGCGGCTTGGGCATGCACCTAGTTTATAACTTAGTTACTCAAGCGCTAGGTGGCAGAATAATGTTTGATATTGAAGAGAAACACGGTACTCGATTTATAATTACGATCCCTTAAACAAAAATCACTTAAAAGTGCATTTATTTAAAATTTATCCTTGAATTAGTATTTAATGACCTCATTTAGAATGCATGTGGTAAACAAGTAACATTATTTAATTACATTAAATAAATATTACCAAGCAAATTATGAACTTTATTGGCTTTGCTGTATCACATACATTGATGAAAGGTTAGAAAATGATATAATTTCGCTTTGAATTAGTCTGATTATTTTAAGTACCTTGTTTGATTGGTGGATGTATCAATTATCAAAGGAAAATGGCTTCGACTTTATGATTCAAATGACTACATCCATGAATATATCAATTAAACAGTAGTTTTTGCACAGCCCTTTTTTGTAGACTTTGGATACCCTACTGTTTTATTTTTATCCAATTTGTTTTTTCTTGTTAACAAATGGGTATAATCCTAATCTCTAGTAATCGGTTATAAATTCATCACCGATTTTTTGTAAATAAAATATTCCAAAAGGTTAATTAATAATGCAAACGCCAGTCATTCTAATCGTAGAGGATGAAGACGTAACTCGACTCAACCTCGTTAGTTTATTTGAAGCTGAAGGTTATAAAGTTATTGAAGCCATTGATGGCGATGATATGCATGACAAGCTTACAAATAACGATGATGTTAATCTTGTTGTTATGGATATCAATCTTCCTGGTAAAAACGGTCTTATTTTAGCCCGTGAATTACGCCAAAAGCGCAAAGTAGGCCTTATTTTCTTAACAGGTCGTGATAATGATGTTGATCGTATTTTAGGTCTTGAAATTGGCGCTGATGATTATATCACTAAGCCATTCAACCCACGTGAATTGACTATTAGAGCGCGTAACCTTATTACACGTACAGCTTTAGGCGGTGAAGAGTCGGCACTAGAAACAAATGGTGTGCTTACTTTTAACGGTTGGGAGCTTGACGAAAATAGCCGTTGCCTTACTTCTCCAAGCGGCGATGCTAAACGTTTACCTAAAGGTGAATACAGAGCACTTCGTTTAATGCTTGATTCTCCTGGTCGTATTTTTAGCCGCGAGCAATTAATTAAGCACATGACAGGACGTGAGCTTCGTGCAAATGACCGTACTGTAGATGTTACAATCCGTCGTATTCGTAAGCACTTTGAAAGCGATAACTCTACTTCAGAGCTTATCAGCACCATTCATGGTGAAGGTTACCGCTTTATTGGTAAAATCGACGCTTAATTAGAGTAAAACTCGTTTACTCTAATTGTTGTAAAAATAAATGAAGGGCTTGTTGTCCTTCATTTATTTTATCTGCTAAAACATCTAACCACTTTTGTAATACCTCATCAGACTCTTCAATCGCACCATACTCCATTACTTTTGCATGTAACTGTACGTCGTTTAAACCTACAGAGCCTGCTGCCCCCTTAAGCTTATGCGCAACCGATTTATACTCTTCTCTGTCATTTGAGTTAAGTGAAGTTAGCATTTCTTGTTGATATTGAGGATTTAGCTTTTCAAATAATTTACTACTGCGCTTAAACACTTCTAAGCCCATTGAGTTAACAAAGTCTTCTATTGTTTCTACATCGAGTAAATGTGCATTAATTTCTTTAAGCGCTTCTTCGCTCACTTTTAATTGTGGCTCAGTACACTTAGCCTGCTTAATATCAAATAAATCTGCGAGCATTTTATCAAGCTTCACTGTATTAATTGGCTTAGCCAACGCACCTTGAATAGAAATTCCTTCAAGCTCTTCTTCAGCGCTACGCACGTTAGCCGTAAGCGCAACTATAGGCAGTTTATCAAAGTGGCTGTCTGATCGTATATGCTTTGCAACCACATCACCGTTTATATCCGGCAACTGCATATCTAACAGTACTAAATCTAAATCGTCTTCGGTTTCTACAAACGACAGTGCATCTTCGCCGGTTTCAGCCCAAAGCACTTCATGGCCTCGCTGCTCTAACAAGTTAGTTGCTATTTCAGCATTTAGCGGCACATCTTCTACAAGTAATATATATAAGCCCCGTCCCACATAGCTCTGCTCTGTAGGTGCTACACATAAACTAAGTGGAATTTCTACTGTAAAACAGCTGCCTTCGCCTTCGGTACTATTAACTGTAATTGTGCCTTTCATAGCACTAACAAGCGCTTTAGTTACAGCAAGTCCAATGCCAGATCCTATTGCGTTAGTCCCTTTTAAATCTGGTGCTTTGTAGTACATATCAAATATTCGAGCAAGTTGCTCTTGCGGAATACCTTGCCCAGTATCTGATATTTTAATAACTAGCCATGGCCCCTCTTCACGATTTTCACGGCTACACTCTAGGGTCACTCTACCTTGCTGGGTAAACTTAACGGCATTATTAATAAGGTTCCAAACAACTTGGCGTAAACGTGTAGGATCAAGCAATGCATACACGTCTAGCTTGCCATTTCGCTCAATATTAAACTCTAACTCTTTTTGCTCAGCAATTAGACCTGCAAAGTTAACCACATCATTTATAAAGTCTGAAACATTTATTGAATCGGTTGCGATATCAAGCTGATCTCTATCTATTTTATCTAAATCTATAATATCGTTAAAGATATTACCGAGGGTTTCTGCACTCGAAAACACTGTATTACACCAGCTACGCTGTTGTTTGTTCATTTCTGTATCAAGCAACATACGGGTTAAGCCAACAATACCATTAAGTGGCGTGCGTAACTCGTGGCTTAGCGTGGCTATAAACTTACCTTTATCTTTGTAAGCTGTCTCAAGGGCTTGGGCCGCTTCTTTTCGACTAGTTATATCACGTCCAAAACCAAGCAAACCTATGTAGTCGCCCTCATCATTTATAAATGGCAATTTACGTAATTCAAACCAACGTTTTTCACCCTCAACCTCGTACCCTACATCTATAGTTAACGGCTTGTGAGTTTGCTCAACTTGCTCATCGGTAGTTAGTACTTGAGATAAAAAGTGTGTAGGGAATATTTGTTCAGCACTTTTACCAATAATTTCGCTACTTGATTTCCCCATAACCTCTTCAAACATTTTATTACACCCGGCAAACACACCATTATTGTCGCGGTAATAAAATAAATCGGGAGATGAATCAACAATAGAGCGAAGTAACATGCCTTGTTGAGCTAATTCTTGCTGCGTTTTTTTACGCTCTGCGATTTCTCGGCGTAGCTCTTCAATTGCACGGTGCTTGGCATGAAATGCCATTTTACGCTCATCAATCTCAATGTTTAAACGATTGATATTGTCTTTTAAAGTTTGGTTTAAGAGTTTCTCTTGTTTTGTAGCACTATCTAAATAAGCGTAAGAGGCATCTAATTGACGAACAGAATTAAGTAATACAGTAATAATAAGAGGCGAGACAACGGCTGCAAAAAATACTACAGCTAAAATATCAACAATATGCAGCTCACCAATTGCCACGTAATAAAACATGCTCGATAAAATAAGTGATGCAGATAACAATAAAGCATAACAAAAAGCTGCCGTTTTAAACTCACCAAATCGCTTTATTGAGCTAGAAAGAGCCCTAACCCAAGGGCTCAAAGAATAATCAGTCATACGTAATTTTATCTCTTAGCTGTATGCTTAAATATAAAGAAGGCAATGTGTATGTATAAACATGCTATTTTGCCAGATTTTAGCATTTTTATGTTATCTCTACTCATGTTGTGCGATAAAAACAGAAAATTTTCATGTTTGAATTCGCCCACTTCTTAAACTCATCATTTCAGCAATAAATTATTTAGTGTAAAATGCAGCGCTTTATTATGACCAATAACGAGTAGCGTACATGCAAACCAACATGCCCGATATAGCTGATACGGCTCCCGCCTTACAAACAGGTAAGTTAGACTGGGTTGGTATGGGCGAAATAGAACTGCCATTTATTTTTGAATCAAAAGATTTAGCACCCGTTACCGTTAATGCAAAAGCGCGTGCATTTGTTAACTTGCATAAAGAAGATGCTAAAGGCATCCATATGTCGCGCTTATTTTTAGCGCTCGACCTACTTTCTACCGAGCAACAAGTTAACCCGCAAACTATTGCACAGGCACTCGATACATTTATAACAAGCCATGAAGGCTTAAGTGATAAAGCGCAAATAGAGTTTAAGTTTGAATTACCGCTACGTCGTAAATCACTATTAAGCGGCAAAGCCGGTTGGAAAAGCTACCCTATAACGCTTACCAGCACCATTGAAAATAACGTTATTAGCTACGAGTTAACCGTAGATGTAACTTACTCATCTACCTGCCCGTGCTCTGCAGCACTTGCAAGGCAGCTTATTCAAAATGCCTTTAATGAAAAGTTTAACCAAGAGACGCTAAGTCAAAAAGATGTGCACGAATGGCTAGGCACCACGCAAGGTATTGTAGCTACGCCCCACTCACAGCGCTCAATTGCCAATGTAAAAGTTAAACTTGATAGCTCATGCGATGAATTTGACGTTGTTAATTTAATTAATACCTTAGAAGCTGAACTTAAAACACCGGTTCAAGCGGCAGTAAAACGCGAAGATGAGCAAGAATTTGCCCGCCTTAATGGTCAAAACTTAATGTTTTGTGAAGATGCTGCTCGTAAAATTAAAGCTGTTCTTGAAAACGATAACTTTAGTGATTATTGGCTGCAAATAAATCATTACGAATCACTGCATGCACACGACGCTGTGGCTATTGCGGTTAAAGGTGTTAGCGGCGGCTATAAAGCTTAACTTCCTTGAAATGATAGTTTATAAATTCATACGGTAATTAACTCATAACACAAAGTTTTTAGGCACGTAAATTGCTTTAGTTGAGCAGTGTCAATTTGTTGTTATGGAGTTACCGTATGGAATTCGCTTTATTATCAATTTTAGTATTAGTGGTTGGGGCCTCAATTGTTGCGTCAAAATTTAATGATGATGGCGGTAACCCGTATCCTTTTACCCGTAAACAAACTGTGTTTACGCAGGTTGAAGGCGCATTTTTAAACCTGTTAGAACGTGCAGTTGGCGATCAATATAAAATAGTCAGCCGTGTTAAATTAATCGACGTGATTGATTGTAAGCAAGGCCTTTCGGCAAAATCTAAACGTGCTGCTTTAGCAAAAGCTAAAAATAAACAACTCGACTTTGTATTAATCGACAAAGAAAAGTTGACCATTGTTGCCGCTGTTGACTTAGTTAACAACGCCAATAAAGATGGCCACAAAGCCCAACGCGATTGGTTTGTAAATGGCGCTTTAGAATCGGCTGGCATTCCACATATTCGTATGAAGGTTAAATCGGGCTACCGCCCTTCAGAAGTTCGCGATGCAATAATGTTTAAACTAGGAAAACCTGCAGCTGCGCAAACCCAGCGCCCAGTTCGCAACCGCGTACACAAACCTGCTGTGTTATCGCCTTCTCAAGCTAAAGCGCAAACAACCGCCTTAGCCGAAATATAAAATAGAATTAAATACTCTCCTAAAAGTATTTAAAGCGAGCTCATAAACAAGCTCGCTTTTTTGTTTTTTATAGCTAACTTCACGTATAATCAAGTTATTCAAACTCAGGAATTTAACACTATGAATGTTGGTATTATTGGCGCTATGGAGCCAGAAGTTAAAATTTTACGTGAAGCAATGCAAAACCCACAAATTTTAACTAAAGCAGGTTTCACTTTTTATACTGGCGAGTTAGCTGGAAACACAGTAACACTTGTTCAATCTGGTATTGGTAAAGTTGCTTCAACTATTGCTACCACGTTACTGATTGATAACTTTGAACCTGATTGTGTTATTAACACAGGCTCTGCCGGTGGGTTTGATCCATCATTAAGTGTTGGCGATGTAGTGATTTCGTCAGAAGTTCGTCATCACGATGTAGACGTAACCGCATTTGGCTACGAAATTGGTCAAGTTCCACAAATGCCAGCAGGCTTTAAAGCACACCCAAAATTAGTAGAAGCAGCAGAGCAAACTATTGCACAAATTAGCGATGTTAAAACGTTAGTAGGCTTAATTTGTACAGGTGATACTTTTATGTGTGATCCTGTTCGTATAGACAAAGCACGCAGCGATTTCCCATCAATGCTTGCTGTTGAAATGGAAGGCGCATCAATTGCTCAAACGTGTTTTACACTTAATACACCGTTTGTTGTTATTCGTTCTATGTCTGACATTGCCGGTAAAGAGTCGCCGCAATCATTTGAAGAATACTTAGAAACTGCTTCAATCAACTCATCTAAAATGGTTGTCGCGCTTTTAGAAAAGCTAACGGCTGTAAGCCTTTAAATGCTTAGCAATATTGTTCAAAATCATTTGGACTTTATTGCCTTTATAATAGCGCTCCTCGCTGAGCGCTTTTTTCCTTTGGTAAGCTGGTACCACCCAAATACAGTATTAACTGCTGTTTTTAATGCTATTGGAAAACGAGTTTATAAACCAAGTGAACCTAAAAGCTACCTTTATTTAGCCTCCACCCTGGCCTGTACACTAGTTTTAAGCGTTATTCTTATTATTATTGTATTACTGCTCGAATTTGCCTTTTACCCTGAGCTTCTTGCTGGCCTCATTTTATATTTGTGCCTTGAAAGCAAAGCGATAGATAAAAAAGCCCTGCGTGTAGCAAAGTTAGTAAAACAAAACCAAAAATCTACCGCGCGTGAGCTATTAAAGCCGTTGCTTGCCAGAGAGGTTAACAAGCTCTCAGCGCCTGGTATAATTAAAGCCTTAATTGAAAGCTTAATTTTACGAACTGCTCGTAATTACTTTGTGGTTATATTCATATTTTTATTATTTGGGCCCATTGGCGCTTTAGCATATCGGCTCCTCACTTTAATGCAGCAAGCTTGGCGCACCGATATATCACCTAATAGCCACTTTTTAAAACCGCTTAAAATTATTTTGTTCATAATCGAATTTATTCCAATACGCCTACTTGCGTTAACAATTACCGCAAGCAAAGCCAGTAAACAAAGCATGCATTACATAAAGCACTATGGCAGGCATTTTTATCAAACAAATACAGGGTGGATTTTAAGTGCGTGCTCGGCATCTCTTGGCGTGCAACTTGGCGGGCCTGCAGTTTACTTTGGTAAGCGCTTTAATAAAATGCGAATTGGTGCTGATAGACTACCTTCACCCGATGATGTGCCCGTAATAATTAATAGATTAAATCAGGCTCGCGTATTTTGGTTTTTAGTCATTATCAGCATCGGAATACTAAAAGAGATTTAGTGCTTTTAGCTGCCAAAATACGAGCACAAAAAAACCAGCCTAAGCTGGTTTTTATCGTTTTAACTGCTGCGCTTACGCTACAGTAATATTCGCAAACTTACGTTTACCTACTTGGTAAATAGCCGTCGTGCCTTTTGCTACTTCAAGTTTAGTATCAGTGATTTTATCTTCACCGTTAAGTTTTACCGCACCTTGCTTAATCATTCGCATTGCTTCAGATGTACTTGCCACTAAGTTTGCTTCTTTAAGCAAGTTAGCGATTAAAATACTGTCTTCTGCAATCGTAATTGTAAGCTCAGGGATTTCATCAGGAAGCGCTTTTTTCTGGAAACGTTTGATAAAATCGTCATGTGCAGCTTGTGCATCTTCTTCACTATGAAAACGAGCTATTAGTTCTTTAGCCAACTCAATTTTAATATCGCGCGGGTTAGTGCCTTGTTCAACACGTTCTTTTTGCGCTGCAATTTGCTCAATTGAAAGACCACTTAGTAAGTCGTAGTAGCGCCACATTAGTACATCGCTAATCGACATTACTTTACCAAACATATCGTTTGGTGCATCAGTAATACCAATGTAGTTACCTAGCGACTTAGACATTTTTTGAACGCCGTCAGTGCCTTCAAGCAATGGCATCATTAATACAGTTTGCGGCTTTTGACCTTCTACTTTTTGCAGCTCACGGCCCATAAGTAGGTTAAAACGCTGATCAGTACCACCAAGCTCTACATCTGACTCAAGTGCAACCGAATCCCAACCTTGTACAAGCGGGTATAAAAACTCATGAATCGCAATAGGCTGACCGCTACCGTAACGCTTTTTAAAGTCGTCACGTTCTAGCATGCGTGCTACCGTTTGGTTAGCAGCAAGCTTAATCATACCTGCAGCACCTAGGTTTTCCATCCACGTAGAATTAAATGCAACCGTTGTTTTAGCCGGATCTAATATTTTAAATACTTGCTCTTTGTATGTTTCAGCATTGGCTAGTACATCTTCGCGAGTAAGTGGCTTACGCGTTACGTTTTTACCTGTTGGGTCACCAATCATGCCCGTAAAGTCACCAATTAAGAAAATTACCTCATGACCTAAGTCCTGAAAGGTCTTCATTTTATTAATTAGTACAGTGTGGCCTAAGTGTAAATCTGGCGCTGTAGGATCGAAGCCTGCTTTTATTTTTAGCTTTTTGCCCGACTTTAGTTTTTCAACTAGCTCGTCTTCAATTAATATTTCTTCTGCACCGCGTTTAATCTCTGCTAGAGCGGTTTGTAAATCCACTTTGTGTTACTCCAAAATTCTGCCGACGAAGGGGCGACTAGTTACTTGCGTAGTCACGGTTTAATAAAGGTTTAAACCGAATATATAGATGTAGCTAACATAACAAATTTCTACCTAATTAAAACAACTTTTTAAGTGATTCATGCAACTAAACAAAATCAATTGAGTCTTACCTAGGTAGAGCGTTAAAAAAGGCTTTCTAAGACCGATTTTAGCGTAATTTAAGGTCAGTTTAAATCTACAAAACACTAGTATTCGTACATTATTAGGTATATCCTGCAATATTATGTATTTATTATCTTGACAGCAGAAAAAGGCACGTTATGGTTCACGTGGTTCGCACGCTCCCCAAAAAACACAAATTGCTTATATTAGGTTTGGTTTCTGCTATTGTTGGCTTAGCCTTTCTTCCTTCTGAAAAAGCCACTGCATCCAAAGACAATAGTGCAAATGCACTAGAGATTGGTAAACGCTACGAGTTACAAGTAAAAGTTGATGGCAACGAAAAATTAACTGAGCTAAATTCAGAGCAAGCAGCAGAAAAGTTACCAGAATACGACTTTGTCGATCATAAAGTTAAAAATGGCGACAATTTAGCAATTATCTTCAAGCGAGCTGGCTTTTCAGCGCAAACGCTTCATAAACTAATTAACACTAATGCAGAAACACGTAAACTAACCAAAATTCACCCCGGTGAAGTACTTAGTTTTGCTACATCTGAAGATGGCTCTTTGGCACAATTGCGTTACGTAATTTCAAAAACCGATACGCTGTTTGTTACATTAAATGACGAAGGTAACTACGATACAGCAATCGACAGCAAAGAAATTGAAACACTTACCAAAACCGCTGGCGGTGAAATATCTAACAATTTTTGGACGTCTGCAATTGCAGCTGGTTTAAGTGAACGCCAAATAATGAACTTTGCGGATATTTTTGGTTGGGATGTCGATTTTGCAAACGACATTCGCAAAAATGATCAGTTTGGTTTAATTTACGAGTCTCACTATGTTGATGGCGAGTTTATTGGTACTGGTAAAATTATTGCCGCTGAATTTATTAACCAAGGTCAACGCTTTGCAGCTATTCGCCACACCGACGGCAATTTTTATACGCCCGAAGGTCGTAGCATGAAAAAAGCATTTTTACGCGCGCCGGTTAACTTTAAATATATTAGCTCAAGCTTTAACCCTAAGCGTTTACATCCAGTTACCGGGCAAGTAAGAGCTCATCGCGGTATTGACTACGCAGCACGTACAGGCACGCCTGTAGTTGCATCAGGTAACGGTAAAGTAATTAAAGCAGGTTACAGCAAATATAACGGTAATTATGTATTTATCAGCCATGGTACACAGTACGTAACTAAGTACTTACACCTTAACAAAAAACTGGTTAAAACCGGCCAAAAAGTTAAGCAAGGCGATAAAATTGGTACTGTTGGTTCAACAGGTCGCGTAACAGGCGCTCACTTACACTATGAGTTTTTAGTTAACGGTGTTCACCGTAACCCGAAAACCGTTAAGCTTCCTAAGTCAGAGCCACTACCTCGCTCAGAGCTTGCTAAGTTTAAACCTATTGCAGATAACTTTATTGCACAGCTAGAGCGCAATCGCGAACTACAGCTAGCACTTAAGTAACGTTAAGTTATAGATAATAAAAAAGCCTTTGCTGGGTAACCCGCAAAGGCTTTTTTGTGTTTTTTATTAATTTATTTATTAGTTCATTAATACATAAATAAGCTGCACTACTATAGACACCATAACAAGCGGCCAAATATATTTGCTGAATTTGGTTGCTCCCTCCAGCCCCATTTTACTTTGGTACTTTTCTAGTAACGGAATAAGCACTGCTAGGGCTACAAACAAGCAAATTAAAATAACAAATATGTTCATAGCGATTCCTACGGCAACTCATGACCTTTAGCACTTACGTAAAGTGCATACCAATGTTCGCGGCTTAGCTCTACGTTTACAGCATCACAAGACGCTGCAATTCGCTTAGCGTTAGTTGTGCCAATAATTGGCTGTATAGATGCAGGATGGCGTAACAACCATGCTAGTACGATAGCTTCTGGCGAAGTTTCGTAAAGTGCGGCAAGTTTATTAACTAGTATGCTGGTATTTATATCGGCTTGCGATGCATTTGATAAGTCGCTTCCTGTATATAAACCTTGGCACAAACTACCCCAACTTTGTATTTGAATATCAAAATGGCGGCAATATTCAACACTGCCAGGGGTAAAGTTTAGGTCTTTACCATCAGCATTGCCTGCATAAACACCTTCATCAACAAACTGGTGTTTTTGTAAGCTTGCTTCAATTTGATTAGCCACTATTGGCATATCGAGTGCATGCTGTAAAAAGTTCATCTGATGTTGCTGCATATTCGATACAGCAAAATTACGCACTTTGCCGCTTTCTTGTAAGCAGCTAAATATTTGCGCTATTTCGTCTACTTCCATAAGCGGATCTGGACGGTGTAGCATAAGTACATCGAGGTAATCTGTGTTTAAACGCTTTAGCGAGCCTTCAACTGACTCCTCAATCCATTTTGCTGAGAAGTCATAACGCTTAGGTCCTTGCTCGTCTTCAAAGCGAATACCGCACTTAGATTGAATATACATTTTTTCTCTAAGCTCTGGGCGCTCACTTAATGCTTTACCAAAAACCTGCTCTGCTTTACCAAAGGTATAAATGTCAGCATGGTCAAAAAAGTTAATTCCGCCTTCAAAGGCATTATCTATACATTCATGAGTTTGTTTTAGGTGTGCACTAGTAATTGCATCTTTGTTCCAACCACCGCCTAAACCCATGCAACCAAATACAAGTTTACTAACATGAGGTAAGTGTTTTGCTAAAGGTGTGTGAAGCATGATAACCGTCCTTAAAGTTTAGAAGAGTCATCACTGTAAACAAAAACGCTGTATCTATCTACAAATTAGGCACAAAAAAAGCGCAGTAAACCGCGCCTAATGGTTGGTTTAATTTTAAAACGAGAGCTTAGCCAACAAGTGCTAGCAATATACCAGCAGCTACTGCGCTGCCTAAAACACCGGCTACGTTTGGCCCCATTGCGTGCATAAGTAGAAAGTTATGTGGGTTATTTTCAAGCCCTACTTTATTAACTACTCGAGCAGCCATTGGTACAGCCGACACTCCCGCTGCGCCAATTAATGGATTAATAGGGGTTTTAGAAATTTTATTTAAGCCTTTTGCCATAAATACGCCCGAAGCTGTACCAATTGCAAAAGCCAATGCACCAAGTACTAAAATACCAATAGTCTCAACTGTTAAAAACTTATCTGCTGCTAGTTTTGAGCCAACAGCTAAGCCTAAAAATATAGTGGTTATATTGATGATTTCGTTTTGAGCGCTATTACTTAATCTATCTACAACACCCGACTCACGCATTAAGTTACCTAAACAAAACATACCAACAAGCGGTATAGCCGCAGGTAAAAACATCGCAGTTAAGCTAAGCACCATTAGAGGAAATACAATTTTCTCTTTTTTAGATACTTTGCGCAGCTCAGGCATTTTAATTTGACGCTCTTGAGGTGTTGTTAGCGCACGCATAATTGGCGGTTGAATAATTGGTACAAGTGCCATGTAAGAGTAAGCCGCTACAGCTATTGCACCAAGTAAATCTGGTGCAAGCTTCGAGGCTAAAAATATTGCTGTAGGGCCATCGGCACCACCAATAATGGCAATAGCTGAGGCATCTTGTAAGGTAAATTCAAAACCAGGCACATAGTTTAATAGTATTGCACCAAACAACGTTGCAAAAATACCAAACTGCGCAGCAGCACCAAGTAATAACATACGCGGATTAGCAATTAGCGCACTAAAGTCTGTTAATGCCCCCACGCCCATAAAGATTAATAACGGGAATATTCCCGTATCAATACCAACGTAATAAACGTAGTAAAGTAAACCACCGGGATCTGACAAACCCGCCACAGGAATATTAGTAAGTATTGCGCCAAAGCCAATAGGCAGTAGTAACAGTGGCTCAAAGTTTTTAGCAATTGCTAAAAACAATAATAAGCACCCTACTGCAATCATTATCAAACCAGGAAACGTAAAGTTAGCAATACCTGTAGCATGCCAAAGGTTTAAAAGTGCTTCCATTTAAACTCTCCCTTAAGCTAACGCTATAATTGCGTCGCCTGTTGTTACCGAGTCACCCTCAGAAACAAGCACTTCAGCTATAGTACCGGTATGCATTGCACGTACTTCGGTTTCCATTTTCATGGCTTCCATAATTACAACTACATCACCTTCGTTAACTACTTGGCCCGCTTTTACTTTTACTTTAAAAATATTACCGGCTAATGGTGCATTCAAAGTTTCGCCAGAAGCAACCGATGCAGACTGAGGTAAATGCTCAGAGTCTTTAAGGGTTACTTCTTTAAGCTCTCCGCCTTGCGCTACAACTACATCATAAACTTTACCGTCTACCTTAACGCTGTATTGCTCTGCTTTTACGCTATTTTTACCTGCTGGTTTTGCAGCCGGTTTATTCGCTTCATCGTCAGCACTTGGTACTGCTTCAAACGCATCTGGGTTATTACGGTTTTTAATAAATTTAAGGCCAACTTGTGGGAATAACGCATAAGTTAGTACATCGTCTATTTGATCATCACAAAGCGTTAAGCCTTGCTCTTTTGCCTCTTTAAGTAACTCAGCTTCAAGCGTTGCAAGTTCTGGCTGTATCTTATCAGCAGGACGACATGTAATAACTTCGCTACCATCAAGCACTCGCTCTTGCAGCTCTTTGTTCATAGGTGCTGGCGTTAAGCCATACTCACCTTTTAGTACACCGGCAGTTTCTTTGGTAATTGTTTTGTAACGCTCGCCAGTAAGCACATTAAGTACAGCTTGTGTACCTACAATTTGCGATGTTGGTGTTACAAGTGGAATAAAGCCTAAGTCTTCACGTACACGTGGGATCTCAAGTAACACTTCATTTAGCTTATCGGCAGCGCCTTGCTCTTTAAGTTGGTTTTCCATGTTAGTTAACATGCCACCAGGTACTTGAGCTAATAAGATTCGTCCATCAACCCCTTTAAGGCTACCTTCAAACGCAGCGTATTTTTTACGTACGTCCCTAAAGTAAGCCGCTATCTCTTCAAGCTGATTTAAATCAAGCTCGGTATCGCGAGCAGTTCCTTCAACAATCGCTACAATAGTTTCTGTTGCAGAGTGACCATAAGTCATACTCATAGAAGAAATAGCGGTATCAAGCATATCAATACCTGCATCAATTGCTTTTTGATACGTTGCAGTACTTAGCCCCGTAGTAGCATGACACTGCATAGCAATAGGAACAGACACAGTTTCTTTAAGTGCTTTGATAAGCTCTTCTGCATCGTATGGCTTTAATAAACCCGCCATATCTTTAATACAAATTGAGTGACAACCCATATCTTCAAGCTGTTTTGCAAGAGTGAGCCACATATCAAGCGTATGGACTGGGCTTACTGTATACGAAATAGTACCTTGCGCATGCGCGCCAACTTTAACAGCCGCCTTAATTGCAGTTTCTAGGTTACGTACGTCGTTCATTGCATCAAAAATACGAAATACATCAACACCGTTTTTGTGTGCGCGCTCTACAAACTTTTCAACTACGTCATCAGCATAATGACGGTAACCTAATAGGTTTTGGCCGCGTAATAGCATTTGCTGTTTAGTGTTTGGCATTGCCTTTTTAAGTGCACGAATACGCTCCCACGGATCTTCACCTAAATAACGAATACATGAATCAAATGTTGCGCCGCCCCATGATTCAATCGACCAATAACCTGCATCATCTAACTTGCTTGCAATAGGAAGCATGTCGTCTAAACGCATACGTGTTGCTAATAAAGACTGGTGAGCGTCGCGTAATACTAATTCTGTTAACTTTAATTTAGCCATGTGTGTGCCCCTTAGTTATTATTTGATTTGTACTGAGCAATGGCAGCACTAATAGCAGCGATGTGCTCACTAGGCACACCTTGAGATTTAAAAGACGGTGATTTAACTGGTGTTGTCACTTCTGGTTCGCTAAAACGCGCAATCAAGTTAGACATAAGAACAACCGCACCAATTAATATCGACAAAAATACAAACACCCCAACCATACCGGTTAGCATTAAGCTACCTGCAGTTGTAAGTAGAGCACCTATATCCATTACTCTCCCCCTTAAAACCCACATCGAAATAAAAAATCGATTTATTTAAATAATTATTCACTGGATGATAACAAAACTAATAGCTTTGTCTACACCTTGTAAATTGGTAAAACCAATTAAAATAAAAATAACATATCACCCCCTTGGTTAACATAGCTAAAACAGCCATAAACACTACTACGTATAGATGATAAAAATAACGGTTATAGGCAAAGGTTATATCCATAACTTTAACAATCCATAAATACCATTAAAAATAGCGCGTTACAGGTATAGTAACGTTAAAGCCAATTGATAAAATGTAAATTGGTCTTACCAAAAAACGTTAAACTTAGCTATCTATATATCTTGTTTACTAAAATTACATAGGTGTGAATAAGTTACATAACAAAGCGTAAAAATTACTAAGCCAATAGTTACCTATAATTATCAAAAAACAATTAAGCAATTGATAAATAACAATAAAATAAACTGGCATGTAACTGGCATTAGTTATTTCGAACGATTTGATAAACCAAGGAGAAGACAATGTTACGCTGGACAATCACATTTTTAGTTATTGCTTTAATCGCTGCAGTGTTAGGTTTTGGTGGCATAGCAGGTGCCGCAGCTGGTATAGCAAAAATTATATTTTTTATCTTTTTAGTACTTTTAGTGATTTCATTAGTTTCAGGTGCGCTACGTGGTAAATCACCCAGGTAGATAAGGCATACGACTAACAAACACTAAATTAATTAATACTTACAAGGAATTACACTATGAACTCTACAACTTTAAAAGCAGCACTAATCGCAGTATTTGCAGGTTTTTTCATGATGGGTTGTGAAGACAACCACGCAGAAGAAGCTGGTGAGCGTATTGATGAAGCAGTAACTGACGTGCAAAACTCTGTTGAAGATGCATGTGAAAATGTAAAAGAAGGCGTTAACGCAGAAGAAACTAACTGTTAATTCTTCGCCTTTAGAAAAAAGCGGCTTACGAGCCGTTTTTTTGTGCCTGCAATAAAATCCTCACTTTAAAGCTGCTCATTTAGGGGCTTACTGTTAAAATGTCAAAAAATACGCTTTAAGTAAATACAATATGGCATTCACAACTACCTACACGCTTGATAAACCTTATTTTTACGAGTGCTTTGACGAGTCGCTTCCTTATAGTAAACGCGCCAAACCCAAGTATTTTTTACTAGTACTACTTATTGCACTTGGTTTATTTGGGATTTATGGATTGGACGATCATTACCTAGGTACATTTATGATCATGTTAGCCGTGCTGGAATGCGTAGCATTTTACTACCGCCGACCTTGGTGGGTTACTAGGCAAATGTTTAGCAGAGCATCAGGCTCCGAGGTTACGCTCACTTTTGATGATGAAGGGATTAAATCCTCTAATCATTACAAAAGCTACCAACTAGCATGGCAAGATATAACTGAGGTAGTAAATACACCAAACGGTTTGTTAATTAAAAATAAAAGCGGTATGCAATACATCTCAAAACAAATACTAAGCCCAGAAACACTCGATTTTATAAACAAAAAAGCCACTCAGTGAGTGGCTTTTTAACTAGCTGAGTAAATTACTCAACTACGTATACGTGTTGATTAAGCATTGCCCGGATTAGGGTTCGACTTCTCAGCTTGTATGCGCATGTAAATCTCTTCACGGTGCACAGATACGTCTTTAGGTGCATTAACACCAATTCGAACTTGATTTCCTTTAACACCTAGAACGGTAACTGTTACTTCGTCACCAATCATTAGGGTTTCACCTACTCTACGAGTTAGTATTAGCATTCTCTTGCTCCCATGTTCCAATAAAAATTATAAGATTCCGCTTAAACATATTAATGAAAAATCGATTGAAAAGTAAGTAAAAACTCCCAAACTACTCATTTTCCGTTAAAAATGTTTTATGTAATGCACGAACAGCCAACTCTAGGTACTTTTCATCTATTAAAACTGAAATTTTAATCTCTGACGTAGAGACTAAAACCACGTTAATATTTTCCTGCGCTAATGCATCAAAAAATAAACTAGCTACACCAGAATGCGATTTCATACCCATTCCAACAGCAGACACTTTAGCCACTGTGGTTAATCCGCTAATATTATCAGCGCTTAATTGAGCTTGTTGCTCAGTAATTAATTCAAGCGCTTGCAGATAGTCATTCGAGTGCACAGTAAAAGCATAGTCTATTTTTTCAAAGTTATGATTATCTTGATTAATCATATCTATTTCGACGCCATTATCGGCAAAAAGTTTCAAAATTTTTGCAAGGTACTGAGTGCCGCTTGGCATACCTTGTACCTTAATTAAACATTCGTCGCGATTAAACGCAATACCCGAAACAACCTTACTTGGCATATCGCTTTCCTCAAAGCTAATTAATGTGCCTTCATCAGGGTTAAAGCTTGAAAGCACCCTAAGCGGAACATTGTGTTTACCTGCCGCCTCAACAGAGCGAATGTGCAATACTTTAGCGCCTAAACTGGCCATCTCTAGCATTTCAGCAAAGGTTACTTGGCTCATTCGCCGTGCATTAGGTTCAACACGAGGATCTGTAGTATATACGCCATCAACGTCTGTATAGATCTGGCATTCATCAGCTTTTATTGCGCCGGCAATTTCTACTGCTGAGGTATCTGTGCCACCACGGCCAAGCGTTGTAATATTGCCTTCTACATCACGCCCCTGAAAACCCGCAATAATAGCAATGCGGTTATGTTCAAGCTCATGCTTTAAACGCGTAGCAGCAATGTCCTCAATTCGGGCTTTGCCAAACATGTTGTCGGTTTGAATATTAACTTGATCAGCAAGTAGGCTTACGGCCGAATGGCCACGCTTTATAATAGCCATAGCTAGAAGCGATACAGACACCTGCTCTCCGGTGCTAATTAATACATCTAGTTCACGGCTACTCGGGCGAGTATCAATTTGTTTGGCGAGATTAATTAAGCGGTTGGTTTCTCCCGACATGGCCGAGAGCACCACAACCACTTGATGACCTTGTTGCCTAGTTTTAACAACAAGGTCGGCGACCGCCTCTATTCGCTCTATTGAGCCAACTGAAGTGCCGCCATATTTTTGGACAATAAGTGCCACGTAATCTTAAACTTTCTCGGTTACCCAAGCTGTTACGCTATCAAGCGCTGCGTTTAAGTTTTCAGGCTGAGAACCACCCGCTTGAGCCATATCAGGACGGCCGCCGCCTTTACCGCCGACTTGAGAAGCCATGTGGTTTACAAGCTCACCGGCTTTAACTTTACCTGTTAGGTCTTTAGTTACACCGGCAATTAGGCTTACTTTGTCGCCACTGGCAACACCGAGGGCAATAACACCTGAGCCAATCTTGTTTTTAAGGTCGTCAACCATACCGCGAAGCGCTTTAGACTCAGTACCTTCAACGTTTGCAACTAATAGCTTAACGCCATTAATTTCTACTATCGAATCAAGTAAAGACGCACCTGCAGCACTTGCTAGCTTGTCGTTAAGCTGAGCAATTTGCTTTTCAAGGCCTTTAGACTTTTCAAGAAGCGCTGTTACTTTTTCAAGTACTGATGCGCTATCGCCTTTAACAAGCGCTGCAACATCGTTAAGCTGTTGCTCTTGCTCGCTTACATACGCTACGGCATCTGCGCCAGTTACTGCTTCTATACGGCGAACGCCTGCAGCAATACCGCTTTCAGATACAATTTTGAATAAACCAATATCGCCAGCTCGCTCAACGTGTGTACCACCACAAAGCTCAATTGAGTAATCACCAATAGTTACTACACGTACTTCGTCGTCGTACTTTTCGCCAAACAACGCCATAGCACCTTTCGCTTTAGCATCATCAATTGCCATAAGTTCAGTGTTAAGTGCAAAGTTACGACGAATTTCGTCATTAACTACACGCTCAATTTCACGTAACTCATCTTTTGTAACAGCTTCAAAGTGCGAGAAATCAAAACGTAAACGGTCAGCTTGAACTAGCGAGCCTTTTTGGCCTACATGTTCACCTAACAACTGACGAAGTGCTTCATGTAAAATATGCGTAGCTGTGTGGTTTTTCTTGATGCTATCACGACGTGCGTCATCAATAGTGGCATCCACTTTATCGTTTACACCAATACGCCCTTGCACCGCACCGTGGTGCGCAAATGCATTACCAAGTTTAGTGGTGTTAGTAACATTAAACTCGCCACCAGCAACGCTAATAGTACCGGTATCGCCAGTTTGACCGCCCGATTCTGCGTAAAACGGTGTGCGATCTAATATTACAATGCCTTCTTGGCCATCTTCTAATAACTGAACGGCTTCGCCACCGGCAAAAATTTCTACCACTGTTGCGCTATGGTGCGTGTTGTCGTAGCCCTTAAACTCAGTTAGTTTTTCTGATTTTAATTGCTCGTTGTAATCTGCACCAAATTTACCTGCTTGCTGTGCAGTTTTACGCTGTACAGCCATGCATTCTTCAAAGCCTTTATGATCAATCGTCATTTGGCGTTCACGTGCAACATCGGCGGTTAAATCGGCAGGGAAACCATACGTGTCGTAAAGTTTAAATACTAAATCACCTGGGATCACATCGCCTTTAAGGTCACTTAAGCTTTCTTCTAAAATAGCTAAGCCACGTTCAAGTGTTTTACCAAATTGCTCTTCTTCAATGCGAAGTACTTTTTCGATAATTTCTTGCTGCTTAGCAAGCTCTGGGTACGCTTGACCCATTTGCTCAATAAGTGCAGCAACTAATTTAAAGAAAAACGCGCCTTGTGCACCTAACTTATTACCGTGGCGCACAGCACGACGAATAATACGACGTAGTACGTAACCACGACCTTCGTTAGATGGCATAACACCGTCTGAGATTAAAAACGCACACGAACGAATATGATCCGCCACCACGCGAAGTGACTTATCGTCCATATCTTGTGCGTTAGTTACGCTTGCAGCTGCTGCAATTAAGCCTTGGAATAAATCGATTTCGTAGTTTGAATGCACGCCCTGCAAAATAGCAGAAATACGCTCAAGGCCCATGCCTGTATCAACAGATTGCTTAGGTAATGGCAGCATAGTACCGTCGCTTTGACGGTTGTACTGCATAAATACGAGGTTCCAAATTTCAATAAAGCGGTCGCCGTCTTCCTCTGGAGTGCCTGGAGGTCCACCCCAAATGTGCTCACCGTGATCGTAAAATATTTCAGAACACGGGCCACACGGGCCTGTATCACCCATAGACCAAAAGTTGTCTGAGGTAGCAATACGAATAATGCGATCTTCACTTAAGCCAATATCTTTTGACCAGTACTCAAATGCTTCTTCATCATCATGATAAATAGTAACAAGTAGTTTTTCTTGAGGTAATTTAACAACCTCAGTTAAAAACTCCCACGCAAACTTAATTGCTTCTTGCTTGAAGTAATCACCAAAGCTGAAGTTACCTAACATTTCAAAAAATGTATGGTGGCGCGCAGTGTAACCAACGTTTTCTAAATCGTTATGTTTACCACCGGCACGTACACAACGCTGCGAGCTTGTCGCACGTGTATATGGGCGTGATTCCGCGCCTAAAAATACATCTTTAAACTGCACCATACCGGCGTTGTTAAATAACAACGTGGCATCGTTACCCGGAATAAGCGAGCTTGAAGGTACAACTTGGTGTTGTTTGCTGGCAAAAAAGTCTAAAAACTGTTGCCTAATTTGTGCGGTAGTCATGTGCTGCATTTGAAAGTCTCACCTGTATTTACTGTGCTTGCATTGCAAAATTAATTTCATCGTAGCTAAACCCTCGATACATTAAGTAGCGCACGCGCTTAGCTTTGTCTTTGTAATCGAGATTTGGCGGTGTATCCGAATATTTTTTGTTGTACGCGTCCTGCGCCAGCTCAAACCAATCTATTTCAAGCTCTTCAACTACTCTTTCAAGTAGCGAACGGTCAATCCCTTTGCCCATGGCTTCGCTTTGAATACGCTTAAGCCCGTGGCATTTAAATATGTGTTTTCTTACAAAGCCTTCACAGTATCGCTGCTCATTAATAAAATTGTGCTCTTCGCACCAATTAAGCAGGTTTTCGATAAACTCGTCTGTGGCTTCTTTTTGCTGTAGTTTTTGCGTTAACTCACGGCGCGAATACTCTTGGCGCCCTAGTAACCAAAGTACATAATTTTTTAGCTTTTGCTTTAACTTATCATCCATTAAGCGTCAAAACGCCCGCTTGTTTCACTACTAAGTGGCTTAACGTTGCTATCGTCACTTGGTGGCACAATAGGCATAAAAATAGCCTGATAAGATACAAAAAAGCTAATGTAGCAAATTGGCATTAAAATCAATAGTGGTAAGAACGATAAGAACATAGAAAGCGCCATAAATAATGCGCAAATAACGCCAAAAACGCCAAGTGGCAAAATATTATGGTAAAACACCATTAACGACTTTTTAAGTGCCGTTAAAATACGTGCTTCTTTACTAAAGTAAACAAGCGGTACAGCGTACGCAAATGCCGTTAGGTAAATAAGCATCGCCATAAAAAATAAAATAACGTTAGCGCCAGATATACTCTCAAGCATTTGCTCAAGTGCTACGTTTGGATCAAGCCCTGGCTGGCTCATAACAGCCACTGCATCGGCAAATAAACCATTAGCAAGTAACGCCATTAAAATACCCGCACCCATTTGATAAAGCGCTAAGCGCAGTAACCCTAAACGATTCCCCTTTGCCGAAAACGGTTTGAGTATATCGGCCAGCATAATTTTACCGCCTTGCTGCTTTGTAAGCACCGCCTGATAAAAGCCAGCGGTTAAAAACGGCGTAGCTAGTGCTGCAACAACTTGCAGTACAGGTAAAAATAAAGACAGTAGCCCTACAATGCCAATAAATAAATGCATAAAAATAAAGGTTGCTGGCTGGGTTTTAAAAATAAGCCATCCGGCTTTAAACCACTTTAGGCCTGCATCAGCTTTAAAAATTCGTAATTCTGTAGACATACTTGCTCTTAATTTAAAACGAAACACGCCAAGTATAACTTGGCGTGAGGGGGGATTAATAGACAGAACGCAATTAAATACTTAAGGTTTTTTAATTTTCTTAATGTCTAGCATGTGCGCGCCGTGCTTAATTTTAGTTTCTAGGTACGACTTGTTACCTGCAACACCCGCTTTAATGTGTGCATGAGTACCAATAACTGAATCAACCTCAATACCCGCATCCCTGAGTGCATTAAGCTTTTTAGGGTTATTAGTCATTAATTTAACGTGGCTTAAGTTAAGCGCATTAAGCATTAACACCGCATCCGAAAAATCACGTAAATCGTCGGCAAAGCCTAAGTGGTTATTAGCCTCGTAGGTGTTCATACCTTGCGATTGAAGTACATAGGCATCAATTTTATTGTACAAACCAATACCGCGCCCTTCTTGGCGCAAATATAGTAAAACACCGCCTTTTTCGTGCATCATTTCAATACATTCATTTAATTGCTCACCGCAATCACAACGTGACGAATGAAATACATCCCCTGTTAAACACTCAGAGTGCATACGAATAAGCGGCACAGCTTGCTCGGTATCGGCGTTGTTAAACACCATAGCAATATGCTCTTGGCCGTCTTTTAAGTCAGTAAACGACACTATTTCTGCAGGGATATCACTGTTTTTGCCAACATTAAGCTGGACTCTTGCTCTTACTTGCGCCACGACAAATCCAAATATTTAAATAACTACGACACGATAAGGTGATAATATCACAAACGTTTAAATTTAGATCGTAGTACAACATTGTTTATCGCAATTATATGGCGACGACAGCCGTTGTTTTCAATGATTAACCGCAATTTAAAACGCCCTCAACAAATGAGTTAAGCATTTACGTTCATTTACCCATTTTAATGACAACCATTCTTATTTGGTGTACGTTACTATAAAGTATGAATATTAATAGGGATTATTATGAAGCCACAGCAACTCGCCTTATTTGTTGGTTTAAGTTTATCAGCGCTAAGCGCAACTACTTTAAGCACCCAAGCACTAGCTAGCCAAGCAAACGACCCTCAACGTGTTTTTAGCCAAGCATACAAAAATTACTTAGCTGCCGTTAAAGCAGACGAAAATGTACAACAAGCTGCAGAACTTGCTTACACTTCAGGTAAAGCTGTTTATGGTAAAAACGACGACAACACCGCTAATTTAGCAATTAACTACGCTAAGGCGATTAATGGCTATGGGACAGAGCTAACTGAGCAACGCTTTAATCTCTATAAAGAAGCACATACCATTTTGGCAGGTAATCATGGGGAGCAATCTGTAGAAGTTATTGATGCTTTATTTGGTCAGGCAAACTTCGCTCCATCGGCTTATCAAGCAGATAACTATTTAGAACAAATAATTGAAATAGCCGAAACACAAAACAACCCTAAGTTTGTAGCCGACATGAAGCTAGAAGCGGCAACGCTGCTTGCTAAAAAGCATAGCCACAAAAAATACCGTGAAGCCAAAAACTACCTAGAAGCCGCCGACGAATACTACCGAGAAAACGTACCTAATGGCTCAGTAGAACAAATTAAGGCCGATTTTCTAATGGCTTCTTTTGCCGAAGGCAGAAAAAGATACAGCCAAGCCATTGAGCGCTTAAACAACATAGTTACCGTGTTTGACGAAAACTTAAGCTTTGATCACAGTGCAGAGCTAACAGCACATTCGCGTCTTGTTAGCCTGTACGAAAAGCAGGGCAAAAGCGACGAAGCAACTAAGCATTGCCTAGCTATTGCCCAAATGGTGCCTTGGAAAGAATCGCAACAGCAAACACCGCTCTACCGTGTTCATCCTGAGTACCCTAAAAATAAAGCTAGATTTCGTAGCGATGGTAGCGTTGTTATGGAGTTTGAAGTAGATACTGCAGGCTTTGTTAAAAACCCTAAAGTACTTAGTTCAGAAGGTGGCAGCGCATTTGAAAAGTCAGCTCAAGCTGCCATAGAACAATGGCGTTACGCGCCAAAGTTTGAAGATGGCAAACCGGTTAGCGCTGTAACTCAGGTGCAACTCGACTTTAAAATTAACCGATAAGCTAAAATATAAAAAAAGCACCATTTGGCGCTTTTTAAATTTATAAATTAGTTCTAAATCTTAGCGAGTATTTTATCGCTTGCCGCTTCTATTAAATCAAGTACATTTTCAAAACCATCATCGCCGCCGTAGTATGGGTCGGGTATAGCGCTTTGGCTTTGCTCGCCGTATTCTAAAAACAATGCCAGCTTGTAATGTAAATGGGTGGGGCATTGCGCTTTTAAGTCAGCTAAGTTTTGTGTGTCGGCCGCTAATATTAAATCAAATTCAGTAAAATCGCTGCTGCGCACTGGGCGCGAAAAAAGTCCTTTAAAGCTATAACCGCGTTTTTCACCCGCAGCCATTGAGCGGCTATCTGGCGTTTTACCTTCGTGGTAGCCAATAGTCCCTGCCGAGTCGACTTTTACCTCAACACCTAATTTTTTAGCACGCGCTTTTAACACAGCCTCTGCGGTTGGCGAGCGGCAAATATTACCTAAACACACTATAAGTACTTTTTTCATCAGGGCTTGCTCCTTAAAACTAACTTTAAAACTGTTTTAAAACTGCTTTAAAATATTCGCATCATACTCATCAGCATTAAGCGTAACGTTATACTTTGCAGCCACACTATCAAGCTCAGTTTGCTTTATGGCTAATTCGTCCATGGTAATAGTGTTATCGTCTAGCTGCCATAAAAGTCGTGAGCCCGCATAACTGTAATGAATAGCTAACAGTGCATTGGCATTGCCTTCGCGCCCTGCTGCTTTTAGTTTTGGCATTTTACGGGTTATTTTATTAAGCGCTTGTTTAAGCTCCCACACATATACCACTTCGGTCATAAAACTATGGGTACGGTATTTATTTAACAGCCAGCCAATGGCCAAACTTGTTATAACAACACCGGTTAAATTCCAATGAAAGTGACTCCCGCTTTCATCAGGAAACAACGCAATTAACGTTTGCGATATAGCCAAGCTGCCAACAGCTAAACCCGCCGCACACCCTGCAATTACCCGATTTAAATGTTTGCGGTAACGTGCTTTATCTATTTGTATGAGTTGCATAACAGCCTAAAAAATTAATAAGTAAAAATATAGCGAACGCTATTGTAACTAAACCCCGCAATTTTTATAAAATTATTTAACCCCTTTTTGATTTGCCCCCCGTTATAGCTTTTAAATAACCCAAATAAGTTTACTCGGAGCGGCTTATGCACACACTTGAAGTACCTAATAACTCAGCATTTATTAAAACATCAACCGCCGTAATTGGCGGTGCAGTAATGACCTTTGCGGCTTTTGCGTTTATGCAATATTTAATATCTGGCGAGCAGCGCGCGCCTATTAAACCAGGTGGCGATATTATTGTAGAAATTTTTCAGGCACCAGAGGATAAACAAACAACCACCATAAAAAGAATACCACCACCGCCAATGCCTAAAGTGCCGCCAAAAGCACCACCGCGAGTTTCACCCAGTGCCGATCCAATTATGGCAATAAACACTGCCCCACCATTAATAATGGACAGCTTTGGAGATGATATAAATAGCACCATTAACCGCCCTACCGGGGATGCAACACCCATAGTGCGCATAAACCCTAAATACCCAACTACAGCAGCGCGCGATGGCATAGAAGGCTGGGTGCAACTAAGCTTTAGCATTTCGCCAACGGGGGAGGTAATTGACCCTGTAGTTATTAACGCCGAACCAAAACGCACCTTTGATCGCGAGGCAATAAGAGCTATTAAACGCTGGAAATATCGCCCCAAAGTAATTGAAGGTGTGGCACAATTACAAACAGGTCAAACTGTACAGCTCGATTTTAAATTAGATAACTCTATTTAACGGACTAAACGCCTATGCTACTCAGTATTAAGTCATGGTTATTTGAAACGCCAAGCAAGGACTGCATGGCAAGTTACGCAAAAAGTGGCGACAATCGTTACTTAGAGCAGCTTATTGCCCTCTACAGTAACGACTTATACCACTACCTTGTTACGCAATCTAATACGCATTTAGCATACGATGCAAGCCAACAAACATGGCTAAAGGTAATCGAAAAACGCCACCTTTACCAAGCGCAAACCACGCCCAAAGCGTGGTTGTTTAAACTTGCCCGCAACACACTTATAGACGAATACCGCAAACAGCAGCGCTTTGTAGAACTTGACGAAAACACTCATCTACCCGCGCAGCAAAATGAGCAAAGCAATATAAGCTATCAAGCATTCGATAATGCACTTAAACAGCTAAGCTTTGTACAGCGCGAAGCCATTACCTTACAACAAGAAGGCTTTAGCCTTGCCGACATAGCGCTTATAACGCAAAGCAACCATGAGAGCGTAAAAACAAGGCTGCGCTATGCCAAGCAAAACATTAAACGTTTATTAGGAGCAAACAATGAACAAGCCTGATGAGCAGTTTGACCAAAAGCTCACTCAACACTACAAAGAGCGAAAAGCACGCACTACACTCAGCGCTTCCCAGCAAAAAGCGTTACTTAATAATGCCAGCCATAAAAAGCCCTCAAGGCTTAGTTTTACGCTACAGTTAACCAGCCTTGCCTGCGCACTGGGCGTATTCGCATTTATTGTGTTTGATAGCAGCAATGGCATTAACTACGCACCTAAAACGGTGCTTAACAGCTCATTTAAAACTATAGACATTCACGACTACTCAATTATTAAAACCCACGAAATAACCCCATCGGGCAGTTACACAAGCGCCATTACCGAGCAAAAACATGCACTCGATACTCAGCATGCTAATAGCTTGCGCTTACACCAACAACGCCACATAGAATACGGCACGCTCGTAAAGGTAGATAACGACTGGTACATAGCCAGCTGTAATGACGAGGTACTAGTGCAAATTAAGCAGTCACTGCTCAGTGATTTAAAGGGTAAACATGCGGTAGAAAGTGGTCTAAATACAGGTGATATGTTGGCTATGGCTCACAACGGTAAAGGGCAGATTATAGCGCTTAAGCATGCGGGCGCTGGAGTTAGGCAGTGTGGAGCTTAGGTGGTTTAGCTCAGTTAAGGTTAGTGGTAATTTAGATAAATTACCACCGAGAACACTGAGGCGCTTCGCGCTGCACAGAGGAAAAATTACTACATAGCTAACTTTATTCACCTTCATTAACAAAAGCTTTAAATAATACTCTATAAAAACTAGAAGACAGCCGAATCTTCATCTGGATTTTTGTTTACAGCAGGTATAGTCATTTCTGAAAATACGGTTTTTAACGCATTTGATGTCATTTCACTTTGAATTTTATCACAATTTATTTCAGCTTTAGTTTTCGTATTTCGGGGTATAAAATTAACCTTATGTTTTTTTAAACAGCTAAATACCTTGTCAGTATAAGGTTCATCAATTAACAGGTCTTTTAGGTATAATTGATAAAGTAATAGCCAATAACTATCTTTTTCATAGTTATCATCACTAGCAATTATAGTATTCGCAAATTCAACTATCATTGCGTTGAAGTCATGCATCTCTAGTAGCAAAGTAATTGCAACGCAATCACCACTCGCAATGACCTTTTCAGCAGTTTCCTTTTTTGGTATGACGTTATTAGTTAGCATTGTATGAAGAGGCCAAGACATGCCATCAGACCTGAACTTATCAGCATTTTCTTGTATTATTACATTTAATTGCTGTTCAAAACCCCCTGCATTTATTTCTGCTTTTTCTAATAGCTTATCGAATAGCGGAAGTAAAACTGGATAATGCCAAGCAAGGTTCAGAAGAGCTTCTAATAAACTTATATTCGCATTTTCATCTAAATAATTAATGATTAACGACGTTGCGTACTTTAATACACTTCCATCTGGCGTGCTTTTATTAATTCCAATAGCTTTATTTAAAAACGTAAGCGCTTCGTCAGCAGAAATTTTTGGCTCGTTTTCTCCTGCGTTACCTAAACGGCTTGGTAATGCACTTTTTAAATCTAGCACCCACTCATCTTCAAAAGCTGCTGGTAATTCTATTATTGATGTTTTCTTTAAGTTTAGTGTTAACTTATAAATAGCGAGAGAGTTGGCTAAATCTTGAATGAAGTTTTGAGCGTCCTCGCTAGTCACGCAATAGCAAGTATAATCGTCAATGTATCTATGGAACACATAACCTTTACTTTTTAAGGCTCCATCAACTTTGCCTAAGATTAACTCGCTCACAATACTAGAGGCTGCAGAACCTATTGGTATTCCCTGAGTTTCATTACGCTTAGTTTTTCGTTGGTAGGTATCTAAACGATTAAACCATTTTTTGCTTTTTTGTTGTGCTTTAGCCTCTTTAACTCCAACAGCAGCCCATGCAATTGAATGAGAATAAATACTATTAAAACAGTTAGCTATATCAGTGTGAACTCTAAATCGTTTTGCAAAAGAAGAAGTATGGGAGCGACTAATTTTTACGAATGGCTCTTCGTAATTCATTACAACTAATCGCTTTTCACTTTGGTGAAACTCAGGCTTAATTATACTATTTTCGTTCTCAGTAACACATTTCAGCTCCCCCCAATTATCATGTATACACTTGGCTAGTGATGAGTAAGCTCTAGGATGAACAAGTCCCAGTACTCTAGGCACGTTATTATATCTTGTAGCCTTATATTCAACTAAGTCGTAACCAGATCTGCCATTAGACTCTTCAAGCTTAGAAATAGCCTCTGCCACCTCAGGTGTAAATTGCCTCGTATCGAGACTCGGTGGTAACTCACCTATATTTGCTCGTTGATTTGGAAAATAGTTATACCTAGTTAGAGCCTCATATAAAGATCTCTTATCATCTGTATCCCCAAGAATTTGACTCATATCATTCCTTTGTATTTATTATCTCGTTAGTTTATTTGAAACCGCCCTAGGTAAAAGAAAACCCTTAAAGGCTACAGCTTTAAAAGTCGTTGTTCTGGATTGTGTAAGTACTTTAAGCCGATGGTCACTATACGTGTATGTACCATTGTTATAACGCGTAGTTGAACATTACCAATAACCACAATTGACCCTTTACTGATTTCTCCTGAGAGCTTTTGGTTGATCACCTCTTCCAAGCTTATGCCCTCTGGCGCGTCTATTTTCATGTGATATGAGTAAAATATATCGCCTACTAACGTAACCCCTTTCACTTTAAGTTCGTTGCGCGCTAAGTGGCTATCTTGGTGGTTTGTTTTATCGGTTGCTGTAAAAACTAAATCAACAAAAGGTCTGTTAGCGGGTTTTAAAACAACAAATAAATGATCGTTTGGTTTTAACTTAGTAGAGCCGCGTGGCGGTATGATTGAAGGCCCTCGTGTGATCATGGCTACAACTACACTTTCTGGCAGTGCAGCATGTGACAAACTGCGCCCAGAAACGCGAGAAACCTCACTTAACGTGTACTCTACAATTTCTATATCAATATCGTTTAAGGCGGTAATTTCGAGCGTTGCAGCTGCTAAATCGGGTGGCGGCTCTATTAAACTTAACTTTTTAGCCATCCAAGGCATAGTTGAGCCTTGCAACGTGGCCGAGATTAACACCACGAAAAAAACCACATTAAAAATAAGCTCCGCCCCTGAAAGGCCAAACAACAGTGGGAATATAGCTAAAATAATCGGCACTGAGCCTCTAAGGCCTACCCAAGATACGAACAACGTTTCGCGATTATTAAAACCAAACAGTTTTAAAATAGGCGCAACAGCTAGTGGCCTCGCTACAAAAATAAGGGCCAGTGCAATTAACAACCCTTCTAGCCATACATCAACCAACGACGACGGGTTAATAAGGAGTCCTAACACAACAAACATGGTTATTTGCCCTAGCCACGCTAAACCGTCATGAAACAGAAAAATACCGCGTTTATATACAAATTTACTGTTACCTAAAATAACGCCTGTTATAAATACAGCTAAAAAGCCACTGCCGCCGAGCGTTGCAGAAAGACCAAAAGAAAGCAGTCCAAATGCGGTTACCATCACTAAATACAAACCCGATGCATTTAATTTTATTCGATTAATAAACCACACCGACACCTTACCAATTAAAAACCCACAAACGGCACCTACGCCCATTTGCTGGGCAAATAACTGCAGTAAACCCAGCCCTATTGGCATGTCGTTCACTAGCATTTCGAGCAAACCAACCGTTAAAAAAATAGCCATTGGGTCGTTCGAGGCACTTTCTATTTCAAGGGTTGATTTAAGTTTTTTATTAAGGTGAATACCGGCGCTACGTAAAAGAGCAAACACGGCTGCGGCATCAGTAGAGCCAACAATAGCCCCAAGTAAAACACCTTGTAATATGGGCAGGTCTAAAATATAAGTGGCCACAAGGCCTGTAATTACAGCCGTTAATAACACCCCGACTGTTGCTAAAGCCGAAGCAGGTTTCCACACTTGTTTAATTGAACTGGTAGGTGTTTGTAAGCCCCCATCAAATAGGATAATGGCAAGCGCGAGAGTACCCAGAGCATGCGCAGCCTCTGCGTTATCAAACGATATGCCGGCAATACCGTCTTCACCTGCCAGCATGCCCACCAGTAAAAATAGCACGAGCACTGGTAAGCCAACGCGAGCAGAGAGCTTGCTCGAGATAACCCCTAGTAAAATTAAAATGGCACTAACGAGAATGATATTATCAATTACAAACATAGTGTGGGTTTACTGCCTTGTATGAGTTAAAAAGTAAGAATTTATAGCTACCAAAAAGCTTAAAGCTCATGCTATACAATAACCTAAAAAATATAAATACGGGTACTTAAGTCTATAATTAAATGCTTTAGATTAAGTTAGTGAGTTATTAGAGTTGGTATTACTAAGTTGGATATTTGGATTATTTGTTTTTAAACAAAAAAACCTGCAGTTATGCAGGCTTTTGAGTATTAAAGTAACGTGTATTTATAACACTATTATGCTTGTTACTAAGTACGCTATAAACGTCAATGCGCCGCCGAATAATGCATACGGTAGCTGCGTTTTAACGTGGGTGAGCAAATCACAACCCGAGGCGAGTGCTGATACGGCGCTGGTGTCGGATATAGGCGAGCAGTGATCGCCAAATATGCCGCCACCTAAAATAGCGCCTACTACAAGTGAAGGCGGTAAGCCAAGCTCTTGAATAAGTGGTACGCCAATAGGGATGAGTATGGCAAATGTGCCCCACGATGTACCCGTAGTAAACGACATAACCGCACCCGTTAAAAACAGCACAGGTACAATTAGGTAAATGGGTAAGTAGTCGCCTACTAGCGATGCTACAAATACGCCGGTACCTAGCTCTTTTAAGCTTGCGCCCAGTGTAAGTGAAAGCAATACAATGCTCACCAGAGGTAATAGCTCGCCCATGCCTTTAAAGCCGGTGTCTACTAATTGATGGTGGGTAAATTGGCGTGAGCTAATCATTAAAGCATAAGCAACCACAATGGCTAACACGGTTGCATATAAAACAGATTTAGAGCCGCTACCTTCTGCTAATACGCCGTTACCGGTGTAAAACATAAAGCCTACCATGCTCACAATAAGCGTGACTAAAGGCACGAGCATGTAACGCGCTTTAGAGCCTTTTACTTCTTCTTTTAGGTCGGTTTTTTGCAGCTCTAGCTTTTGCTCGGCTTCTTTCATTGGGCCGTGTACTTTATCAAACGCGATAGTGTAAAACACAATGACTAAGGTGATAATGGCGTAAAAGTTATACCCTACGCTACCCCATAAAATAGAAACTGCCGATTCGCTTAGCTCGTAATTGCCAAGTAAGCCCAGCACAAATGCGCCCCAGCCGTTAAGCAGTATTAAAATACATACAGGCGCACTGGTGCTATCAATAATGTAAGCAAGACGCGCTCGGCTCATTTTAAATTTGTCGAACAGGCCGCGTGATACAATACCTGAGGTTAGTACACTTAGGTTTGACTCTATAAATACTGCGATGCCGGTAAACATGGTTAAAAAGCCTACTTGGCGCTTACTTTTTGCAATGCCTTTGTTCATTAGCATATTAACGGTGGCTGCTACGCCGCCAGATTCGCGAATATAAGCCAGCAAGGCACCAATCATAATACTAAATATTAAAATGCGGGTGTTACCTGGCGAGCTGGCTACCGATATTATGCGCTCAATGGTATTTAAAAATGTAGCAAATAAGGTATTACCCTCGCCTTGTATTGCGAGTAAAAGTTCTGATGAAGCCACGGCCACCAAAAGTGCCATTATTACTTCTTTGCGCCAAAACACGATGGCGATAGCAATGAGCGGCGGTAATATAGAATACCAAGACATAAGTTAACCTTTATTAATAGCGAAGTGCTTTCGCTTATTCACGTTTAAACGCTTATTTTGCAGGCCGTTTTAAAAATGTGGCCTGAATTTGTAAACCGCTTAGCTTAATGGATTGCCTTAGTTAAGTCACCTGTAAATAAATCACTTAAGGCACTGCACTTAGGCCGTTTTAACCTAAACGATAATTTATTGATTTAGTAGTGCTTCGTAAATAAGCGATACCACCGAGCCATATTGCGCCGTCTCGTATTGTTTGCCCAAAAACTGGTAATGTTTTTGGCTTCCTTTTATTTTTGTGTGGCGCGCATTGGTCAATAAAATAATGGCTAAATCGTACGTTGGGTCAATTACGGTAACTGTGCCCGTCCAACCGGTGTGTCCATACGCCTGTGCACTTGCGTAAGGGCCAAAGTGCCAACGCCTAGCTTGGTTGTTACCTGCAAGCCTAAAACCAAGGCCGTAGGTTTCGTTGTTTAATTGTGGCGTTAAAAACTGCGCTAAGGTTGATGCGCTAAATAACTGGTTATTGCCAAAGCCACCTTGGTTTAATAGCACTTGGCTAAGTACGGCTAAATCGGGCGCATTACTAAATAAACCAGCATGCCCTGCTACGCCATCAAACGAATAAAATGCCCGCTCGTCGTGCACTTCGCCTTGCAAAACATTGGTGCGAATATTATCAAATTCAATTCGCCCATCACGGGTGTTACCGCTAAGCTCGGTAGCTGCAAATTCAGAGCGTATAAAGCCCTTTTTAAGTGGGTTAAATACCGTATTGGTCAGTTTAAGTGGGGCGTAAATGTGTTGCTCTAGGTAGTCATCAAGTGGTTGCCCGGTTATACGCTCGACCAGTACACCTAAAATCATATAATCAATATCGGAGTAAACGGCTTGTGCGGGGTATTTATTACTTAGCGGTACTTGCGTAAGTAACAGCTGCTTTGTGGTTTGGCTATTTTGCGAAAAATACGCATCGCCAGTTTTAGCACCTTTACGATGAAAATCAAACACAGGCGGGTAACCCGCAGTATGCGTAAGTAAATTTTTAACTGTGCGCAGCTCGCGCCCATCGCCTTTGTATTCGGGTAAGTAACTTTGCACGGGCTTGTTTATATTTAAAAGCCCTTCGCTTACTAGTTTCATTAGGGCAAAGTTAGGGGCAAATATTTTGGTGTTAGAGGCTAAATCAAACAGAGTGTGTGTTTGCATTGGCTCTGGGCGTAGTAGCATTAAATCACTTTGTTGGTACTGCTTGGCATCACCATAGGCGCTAAGCTTTATGAGTTCGCCACTTTTTACAACGGCTAATACTGCCCCCGGAAAACCTGCTTTTACGTCTTTTTCAATAAGGGCATCGACCTGGCTAAAGTCTATGTTACTTTGCGCAGCGGTATTTAACGTCGGAAACTCAAAGCGCAAGGTAAGGCTTGCGCCTTTAGGTTTAATATTTTCAACCTTAAACGTATTTACCCCGTTGTGGGTGCGCCTTGCTAGCGAATACTCATATAAAGTATTAGCGGCTAATTGGTTGGTAATATTAAGCTTTTGGTTATTTATAAAAATATCGGCGCTTATCGCGTTATTATTTTGAATTAATAACTGCCCTCGCCCTTTATACGCTTTAAATGTGCCACGGTTATTTACGTATTCACGACTACTTGGGTTAGCTTCAGGAAAAGTGACCACTACTTGCGCATTTGGAAGCGTTACTAATTTACTCTGCTTAAGCTCACTCGCTGCAAAGTCATTAGCCTTGTTGCTACTACACGCTGCAAGTGCAAGGCCCATAAGTGCGACTAAAGCTGCTTTAAAATAAGTGCTTATTTTTGTGTTTATTACTAACGCCATTTATAACCCTTACTTGTATAGTAAATATGGCGCTCGTTGCTTTTTAAATGCCTCAAGCCCTTGCTGCCAACTTTGTTTTATTTGTGCCTCTGATTGCCCTGCTTCAATAGCTAAACGTAGTTTGTTAGTGCCAGCCAATTTATCCATAAAATCAGCGCGTTCAAAAAAGGTAATATTATTTTTAGTTAATTTATTATAAGCCGTAATTAAATAACTTAAATCAAGCCCGCGCGTGTTTGCTGTGCGTAAATCGAGGCCTTTTACAGGGGTATTTTTAAATTTAGGGTTTGCTGCCGCGCCTTTAATAGAGCGCGGTGTAAAACTAAAACCTCCAAGCGCAACGGGCGAGTAGCCAATTACTTGAAACGCAAAGTCGGAGCCTCTGCCAATACTTATTGGCGTTGCCTCAAAAAAGCAAAGCGACGGATAAAGCGCGATTGATTGATCGTTCGGTAAATTAGGGCTGGGTTTTACAGGTAAACTGTAGGATGTTGAGCGTGTGTAATGAGCAACCGGGATCACTGTAAGTTTTAAATCAGCCGCTTTATTGATCCAGCTTTCGCCTTTGATCATTTTTGCAAGCTCGCCTACCGACATGCCATGCAGCACGGGGATTGGGTGCATACCTACAAACGATTTAAACTGGCGCTCAAGTATTGGCCCATCCACATAGGCAATATTGGGGTTTGGCCTATCAAGTACAATAAACTCAATACCTTGCTCGGCTGCAGCTTCCATCATGTAATGCATAGAGCTTATGTAGGTATAAAAGCGCACGCCCACATCTTGTATATCAAAAATAATAACATCTACATTGCTAAGAGCTTCGGCGCTTGGTTTTTTGTTTTTGCCATAAATAGAAATAAGTGGGATACCAGTTTTGCTATCAACTGCATTTTTAACATGGGCACCGGCATCGTGATCGCCTCTAAAGCCATGTTCAGGTGCAAATATTTTGGTTATGTTTATATTTTTAGTGAGTAAGGCATCTACTAAATGCGTGTTAGCGACAAGTGATGTTTGGTTTACTACAAGGCCAATACTTTTATTTTTTAATTGTGGTAAATAATGTGCGAACTGCGCAGCGCCAACAACGGGCGAATTTTGCGCTTCGCTTTGCTTAGCGCTCACATTAAATAAGCTGCTAAATAGTAATACAAAGATGATAAATACGGCTTTAAACATACAGCAAGATCCTTTTAAACAAGGTGTTTAAAATACCACAGCTTAAGTTAAAGAGCAGTGAATGGTTTTGAGTGGATACGTAACTAATTAAAAGTTGCACTTCTCTCGTTAACAAGTTCTGCGTCTACGGTAATTTAAGTCATAGTTTAAGGTTTGCCGTAGGCGCTCAGCTTGCTGGCGCGACGAGCATCGCTCGTAAATGGTTTTGGGTAGATACGTAAGTAATTAGAAGCTGCGCTTCTCACGCGAACAAGTTCTGCGTCTACGCTGAAGTTTTTAACAGAAGTGTTTGTTTGGCTTAACTGAAAACTTTCTCAAATTTCAGGCACAAAAAAACCGACTTAGTGTCGGCTTATGTATGAAAGTGGTGGGCGCAGGACGTATCTTCTAAGAGTGAACCTCTGACCGCTTGGTTCGCAGTAAGCTAGTTTATCTATATCTACGCTTTACTTTATTTCAGACACAAAAAAACCGACTTAATGTCGGCTTATGTATGAAAGTGGTGGGCGCAGGAGGATTCGAACCTCCGACCGCCTGGTTCGTAGCCAGGTACTCTATCCAGCTGAGCTATGCGCCCACTTTCATTTTTTACTTGTTTATACTCTAAGCAGAGTTAATAAAAGTGGTGGGCGCAGGAGGATTCGAACCTCCGACCGCCTGGTTCGTAGCCAGGTACTCTATCCAGCTGAGCTATGCGCCCACTTTTATTTTTTGCTTGTTTATACTCTAAGCAGAGTGTGTAAAGAGTGGTGGGCGCAGGAGGATTCGAACCTCCGACCGCCTGGTTCGTAGCCAGGTACTCTATCCAGCTGAGCTATGCGCCCATCTTTACTTTTTACAAGACTCGCCATTAAAAGAAATGGTGGAGAGGGAGGGATTCGAACCCTCGATAGAGCTACAAACTCTATACTCCCTTAGCAGGGGAGCTCCTTCGGCCACTCGGACACCTCTCCGTCTTGTGGGGCGTATAATAAAGATTTCAGAAAATATGTCAAACACTTTTCTGCCAAATATGTCTATATGGTTATAGATTGCACATATGTTTGGTTTTAAAGTGTAATTAGTTTGAAAATTAAGCGGCTTATGTGTTTTTGTCGGCAGGATTAACACCTAGCACAGGCACTAACTCATCTGTTAAATTAGCTAAATACTGTTCTTGGTAACCCAATTGTTGAAATTCAGCTATGCAAGCACGGTAATAAGCTTCTCGCTCTTGCTCTGTGGTGCTCACTTCTGAAAAATCTTCTGTGCGTTTATTTTTCATATTATTACTCTAAGTCCTTTAGATATTTAATATTTAACTAGCAAATACGAAGCCGTATAAATTTTGGGCGTATTCTAGCTAAAAAGCTTACATAAATACAACACATGTTTAAAAAACAACCATAATAAAAAGTTATAACACTACTATTTATAATGCTAACAACTAGTTATAACCATAAAGGTTTTAAGCTGAATTTTATATTAACCAGCATTAATAACTGCATTTAAATTTTATTGTAGTACTAATTAATTAAAAAACAAAAATTCGCTTAATAAAAAGAAAAAAAACACCGCTAGTTAGCGGTGTTTTTTAATTCACGTTGTTTTACCAAAAGCTTAATCAGCTTGTGGGCGCATATGCGGGAATAAAATAACGTCTTTAATTGTTGATGAATCAGTAAATAACATTACTAATCGGTCAATACCAATACCTTCACCAGCGGTAGGCGGTAAGCCGTACTCAAGTGCGCGTATGTAGTCTTCATCGTAATGCATTGCTTCATCATCACCTGCGTCTTTCTCTTCAACTTGACGAGTAAAGCGCTCAGCTTGATCTTGTGCATCGTTAAGCTCCGAGAAACCATTTGCAAGCTCACGTCCGCCAACAAAAAACTCAAAACGGTCGGTAACAAATGGGTTTTCGTCGTTACGACGCGCCAGTGGAGAAACTTCCCACGGGTAACCAGTAATAAATGTAGGTTGGATAAGCATGTGCTCAGCCGTTTCTTCAAATATTTCACATAAAAACTTACCTGGGCCCCAAACGCAGTTTTCAGGAATTTTTACATGTACTTGTTTAGCGTACGCTTTTAATTCGTCAAAGTGGTTTTCTGGATCGTTAAATACCGCAGCATCAAACTCAGGGTTATATTTTAAGATAGCATCAGCCATGCTTAAACGTGTAAACGGTTGCCCAAAGTCGTACTCTACCGAGTCGGTTACTTCGCCGTTTTCGTCTTTTGTTGTATTAATAACAATTGGGCTGCCCAATACGTTAGTTGCAACAGTACGTAGCATGTCTTCGGTGATATTCATCAGGTCAATGTAATCAGCATACGCTTGGTAGAACTCAATCATAGTGAATTCTGGGTTGTGACGCGTTGATAACCCTTCGTTACGGAAGTTACGGTTAATTTCAAATACGCGGTCAAAACCACCTACCACTAAACGCTTAAGGTAAAGCTCAGGCGCTATACGTAAGTACATATCTATATCAAGTGCGTTATGGTGAGTCACAAACGGACGCGCAGATGCACCGCCAGGAATAACCTGTAGCATAGGTGTTTCTACTTCCATAAAGTCGCGCTCGGCTAAAAAGCGACGAATACCTTCAACTACTTGTGAGCGAATACGGAACGTTTCGCGCGTTGCTTCGTTAGTAATTAAATCAACGTAGCGTTGGCGGTACTTAGTTTCTTGATCTGATAAGCCATGAAATTTCTCTGGTAATGGGCGTAGTGACTTAGTAAGTAATTCGTACTCTGTCATTTCTACGTATAAATCGCCTTTACCTGATTTATTAAGTGCGCCTTTAACACCAATAATATCGCCAATATCTAGTTGACCATATTTTGCTTTTAAGTCTTTTTGCACATCTTTAGATGCGTAAGCTTGTACACGGCCTTTCATGTCTTGAATTGCCATAAAAGGACCACGTTTAGCAAGAATACGTCCAGCAATTGATACAACATGCTGAAGCTCTACTAATTCTTCTTTACTCTTATCACCAAACTCAGCCTGTAAATCAGCCGTGTAATGTTCACGACGGAACTGATTAGGATGACCGTTGGCTGGGCAATTTGCGCGAATAGCGTCTAATTTGCCGCGACGCTCAGCGATTAACTTATTTTCGTCTTGGATTTGATCAGTCATTTTTTAGCTCTTTTTTAGCTTGGTGGTTATAGGCCAGATTTTAGGCTGGCTTCAATAAATTTGTCTAGGTTGCCGTCAAGTACCGATTGCGTATTACGGTTTTCAACACCAGTTCGTAAATCTTTAATACGTGCATCATCAAGTACGTAAGAACGAATTTGGCTTCCCCAGCCAATATCCGACTTTGCGTCTTCTTGAGTTTGCTTTTCAGCATTTTGCTGCTGAAGCTCAAGCTCAAATAATTTAGCTTTTAACTGCTTCATTGCTTGGGCTTTATTTTTGTGTTGTGAACGCTCGTTTTGACACTGTACAACCGTGTTGGTAGGTACGTGGGTAATACGTACTGCCGATTCGGTGGTATTTACGTGCTGACCACCCGCGCCCGATGCACGGTAAACGTCTATACGTAAATCTGACGGATTAATATCAATTTCAATGTTGTCATCTACTTCTGGGTATACAAACGCAGAGGCAAACGAGGTATGACGACGGCCACTTGAGTCAAACGGGCTTTTACGTACTAAACGGTGCACACCTGTTTCTGTACGTAGCCAACCGTATGCGTATTCGCCAACAAAGCGCACTGTTGCGCCTTTAATACCTGCTACATCGCCATCGGTAGCCTCTACAAGCTCAACTTTAAAACCTTTGGCTTCGCCCCAGCGTAAATACATACGCAGTAGCATGTTACACCAGTCTTGTGCTTCAGTACCGCCAGAACCCGACTGTAAATCTAGGTAGGCGTCGTTTGAATCGTGAGAACCCGAAAACATACGACGGAACTCTAAACCTTCAAGCTGTTTATTTAAGCCTTCAAGCTCAGTTTGCGCTTCAACAAAGGTTTCTTCGTCTTCAGCTTCTATAGCAAGCTCAAGCAACCCTTCAACGTCGTCGGCGCCAGCCACTAAGTTATCGATTGTTTCAACAACCGCTTCTAGTGCTGATTTTTCTCGGCCAAGTGCTTGTGCACGCTCAGGCTCATTCCATACGGCTGAATCTTCAAGTTCGGCGTTTACTTCTTCTAAGCGTTCTTGTTTAAGAGCGTAGTCAAAGGTACCCCCGAAGCAGTTCAGTACGTTCGCGAATTTCCTTGATTTGATTAATCACAGGATTCACTTCAAACATGTACATTACTCCAAAATGGCTAGATTATTACGCGCTAAAATTAGCTAATTACGCAATAAATTATCGTCAAATGATAAAAACGCCCGATTTTAACAAAAAACCGCGCGCTTTATTAGCATTTTATGCATAGTTGCTGCATATTTTTTAATGCACTTTTTCAAGCTCTCTTACTATTAATTGCAAGCTAAACTTACCTCTAAACTCGTTTATGTCGAGCTGATACGCCACTTTAACAAAACGAGCTTCGGTGTCGGGCCATTCTTTTACATCAATACCAAAGGCAATGGCATCAACTAATCGCCCTGATTGATGTTTAAGCACTAATTTTAAATGCTTTTCGCCCACAATACGCTGTTGAATAACTTCAAAGGTATGCTCAAATACCGGCTCTGGAAATTGCTGTCCCCATGGGCCTGATTGCTTTAATAGCTGAGCAAACTCCATCGTAAAGCATTCGTTTGGCAGCTCGCCGTCGGTAAATACAATACAGCGTTTGCTTTCTTCGCTAAGCTGAGCTGTTACAGCTGCATCAAACGCTTTTTTAAAGTCGTTAAAGTTTTGCTCGTTAATACTCAAACCAGCAGCCATTGCGTGGCCACCAAATTTATTAATTAAGTGTGGGTCGGCGGTATTTAGCCCTTCGAGTAGGTCGCGCATGTGCAGCCCTTCAATAGAGCGGCACGAACCTTTTATTTCGCCGTTTTCGCCACCAGCAAAAATAACGGTTGGACGATGATATTTTTCTTTTAAGCGGCCAGCCAAAATACCAATAACACCTTGGTGCCAGTCATCTTGAAACAAACAAATAGCATCGGGAATGTTATCGTCACTAAAGGCGAGCCTATCAAGTACGGCTTGCGCCTCGGCTTGCATGCCCTGCTCTATTTCGCGCCTAGCATGGTTTAAGCTATCAAGCTCACCAGCAATGCGCCTTGCTTGGTTTATATCGTTACTTAACAAACACGCTATGCCTAAGCTCATATCATCTAATCGACCTGCGGCATTTAAACGCGGCGCTAGCGAAAAACCAAAATCACTGGCACTTAAACGCGCTGCATTTCGGTTAGCCACTTCAATAAGTGCAGTAATACCTGGGCGAGTATTACCACTTCGAATGCGCGCTAAACCTTGATGTACTAAGGTGCGGTTATTTGCATCAAGCGCAACCACATCGGCCACTGTACCTAGTGCAACTATATCGAGTAGGTTAGCTAAATTTGGTGGTGGTTGCTGTTCAAAGTAGCCTTGCTCGCGCATTACGCTTCTAAGGGCAATAAGTAAGTAAAAGGCAACACCAACCCCTGCTATTGATTTAGACGGGAAGTTACACTCGTGCCTATTAGGGTTTACTATTGCATCGGCATTAGGGAGTTGCTCACCTTGTAAGTGGTGATCTGTTACCAACACTTTTATACCCACTGCCTTTAAAATATCAATACCGGCAATACACGAAATACCGTTATCTACAGTTATAACCAGCTCAGGGTTTATTTGTACTATTTGCTCAGCCAATGCAGGGCTTAAGCCATAGCCTAAACTAAACCGGTCTGGTATTAGGTAATCTAAATGCTTAAAGCCAAACATCTCAAGGCCTTGCATTAAGGTAGCTGTGCTAGTTGCGCCATCGGCATCAAAATCGCCAACAATTAAAATACGACTTTGCGCGTTTAAAGCATTTACTAACAACTCGCTTGCTTTGTCTATGTCTTTAAATAGTTTGAAGTCGTGAAGTGTAGCTGCACTGTTATTTAGCTCATCAGCATTAATTACATTTCGCGTGGCATATATTTGTTTTATAACGGGGTGTAAGTTGCTCGGTAGGTGTGAGTCGTCAACGTTTTCTCGCGCAATGATCAGTTTTTTCATGCAATTGCTAACTTTTAAATTCAAAATAAAAAGACAAAAAAAGGCCATTACGGCCTTTTAATAAACGTAAACGCCTTATTAAGACGCTTTGTTTGCCTCAAGCGCTGCTTTTAAAGCGGCTGCTGGCTGGTAACCTGGGATCATTGTACCATCTTCTAATACAATCGCTGGCGTACCGCTAATACCAAAGCTTTGGCCTAGTTGGTAATGCTCGGCAACCGGTGCACTACAGCCTGCAACTACTTTAGTGTCTACGCCCGACTTAGCCTCTGTTAGCGCTTCTTGCTGATCGCGTGCGCACCAAACATTCATTAAATCAGCATAACCAGAACCTTGCAGTCCACCACGCGGAAACGCTAAGTAACGCACTGTAATGCCAGCGTCTAGTAAGTCGTCTAGTTCGCGGTGTAATTTACGACAGTAACCACAGCTAATATCAGTAAATACAGTAATTTGATGTTGCTCATTTGGCGCTTTATAAACAATCATAGAATCTTCGTATTCTTTAACGCCTTCAACACGTACGCCATTTAGCGCTTGCTCTGTTAAGTTACTACGGTTGTTTAAATCGATTAGCGTACCTTGCATTAAAAACTGGCCGTCTGGGCTTGCGTAAAGTACACCTTTATTTGTAATTAGCTCTTTTAAACCGGCAACTGGGCTTGGGTTAATTTGCTTAACCGTTACACCTAAAGTGGCAAATTTAGTAACAATAGGATCATCAGCACTTGGAGTTACAGCAACGCCATTTGCAAATGCACTAATACTTGTGCACAACATGGCACCTGCTAACATTAATTTTTTCATAACTTCTCTCTATCCTAAAAATACTTATAAACTGACCGGCTTAGTAACAAAAAATTTCAACTTAAGCGCGTGGATGATGCTGTGCGTGTACCGATTTTAACCGTTCATTAGCAACATGGGTATAAATTTGTGTGGTTGATAAGTCGCTGTGTCCTAGCATCATTTGCACCACACGTAAGTCAGCCCCATGGTTTAGTAAATGCGTAGCAAAAGCATGGCGCATCGTATGGGGAGATAATGGAGACTCAACTGATGCCAAAATAGCATAGTGTTTAATTCTATGCCAAAAAGTTTGTCGGGTCATGCCTACACCACGCTTTGACGGAAATACAAAGTCGGTCGCGTGTTTGATCATTTGTGCGCGCCCACCTTTTAAAAACTGTTCAAGCCAATACATGGCCTCTTCGCCCAGTGGCACTAAGCGCTCTTTGTTACCCTTACCTTTTACAAACACTACCGACTGGCGCAAATTTATTTGCTCCATACGCAGCCCCACGAGCTCGGTTACACGTAAGCCCGTAGCATAAAGTAGCTCAAGCATCGCTTTATCGCGCAGTCCCATTGGGTCTTCAATATTAGGTGCATTTAATAATGCTTCAACCTCCGCCTCTGAAAGTGTTTTAGGTAACGACTGCCCTGCTTTTGGCTGGGCAATATTAACCATAGGAGAGTCAGCTATTACTTTTTCGCGAACAAAGTACTGATAAAAACGTTTTAACGCACTTATGCTGCGCGCTGTGCTTCGCGGCTTTAAACCTAAATCAACACGATGAGCTAGGTAACTTTCAACATCGAGGCTGGTTACTGTCATTAGGTTTTCGCCTTTTAAAAACTGGCAAAACTTGTCTAAATCGCTGCGGTACGCGCTTAGGGTGTTTTCGCTAACACCTTGTTCTAAATACAAGCTATCTAAAAAGGTTTCTAAAAAGTCGCTATTGCTACTTAGCTCGGTATTTTGTTCAGGTAAATCGTCTGGTAGCGTTGTCACGTTGTGATCTCTTGTTGGTAATACCACGGTAGAAGGTATCAATTAAAAATACCTTACGGTAAACTGCGCCCTATCATAACAGGCAATTACACAGTGATAAATACGATGCAGATTGGTTTATTTTTTGGCTCTACTACGTGCTATACAGAAATGGCAGCAGAAAAAATTCGCGACATTATTGGCGCCGATGTAGTGACCTTACACAACATTAAAGACGAACCACTAAAAAATGCAGAGCAGTACGACTTTATCATCTTTGGTATTTCAACATGGGATTTTGGCGAAATACAAGAAGACTGGGAGTCTAAGTGGGACGACATAAAAGACGTAAACCTAAATGGTAAAACCATTGCTTTATTTGGCATGGGCGACCAGCAAGGTTACGGACAGTGGTTTCAAGACGCCCTTGGTATGCTTCACAATGAAATAAATACCCAGTCGTTTACGCAACTTGGCTTTTGGCCAAACGACGAAAACTACGAGTTTGAAGCTTCAAAAGCACTTACCCCTGATGGTAAATACTTTGTAGGACTCGCGCTTGATGAAGACAGCCAATACGAGCTAAGCGATGAACGCATTGCCAGCTGGGTTGAGCAAGTAATGACCGAGTACAGCGAAACGCTATAAACATATTTAAGCGCAGCCCTTGCTGCGCTTTTGATTATTTACTCTACACGCTCCCAATATTGGTTACGGTAAAAAAAGCCAATATAGCCACGAACTTCTAACGTTTTACCGTCGTTTTGTGGCGTTAGTTGCACTGTGTAGGTTTTGCCATTAGTTGGGTCGAGTATTTCGCCATCTCCCCATACGCCATCATCTTCTGGTTTTACATCAGTAATAATGGTCATACCCAAAATAGGCTGATCTTTTAATGCGCCATCGCACTCTTTACAAATGCCATCTTGCTTAGCAGGGTCTAAAATAGAGTCTACCTTGCCGCTTAGTATATTGTTGTTTTGAGTAATACGTACGTACGATTTAGCTTCGCTTGTATCTTCATCAATGGTTTTCCAAAGCCCTACAGGGCTCATGTTTGCAAGCGCACTTTGGCTTACAAATAAAGCCGCTGCGAGTGTACTTTGCAAAGATAGTTTATTTAATTTTTTCATTATGTTGCCTTAATTTAAAATGGCGAATAAAGCGATAATACCAGCTGATTTATAAACACACTATTAAAGCATCGTACCTAAAAGCAAAAAACCTAACCTAATAATTATTAGCTTAGGTTTTAGGCTATGTAGCGTAAAAATTAAAGTAACGTATTACCTCACTTTAAAAACAACATCCCCTATTTTTAGATTTGAATATTCAGACTCAACTAAAGATAATTCATTACTATCAATCATGTTTTTAAGGTATCTAATTTCTTCAGGATTTTCGACATCCATATACTTTGAGCGCCACTTACCCATATCAAATAACCAAAAATATGCGGCTATATTTTCATTATTTTCGTCAACCACTATAAAATCTAGCACTTTATCTTTATTTAAATCCATACCAATAAAATAATAAGTATGTTCTTTTAAAGAGTTACGCTCGTAAAAATGTTGTTCAGAAAATACTACTTCTATTAAATCTTGAGGTATTAGCGTTTGTGATGGCCAAAATACACTACGCTCAATAAAATCATCTACGGTGTGTTCTAATGTTAAAGCATATTCATTATTAACATACATTCTATCAATAATAGCGTATTGCTCTGGATGACTAGTTTCTATTTTCTGTTTTAATAACTGCATAGCTAAATAACCTTGGCGACCTAAGCTGTACTCAAAATAGTAATAGTCAAATTTTTCTATTGTTACTTTACCTGCATCTAAACGCGCTATTTGGCTATTTGTAGATAAGCTTTGAAAGTTTAATAAAGGAGAGTTAACAGCAAGCATACTCACTAATACCACCCAGCCCATTACAATATTTATTTTACTAAGCGGCTCTAGCCAATTATCTCGTTTTGTTATAATTCCAACAAGGTAACTAAACGAAAAACACGCCAATAAAAACCAAATTAAAATACCCCAACAACGATCTACTGTTAGCCCATGCTGCTCTACCCGTAAGTAAATTCCATAGGCCGAAATAACACTATAAACGGGAAGTAACGCAACGCTTATAAAAACGAGTCGATGCAAGAGCAAGTGATAAGGGCGAACTGATGAGTCATCTTTATAAACAGTATTAACAAAAAACAACGTGAGTACCTGCAGCCACATTACTAATAAACTGCCACTTCCGGTTTCCCATAATTTATTGAGTCCGGTAAAAGGAAGTGTTGCTAAAAAACCGAGAGAAATAACTGATAAAACAGGAAGTAAAAACTTAATTAAAGTTTGCAGTAAAAAAGCGATATTATCTTCAATGTTCAAAAGCTTTCTAAATATGATACTCGCAAAGGCAAATGCAAGCGTTAAGGTTGGGATCCAAAACCATTCATCTCTTAGTAGCTCAGAGAAAAACTTTATATCTAAAATATCAAATAAAGCCGCACCTAAATTTAGTATTCCCCAAAAAATAAGTACGAACAGCCAACATTCTCCAAAAATTATAAAATTACGCCAAGAGAGCTTAAACAATCGACTATAGCTAACATTTTCTGAGCTACTAAATTGTTGTATGTACATAAGGCCTTTAAAGCCAGCTATTAAACTAGTAAAAATAAAAACTGACATTAAAGTGTTATTACTTACGTACTCTTGAGGTTCTTGCTGAAAGCCTGCATACGCACCCAATAAAGATAACAACAAAGAAAAAGGAAGGATTAAAAGTAACGACGTTTTTATATTATTTTTATTAACGGTCATTAGCATTAATAAAGGAAAGCTCATAGAGAATGTAATAAGTGAGACTAACCATGTAGGGCTTGTTGCTGGCCACACATTATTTTCTAAACTGCTATACAAAAGGGTAAGAGCAATAGCCTGTAATATGGCAAGTGTAATTATAAAGGGTTTAGGTAGCTGACTATCCATATCTGTTCTCAGCGATAAGTTTTAGTCAGTTTGCGTTATTCGTTCCTATTTTACAATTACTTTACATTTTCAAATAAAATGCTTTGCACAACGCTACATAATTAGCTGTGTAGCTATTATCTAAGTTTCTAATGCACAGGATTGAGGATTCGATATCGCTTTTTAGATAGCTAAATGTCATTAAACTGCGACTGATATCTTTATTGGGAGTGGCTTTTACTCGGCAATGTGCATTTAAATACAACCCATTTTGAGTAGCAAGCTTAATAAATAACGCTCCTTCAATGCTGGGAAGTATTAAGCTAAAGCGAGAGCCACTATGGCTGAAACGTTTAAAAGTATTTATTAACTCGTCAAAGTTTAATCCATCAGTGTGGCGGGCAGTGTTACGGGCATCGTTTTCACCTTTTAAGCTGTGATTAAAGTAAGGTGGATTAGAAATTACAACATCAAATGGCTTCGTGTATTCAAACGCTTGAATTGTTGTATGCACTACGTTGATATTAGGCCATGGGCTATTAGCACTGTTTTGAAGCGCTTGATTGTAAGCAGCTTCATCAACCTCTACAGCGGTTATTGCAAGATCATTACTTCGCTGCTGGCACATTAACGCTAGCAACCCCGTGCCGGTGCCTATATCGAGTAGTGACTTTGCATCACTTAAATTAGCCCACGCGCCAAGCAAAATGCCATCGGTTGAGACCTTCATTGCACACCTGTCGTGCTCTACCTTAAATTGTTTAAACGTAAACCCTGACATTTTTTCACCTTTTCGTTCACCAACTGGCGTATAGCGCGTATAATTGCAGGTAATTGTCCCTTATTTTAGACACTCTATGCAATTTTCTGAATTTGATCTTGATACCAAGCTACTCGACGCCATTGATAAAATGGGTTACGAAACGCCAACTAGCATTCAACAACAAGCTATTCCTGAGGCACTACAGGGGCGCGATATTTTAGCATCTGCACCTACTGGCACAGGAAAAACAGCGGCATTTTTAATTCCTGCCATTCAATACTTATTGGATTTTCCACGTCGTGAACCTGGTTTTGCCCGCGTATTAATAATGACCCCAACACGTGAGCTGGCATATCAAATTCATGAACAGTGTGAACTACTTGCTAAACGTACGCACCTAAAAATTGGCGTGGTAACGGGCGGCATTAACTACGGTACTCACAAAGAGATTTTTGAAAAAAATAATGATGTATTAATTGCCACTCCAGGGCGATTAATGGAATACCTAGAAACTGAAAACTTTCATGCTGAACATGTAGAAATGCTTATTATTGATGAAGCTGATCGCATGTTAGACATGGGTTTCAAAAAAGAAATGAGCCGTATCTGCGACGAAGCTAAAAACCGTCGTCAGTGCTTTTTATTCTCGGCAACGCTTGAAGGCGACAGCGTAGAACGATTTGCAGAAACAACGCTAAACGACCCTGCTCTACTTGAAGCTGAATCGTCACGCAAAGAAAAAGCAAAAATTCACCAGTGGGTTCACCTTGCGGATGATTACCACCATAAACTAGAGCTTTTAGTAAACACCCTAAATGGCCCAGACGTAACTAAAGCTATTGTGTTTGTTAAAACGCGTGAGCGCCTTGAAACGCTAATTGGTGAACTTACTAATAATGGCGTTAAAGCGGCGTGGTTGCGCGGTGAAATGCCACAAGATAAGCGCATGAAAGCCATGGAAAACTTTCACAGTGGCCGTACTAAAATACTTATCGCTACAGATGTTGCAGCGCGTGGTATAGATGTATCAGACATCAGCCATGTAATTAACTTTGACCTACCACGCACCGCAGATGTATACGTACACCGAATTGGTCGTACAGGCCGTGCTGGTAAAAAAGGTGTAGCAATATCGCTTGTTGAAGCACACGACATTGGCATTTTATATAAAGTAGAGCGCTACATTGAGCAAAAACTTAAACGCCGTGTAATTAAAGGTATTGAGCCGCAGCATAAAGAAGCTAAGCCGCCGGCTAAAAAGCGTAAAGATCCGGTAAAAATGAAAGCTAAGAAAAAAGCGAAGGTTAAAAAGAAAAAGTAACCTAAAACATTTTTATATTAAAGCCGGCATTAGCCGGCTTTTTAAAGAAACCCTTATAGACTCTGCCCTTTGTACCCGTTACAAATGTAACCCATGCATGTAACTCATACTCAGTAAAATGTAATTATTGCCCACCTGAATTCTCACTTAATAAAATATCCTTATATTTCAATGCATTAATTTTGGCACTGAAATTGTAACTGTAAGAATAACTCAGCAAACAATTGCTGCACTATTCACCGTAATGTAAGGATAAAGTTATGAACCGCTTCAAGTTAACTATCGCTTTAGTATCATTTTGTTGTTTATTTTTATTAGCTTGCGCTACAAAGGTAAGTGCAGCAACCAACATGGCCGTAGTAAGCAGTGTAGCCACTCAACCTAACTTGCAGCAATCAATAACGAATACATTACGCACTAACCCTAATTTAGAGCTAAACGATATTCGAGTGCAGGTAAAAAATGGGGAAGTTGATTTATACGGTGAAGCACAAACAGGTTTTCAGCGTGCACTAGCTCAAAAGTTTTTAGAAAATATGGATGGGGTTAAAATCATTCGAAATAAAATTAGTGTTATTTAATACCTCCCTCTCTTAACTTATTCCTCAGCGCTGCTTGTTACTCCAACACAAGTGGCGCTTTTTATTTTAATTCTTCTAATTGTTTAGCCACATCACTTATTTTAAAACTATTTTTTTGCGAATAATAACTATCTACAAACACTTCTTCAAAATTGCTCACTGTAGAGCCTTCATTTAGCTCAAAAGGAAAACCCTTAAGTTCCTTTGTTTTTGTGTTGAACTTATAAACAAAATTGTCACCACTTATACCTGAAGAAAAAACATACTGTTCGTTATTTAACCACCCTCCAGTTTGATGAAACAAACCGATATTAAAGCGGTTAGTTGTTTGATGAAGTCCAATCTTGAGTATATGCCTTTCATTAAATGCAGACTTGGTTATTTCAATAGTTGGTACAAACCAAAAACCTTGGGTGTCCCCTGCAAAAACGGCTAAAAAACCACCACCTGGCGACCAACTAACTAAACTACTTTCAGACTTCATATCCGGACATAAAGAGTTGTCTTCATCGCAAAATTCTAATAACTCTTTTCTTCTCACGTATGCATTTTCATCAGGTAAAGTTAGCTTGGATATAAAATTATTATCGCGATCAAAAAAAGTAATTCCTGCGTTATCATTTTCAACTGTTAATTGATAACTTAAACCATACCGTTTATTAAGCTCTTTAGTATTATCTTGCTGAGTATTATTTAATGAATTGCAGCCTATAATAAAACTTAAAATAAATAAAATGATAGAACAATGAGTTATGCTTTTTTTATTCATGTAAATGCCGAGCCACTTGTGGTAGTGATTTTAATAATCCTGATGAATCTTTTGGTACAATAATAACACCAGATAACCAGTTAAATAAATTCAAAGGTGTTTTTTCGTAAAGGCTAGCACCAATACCATCCCAATGAACTTCATAAACATATCCTTCAGAAAAAAGCTATGTATGCATACCACCATTTGAAACGCCGAATCCAAAAGGAACTTTTCTCATGGTGTTATAGTCAACTATATTAAGTGTTGTTGGGCCTACTTTTAAACCTCTTGATTTATAGATCTTCCACAAACCTTGCTCCTGAGCCGATTCTTTATCAGTTGGGCGATAATTCGTCATAGCATGATGAACAGGGACATTATAGTATTTACCATCCCTTTTAACTTGCTGCAAATATGCCAAAGGGTGTTTATTTTCGCCATCTGCGGGGTGATTAATATCAGCATTAATATAAACGGTTTCCCAACCGAGGTTACTCACTAAATATTGAGCTGTAATAATACCACTGTGTCCCTTTTTCCAAATCGTATTTTTAGCCTCACTATTGCCTACCTCTGCAAACGCAGCAGACATTACATTCAATGCATAAGTGATGCAGTCTGTAGAAGTAAAACCTTTTAGTCGTAATATTGTTTATTCCTAATATAAAGTTGTGAACCAACTTCTTTAGGATGATGATTATAATATTTAAGTAGGTGTTTTTTTGCGTTTGAAGAAAAGGAGCTCATTAAAATAATCCATTATTTTTAAAGTGTTAAATTTAAAGTACGAAAGGTTAAATAACAATCAATATTTTAAGACTACTTAATTAATGGTATATATCAGCGTGCTTTTACTTTGTAAAAACGCGCTGATAGTCAGTAACTATTTCCTAATGCTTTTACCTTGTGGGTTTTAAATTATTTACTCACCTTGGCTTGCATCAGTATTATTATCACCCTTTTTATTTGCTGATTGCTGACTTATTTTATCGCTTATCATGGCATCGAGTTTTTCGCCGCCTTTTATACCAAAATCTAAAGTCCGTATTGGGAATGGAATACTAATATCAGCTTCATCAAGTGCTTGTTTAACTGCCACTACGCCCTTGTGGCGTACTGTCATAAAGTCTGGCTCGCCAGGATATTTAATCCAAAACCACACCAGTAGATTAATACTACTGTCGCCAAAACCTTCTGCGTATACAGCGGTTTCGTCTTTGCGTATTACAAAGTCAAATTCGTTAATTTTATCAACTATAACCTCTTTGGCTTTTTCAATATCATCGCCATACGAAATGCCGACTGGCACTTCTATGCGCCTAACGCCTAACGTGGTGTAATTTTTTAACACGTTTCTAAATAATACCTTGTTTGGTACTAGGATTAACTGCCCGTAAAAGCTCTCTATTAGCGTGTTACGCAGGTTTATAGAATGTATTGAACCGAATACGTCATCGGTTTCAATTACATCACCCGCTTTAAATGGTTTGCGTATTCCCATAGCTATACCGGCTATTAGGTTTTCGGTCATGTCTTGAAATGCAAAACCAATAGCTAAACCCACAATACCTGCACCGGCAAGTAGTGAGGTAACAGTGCCCTTTAACCCAACAAAGTCGAGCGCTATAAATAAGCCAATACAAAGTACAATAACTTTAAATATAGAAGCCATTAAGTCAGCTATTTGTGTAGAGTCGAGAGAGCGGCGTAATACGTTTTTCATCAACTTACCGGCATATCGCGCTAATATAGAAAACACGAGTGCGATAACAATAGCGACAATAAAATTAGGAATGTGGCTTATTACTACATCAAACCAGCCACCAAGTTTTTCTTCTATCAGTTTTTCGGCTTCGCCAACGGTTGGCATATTCATCATAGTGCTGTACCTGCTTGTTAGTCGTTAATTAATTTTAGACAATGTTTGCAAGTTTAGCGCCAGCATAAAAAAAGCCATGCAATGCATGGCTCTTTTAGTAATTATTAAGCTTAAATAAAACGCGTTAGTTTTGCTCGTCGCGCATAAATACCGGCTCAAGATCTTTAGTTGTTGCCTCGGGGCTAAAGTAATAACCCGCAACAGTAAACTCTTTTAATTGGCTGAGCTGCGTTATTTGGTTTTCTATAATGTAACGGGCCATCATGCCGCGCGCTTTTTTAGCGTAAAAGCTAATTACTTTATACTGACCTTTTTTGCAGTCTTTAAAATGTGGCGTAATAATTTGTGCATTAAGCGCTTTTTTATCTACCGCTTTAAAATATTCGTTTGAAGCAAGATTAACGAGGTATTGTGCGTCTTGCGCTTTTGTTACTCCGTTTAGCTTGTTAGCAATAATACTGCCCCAAAATTCATACAAGTTTTTACCACGAGGGTTTTCAAGCTTGGTACCCATTTCTAGGCGGTAAGCTTGCATTAAATCAAGTGGTTTTAATAACCCGTATAAACCTGAAAGAATGCGTAAATGGCTTTGAGCGTACTCTAGGTTACTCGCGGTAAGTGTGGCGGCATTTAAACCACCATATACATCGCCGTTAAAGGCAAGTACTGCTTGTTTAGCATTACTTTGTGTAAATGGCTGCGCCCACTCACTAAAGCGTGCTGCGTTAAGCCCAGAGAGCTTATCGCTAATTTTCATTAGGCTGCCAATTTGCGCTGGTGTTAGTTCTCGGCATACTTTCATGAGCTCTTCGCTGTGCTCTAGTAATTCAGGCTGAGTGAACTTGTCTGTTGCGGGTGGCGTGTCGTAATCAAGATTTTTTGCTGGTGAAATAACAGTGATCATAGTTAGCTATTGACTTGTAATTTATTTAATGTCAATTTCAACATTAAATGAAACGAAAAGCACGTTTTGTTTAAATAAATCCTCCCTTAAATAACTCATACATCGCCGTTATTCTATTGATAAGGACATAAGACCTATCAAGCATTGTCACACTGTTGCAGTATGGATTGTATATATTAAGGGTGTTTAGATTTTCTTTTAACTTGCTTGGAATGAGGAAAGCAAATGACTTCAGCTCTACAAAGGCTAAAACAACATTCATCTATCGTAGCCGACACTGGCGATATTGAAGCGATCAAAAAGCATCAACCAGAAGATGCAACCACAAACCCATCGCTTTTATTAAAAGCGAGTGAGATTGAAGCTTATAAGCCTTACCTAGATAAAGCTTGGAGCTACGCAAAAGAAACCGAGCAAGATGCAGCTAAACAACTTGAACTTGCATGTGATTACTTTGCAGTATTGCTTGGTAAAGAAATTAGTGAAATTGTACCGGGTTACATTTCTACAGAAGTAGATGCTCGCCTTTCGTTTAATACCCAAGCTACAATTGATAAAGCCCATACGCTACTTAGCCTTTACGAAAAAGAAGGCGTAAGCAAAGACAAGATTTTAATTAAAGTTGCGTCTACGTGGGAAGGCATTAAAGCCGCTGAGCAGCTAGAAAAAGAAGGGACTAAATGTAACCTTACTTTATTATTTAGCGATGCCCAAGCACGTGCGTGTGCCGATGCAAACGTATTTTTAATCTCACCATTTGTTGGCCGTATTTTAGATTGGCACGTGGCTAACGGCATGGAAAAACCAACTGATCCGCTACAAGATCCTGGTGTTCAGTCGGTTCGTAGCATTTTTGAATTTTACAAACGTCATGATTATAAAACGGTTGTTATGGGCGCAAGCTTTCGTAACACGGGCGAAATTATTGCCCTTACAGGTTGTGACAAGCTAACTATTAGCCCTAACCTTTTAGAAGACTTAGGTAATTTAGAAGGCGCACAGGAATACCTACTAGAAACAGATATTCCTAAAGAGCCAAAACCTGAGCCGCTTACAGAAGCCCAGTTCCGTTGGTTACATAACCAAGATGCAATGGCGACTGAAAAGCTAGCAGAAGGTATTCGCTCTTTTGCTGATGCACAAGAACAATTAGAAGCACGTTTTAAAGCAATGTAATTGGTTTAAACGTACTTTAAAAAACGTCGCAATTGCGGCGTTTTTTTATGTCTAAAAAACACTAACTATTTGCATAAACCTTCATCAATCAATCACACTTTCGTAACATTAATGTCACTTTTTTATTCTATTTTAGCTAGGCCTGTGGTATAGGTATTCTTGAGGTCAATAAAATCAATAGGAGAAGTACATGGATAGCCTAAACGATATATTAGAGATATTAGAAGGTCCTAATACAACACGGAAAACCTCTCAAAAAAATAAAAAAAGAAAGTGGCGGGAAATAGAAGCAATAAAAGACAAACACCGTTTACGTAAAGAACTAGAAGAATACGATTACTTAACAGACAGTATTGCGATTGACGAGCTAGACTTTTAATCCTTTACAACCAACTAAACAAAAAGGCTTTCACTATATGAAAGCCTTTTTTAATGCGTTGCTTTTAGTTAGTTAAACCTGCCAATTAATGGGTTTATTACCTTGTGATTGTAATAAGTCATTAGTTTTTGAAAAGTGCTGACAGCCAAAAAAACCACGATGTGCAGAAAGCGGCGAAGGATGCGGCCCTTTTAAAATATGATGACGTGCACTGTTTATACTTTTACCTTTTTTTTGCGCATGTGCGCCCCATAAAATAAATACTACACCTTCGCAGTGCTCGTTTATATGCGCAATTACGTTATCGGTAAATTGCTCCCATCCTAAATGCTTATGAGAATGCGCTTGCCCTTGCTCAACAGTAAGTACCGTATTAAGCAAAAATACGCCTTGTTCTGCCCAGCTTTGCAGGTAACCGTGTGCTGGAATAGTAAAGCCAGTAATATCGGTGGCTAACTCTTTATACATATTTTTAAGCGACGGTGGCAGTTTTTTAACCTCAGGCAATACCGAAAAACACAAACCATGTGCCTGTCCTTCGCCGTGGTAAGGGTCTTGCCCCAAAATAACCACTCGAATGTTGTTAAGTTCTGTTGCATCAAAAGCGCTAAATACTTGCTGCTCTGGCGGATAAACTGCAACGCCTTCTTCTCTGCGCTTAGTGACATAATCTAAGGTTTGCAACATATAGGGCTGCTGTAATTCGCTTTGTAAAAAGTCTGACCAATCGCTCATTGTGTGCTCTTAATTTGTTTGCGTGATACATCTATTTTATCACACATATCAGCAAGCCCATCGAGCATACGCGGCGAAAAACGATGCAATAAATCGGCATTTACACTAATAAAATGATTATTTTTAACCGCAGGTACTTCTGGCCATTTTTGCCAATCGACAACCGGTTGTGGTGTTTTTGATTTTTCATCAGGGGTAATAATAATTTGCGGCTTAGTCACAACAACATTTTCGATACTAATCTGCGGGTAGTCGGTATCGCTTTGTGCAAACACATTACTTACATGACATGTTTCAATAAGCTGGTTTATCCATGTATTTTTACTTACCGTCATCATTGGCTCTGGCCATAGTTGATAAAAACCAGTTAATATTTTTTTGCTTTGCTGCTGTTTTTTAATTTTTTTTAGCTTAGTAATAAATGCGTTTGCTACTTGCTCGCTTTGCTCAATACGCCCAGTAAATTTACCAAAAGTAATCAGCTCGTTTGCAACTTCTTCTATTTTTTTGGGATCACTTAAATGTACTTTTATACCTAGGCGTTTAATTTGTTCTAAATCTTCACTTTGATTGCCACTTTTCCAACCAATTACTAAATCAGGTTTTAGCGCTAATAATTTTTCAAGGGAAATACCATAGTAACCACCAATGCGCTCAATACTTTTAGCCTCAGCTGGATAATCGGCGTAATCAACAGTACCGACAATATTACTCCCCGCGCCTATAGCAAATAGGTTTTCTACTATATGCGGCGCAAGTGCCACTACACGTATCTTATTAGGATTTGTTACTTCATTTGCAGCTGCATTGCCTAATAAACTGCATAGCCCAAGTCCAACTAAAAGCGCTTTGTACATTAGTAATCAAACCCTTCTAATGCTTTTATTCCTGAGTCGAACGCATGTTTTACATTACGTACTTCACTTACTGTGTCTGCAAGATCGGTTAAAGTGCGATGCGCTGCACGACCGGTAATAATAACCGACTGCATAGGTGGGCGGTTATTAAGCGCACTGACCACTTCATTTAGGTCAATGTAGCCGTAAGTCACCATGTACGTAAGTTCATCAAGTAATACTAAATCAATACTGCTATCTGCAAGCATACGTTTAGATTCTTGCCATGTTGCTTGCGCAGCAGCAGTGTCGGCCTCTTTGTTTTGCGTATCCCATGTAAACCCTGTATTCATTACTGCAAATTCAACGCCTGCACCTTGCAATAAATTACGCTCGCCACATTCCCACGTACCTTTAATAAACTGACATACAGCGGCTTTTTTACCATGACCAACACAGCGCGCAACCACACCAAAGCCAGAGGTTGATTTACCTTTACCATTTCCTGTAATTACTTGGAATATACCTTTTACGTCTTGCGCGGCAGCAACACGCGCATCTACCTGCTCTTTTACTTTTTGCTGGCGTTGCTGGTGCTTATCGTTGCTTTTATCTGTCATTATTGTGCCCTTCATAAATCGATATAATTTGTTGTATGTTTAAGTGTGCCTCGCACATAGTTGCTAAGCGTTCTAATTGCTGTTCGCGGTGCTCGGCAATACTAATTGGCTTTATTGCGGCCTCTGGTTTTACCCAGTTTAAAATTTGCGATGTGGCGCTGGCCTCATCAAATAAACCATGTAAATAAGTGCCTGCTATAGCATTATCATCACTAATAAAGCCATCGTTTACAAACCCATTAGGATGCTCAGTAAAAGTTAAAAATGGCTTATTAAGCGCTGCCCCTATACTAATACCTGCATGTATTTCGTAGCCACTACACGGTGTTTGTAAATCATTTAACTGCAGTGTTGCTGATAATTTAGAGAGTACTTTTTGCGTACTCAATGTGGTTTCAAAATCGCACAGGGCAAGCCCCGTTATTTGCTTTAACGACGACTCCACTCCATCTGGATCGTTGATTGTATTGCCCAGCATTTGCATCCCTCCACAAATGCCAAGTACTTTGCCACCATAGCGTAAGTGTTGCTTTATTTGTGTATCCCAACCTTCGCTTTTTAAAAAGGCTAAATCCCCGAGCACATTTTTACTACCCGGTACAATGATCAGATCAACTGCTGGGATCGTTTGCGTGTGGCGTACATACGTTATATTAATATTGGGATGCAAACGCAGTGCATCAAAGTCGGTATGGTTACTAATATGAGGCAATAAAAGTACTGCAATATTAATGGTGGCACTCGTCACTTTGTTATCTATCGCAACGGCATCTTCAGCATCAAGGGCTAAATCGTGCAAATACGGAAGTACACCAAGCACTGGCTTATTTGTGTATTGTTCAAGCCAATCAAGCCCGCTTTGCAATAAGCTTATATCGCCCCTAAAGCGATTTATAACAAACCCTTTTACGCGCGCTTGTTCTGATTCGCTTAGTAGCGCTAATGTACCCACTAAGTGTGCAAACACGCCGCCTTTGTCAATATCAGCAATGATAATGACCGGGCAATCTACCGCTTCGGCATAACCCATATTTGCTATGTCGTTTTCACGTAGATTAATTTCAGCCGGGCTACCAGCACCTTCAACCAGTAATAAATCAAAACGTTTAGCTAAGCGGTTATGCGAGGTAAGTACTGCATCCATTGCCACTTTTTTATAGTCGTGATATTTACCCGCTTCCATATTACTAATAGCTTTGCCATGAATAATAACTTGTGCGCCAGTGTCGCTATTAGGCTTAAGTAATATGGGGTTAAAGTCTATCTCTGGCTCTACCTTTGCAGCTATTGCTTGAAGAGCCTGGGCACGGCCAATTTCGCCTCCATCTTTAGTTACCGCACTGTTAAGTGCCATATTTTGTGGCTTAAATGGAGCAACATTTACTCCTCGCTTTGCAAACACTCTGCAAAGCGCCGCTACTAACGTGCTTTTACCCGCATCTGATGTAGTGCCTTGAACCATTAGGGTTTTCATTGGGCTACACCTTCGACTTTCTAAAAAACAATAAACTTAAAAAAAACACACTACCTATTGCAGCCGTAATAACACCGACAGGTAGCTCTTGGTTTTTTAATAGTGAGCGTGAAAACACATCAACCCACACCATAAATGTGCCGCCAACTAAGCTAGTCACTAATAGGCCAGCGACACTACCTTGTGATATAAAAAAGCGCACAATATGCGGTACCATCAAACCTACAAAGCCTATACCACCACACATTGCCACCAGCACTGCGGTTATTAACGAACTTAAAACAAGCATTAAAATTCTAAATCGATGTACCCGCACACCCAGCGTTATGGCACTTTCATCGCCCAATAGCATTGCATTAAGCTGCCTTCTGAAGCTCAGCATAAAACCAATGCACACAACAATAACGACTAACGGCAACCAAAGCGTTGCCCATTGCGCACGTGCAAAGCTACCTAACGTCCAAAACAAAATAGCCGCAACAGCCTGAGGATCGCTCCAATAAAGTAATAAGCTAGTAAATGCGCTAAATAAAAACGACAATGCAACACCTGCCAACAACATAGACTCAACTTGAGCACTTTGCTGCCTACCGGCTATAAGTATTAATAAACTCATTGCAGCCAAACTGCCTAAAAGCGCCGCAGTAGATAACATAAAACCAGCGCTAATGCCTGTAAAAGCCATAAGTACTACCACTCCAAACGAAGCCCCCGATGATATACCGAATAAGTATGGATCGGCGAGCGGATTGCGCGTGACGGTTTGCAAAATAAGCCCTGCAATTGCTAATCCTGCGCCTGCCATAAACGCAAGTAACGTACGTGGCATTCTTAGCTCGTAAATAATACGCGTATTAAAAGAGGCTTCATTTGACAGTAAAAAACTATTTAACACATCCTCAAGTGAAGTATCTGCTGCACCAAAACTAAGTGCTGCAAATAAGCTAAATAACGCAGCTGTAATGCTTATAAATAGTGCAAGTGAGTGACGAGTATTAACTGCGCTCATATTATTCATAACCATAAAAGTAAGTGATGTGAGGAATGCTATTTCCCGCTTTAGATAACTGTGGATGGCTATTTACTTGAGCGCATACACCAAAAACGTCGCCTAGCATGCTTTCGGTTAACACCTCAATTGGCGTACCCGAATGCGTAACTTCGCCGTTTTTAATAACGAGCAGCTCATCACACATTGCAGCAGCTAGGTTTAAATCATGAAACGATGCAAATACAGTTACACCGAGCGATTTAGCCAGCTCCATAACTTGTATTTGGTATTTAACATCTAAATGGCTGGTTGGTTCGTCCATAATTAATAACTGAGGTTGCTGCACAATAGCGCGAGCTATTAAAGCGCGCTGCTTTTCGCCGCCAGAGAGCGATTCAAAACTTTGATTACTGTGTTGCTCAAGCCCTACAGTATTGATAGCTTGGATGATATTTTGTTTATCGCTATTGGTTACTGAACTAAATAACGATTTATGAGGAGTAAGCCCAAGCGCAATAACGTCAAATACACTTAGGTTAAATTGTGAAGGTGTTTCTTGAAGTACCACAGCGACTTGCTTTGCATAATCTTCACTTTTAAGTTGCCAAATATCGTGGTTATTAAAAGTAATCTGCCCTGATATTGGCCGGTTAAAACGATATAAACAACGTAGCAAACTCGACTTACCCGCCCCATTCGGCCCGATTAGACCCACAAACTTACCTGGCGATATTTGCACATTAATATTATTTAAAATGCTTTTATTGGCAATCCCCCACGAAACATTATTAACGTTAAGTAAAGGTGTGTTTGGCGCTGATTTAGTGTGCAACAGTGAGTCCTTGGTAGGCGTGCACTCACTAACAATACAGCTAACAATACCTAGTGCATTAATAAAAAATGAGTAAGCCCGCTCGTTAAAAAAATTTTACCAATCTGCTTAGATACAGAAGCTATTAAGCGATAAATTTAACTCGCTAAATTGTTCAAATATTTATGCTAATTGGTATTGCTCATTTGTATCTGACTTAAAGCTTTATGCTAATTACAGTTACGGGAATAGTTGAGGGTTTGCACCTCATTCCAAATGAGGGTCTATTATGGGCGGGTAAAGAATTTAAAGCAAAAAAAACCGCGCTCAAAGGAGCGCGGTTAAAAAGGGAGTGTTTTAACTAATTTAGCGAATAGTTAAAACTTGTATTCCATACCTAAGCCTACATAATCTTGGTCAACGTTGTTGTCCATGTCGAAGCTTGAGTAAAAACCAAATACTTTAATGTTTTTATTAAACTTGTGATCAACACCTACAGATACCGCAGTTTTATCATCACTATCGTCAAAGTCCATTGCTTGGTACTGTACTTTGAAGGTGTTTTTACCCATGCTGTAAGCGGCGTTTAGTAAGTAACCGTCAGCTTCTGCACTGCCATCTACTGTTTCTTGCGTTTGGTACATTGCGCCTAGTTTAAAGTTTTCAACTTTACCTTGAATTGACGCACGTACAACATCGTAGCCATTTACTTCGCTATCGGCTGCAATTGACGCATATATAGCGCTATTTTTAAGTGCTACATCGCCATAAGTAACCGCTAATGAATAACCGTTATCTGCATCTACGTCGTCTTCGGCAATAAAAGTAGCAAGTAATTTAAAACCTTCGTATGTTTTAGATGTATAAGTAATTGAATCACCTAAACGGTTTTCACCTTTAAACACGTTTTTAATATCGCCTTCAAGGTCGTTAAATAAATCTAACTTACCTTGAGATTGTTTAAGGGCTGTATCATTACGACCCACAACTACCTGACCATATGCGCCTTTTAAGCCAACATATTGGTTACGAGCAGAAATATTGTCGTCGTTGTCGCCTTTTGAGTCAGCATCAGACACGTCTACTTGAAACTCAAACTTATAAACCGCTTCTAGGCCGTCTGTTATTTTTTCAGAACCTTTAAGACCAAAGCGAGATGCGTTACTTTTAATTTCTGTGAAAGACCCTTCACCATCATCAGACGACTGCACAGTAACATTCGCTTTACCGTAAACATCAACGTCTGCAAGCGCATTAAAAGATAAACCACTTAATAAAGCGACACATAAGCTCGATTTTACAAATTTCATGTTATTTCCTCGATAATCACAAAAGACTAATTTTTAAAACAGCTGCAGTTTGGCATTACTAAATGACAAAAATATTACAAATGAAATATTTTTGTCTTTTAAAGTTAATAAAACTGCATTATTTATGAAATCAAAAGGACATGTTCACTAATTAGGCAAATTAGTACCTAATAAAAGCTTTTACTAAGTCAGCTCTACTTTAGGTAATAAATTTATTAAGGTTTCGATTAATTCCTTTTGCTCATTATCTCTATGATAGGCTACAAATATGTCTCTTGAGGTATTTTCTACGTCTTTAACATGAAACAGCTCACCCTTATCAAGATGATCTTGCACAAGCACCTGAGGTATAAAGGCACTGCCACCACATTGCAGTATTAAATCAAGCGCAATACGCCCTGTACTAGTTCTAAAATAAGGGGGCGTTTTACCCGTAAACTGGCGAGCATGCCAAAGTGAAAAAGTAGTGCCCCAGTCAACATAAACATATTGGTTATCAAAAAAGTTTTCGTTTGTTGCGGTGTCAAATGCACTTACTGGAATAATTGGCAGCTCACAAATACGCTCAACCACTAACTCGTCAACCTTTGGCGGATCAAACAAAATAGCCAAATCGAGTGTACGCTCTAAAAGTAGTCGTGTACTTTCTTGCTGCGCTTTAACTTCAGCTACAAGCGACACCCCAGGCATAGCCGACACTATATTAGTTATACCAAACTGTAAAAATGCATCCCAAATATTAGGTGTACCAGCAAGTGTTACCTGCTTATGCATATTATCAGCAAGCGCCACATCCACTTTTGCGCGCTGCATACCAGTAATTATCATTTTTGCATGGGGTAATAAACGCTCGCCAGGTGCCGTTAACTGAATATTATTTCGTTGGCGTATAAATAAATTAACCCCAAGGCCTTGCTCAAGTTGGCGAATCCTAAAACTAACCGCAGACTGCGTTATGTACAGGTTTTCGGCCGCTTTACCAAAGTGGCGAGTACGCACTACTTCTACAAATGTTTTTAATAAATCTATATCCAATTTTTTATCCTCACGATAAAAATAATTTGTTTAATAAATTACCAAACTTGCATCATACTCCAACTAATTAATAGGGTATGAGGATAAAGTTATGAGCAATAATATTTCACTACTACGCCAAGCATTTGTTAGCCAACGTCAATTTTATGATGATCAAAACTTTCCACGTGGTTTTGGCCGCAGCGGAAACTTCACCTTGTTAGAAGCCAGCATACTAGAACAGCACGGAGTTGTTTTAAAAGGCTTATACTCTAAAACTATAGCGCCACAAAATGAACATCAAGAACAATTTATAGCGGTGGTTACGGGTTCTTTAGAGCCTACAAACCCAATTGAGCGTGCTTGGGTTAAATACTTAAAGCTAACAACCTGTAAAACTAAATTCCACACATTATTTGGTCGTTCTAAAATGTCAGGGCCAGCACCCATTAGCCAAGAGTATTATTCAGAAGCAGATAGCTTGTAAGCTACTAAGTTATTTGCTTTTTTGCGTTTTAGCAGTTACAACTTGTATTAGCAAATACTTTTGCAAAATATTAAACAAGGTAGCTACGTGACGCGAAAAATACTAATAATTGAAGATACGCCTACTATAGCGCGTGTGCAAAAGCACATTGCGCTTAAAGCTGGCTACGATGTTGATATCGCCGAGTCGTTAGCTCAAGCTAAAGAACTATTAAGTTCAAACGCCTACTTTTGCGCTGTCGTAGACTTTATTTTACCTGATGCGCCAACAGGCGAAGCTGTCCCCTGTACTATAGCTGCAGAAATTCCTACCATTGTAATGACTGGTAATATCGATCAGCAAACACGCGACACGGTAGAAAAATACCCAATAATTGATTACATAACCAAAGAAAACAAACAAGCTTATCAATACTTAGAAAAGCAGTTACTGCGCCTACCCCGTAATGAAAACGTAAAAGTACTCGTTGTTGACGACTCAACCTCTACACGTCGCTATATTTGCAGCTTACTTGCACGACACAAATACCAAACAATAGAAGCTAAAGATGGTGTTGAGGCACTTAAAATGCTTGAAGCCTCACCAGATATCACGGTAATAATTACTGACAACGAAATGCCCAATATGAATGGTGACGAATTATGTACACAAATTCGTAGCCTATACAGTAACGATGAAAAAGCGATTATTGGTATTTCTGGGGCCGACTCTTCAGCGCTTTCTAGCTTATTTTTAAAAAATGGCGCTAACGATTACCTGCACAAACCTTTTAATAGCGAAGAATTTTACTGTCGCCTTAGTCAAAACGTAGATATGTTAGAGCAAATTGCCACCATTAAGCGCCAAGCAAATACTGACTACTTAACAAACTTGCCTAACCGCCGCTATTTTTTTGAAGAGGCTGAAAAATCACTAAAGCAAATTAAGCGCACTAACAGCAATGGCGCACTTGCTATGCTTGATATTGACCACTTTAAATCAATTAACGATACCTACGGACACGATGTAGGCGATGAAGTATTAAAAGGGCTCTCTATTTGTTTTAAAAAGTACTTTAAAAAGCATTTAGTGGCGCGCTTGGGTGGTGAAGAGTTTGCGGTTTATTTTATAGATGTAGAAAAACAAGAAGCCCTTAAACGCCTTGAAGGATTTAGGTACTTTATAGAAGCTAATAGCCATGAATTTAGTAGCGCTAAAATCAAATTTACTATTTCAATTGGTTTTGTTAGTGGCCCTGTTTATAAAATTGATGAGCTATTAAAACAGGCCGATTTAAAGCTGTATGACGCTAAAGAAACCGGCCGTAATAAGGTAGTTAGCTAGGATGTAACACCTACACCTCGGCGGCTGTTATTGCCGCCTTTTTACGTTTACGCGACTGATGATACGAGTCCCACGTAAATATCGCTAACGCGCTCCAAATACACGCAAAAGTAATAACTCGCTCGGCATCAAACACTTCATTGTAAAATACCACAGCTAGCATAAACATTAAGCTTGGCCCTATATATTGGAAAAAGCCCAGTGTTGTGTACTGCAAACGTTTAGCGGCGCCAGTGAAGCAAAGTAGTGGTAAGGTGGTAATAATACCAGCACTAATTAGTAGTGCATTAGTATGCCAATCGTTTACAACCAAATCTGAGGTCGGTGTTGGGGCCATGACCCACCAATAAATTAACGCGACAGGCAATAAAATAAGCGCTTCGAGTAAAATACCTGGGAGTGCCTCTACAGGTAGCTTTTTGCGTAATAAACCATAAATAGCAAATGAGGTAGCCAGTAAAAACGCCACCACAGGGAACGAGCCAAAGCTAACAAGCTGTAGTACCACACCTGCAAACGCTAAAAATACCGCAAACCCTTGTAGTTTTCGTAACCGCTCGCCTAAAAACAGCATACCTAGCAACACATTAAGTAGTGGGTTTATGTAGTAACCTAAACTGGCATCAAGCATATGGTTGTTATTAACTGCCCAAATAAACAAGCCCCAGTTAAAACCTAATATAGAAGACGTTATGAGCAGCATAAACATAATTTTAGGCTGAACAACAATACGCTTAACCTTATCCCAATACTTAAGCACACTCACTACAAGTACTAAAAATACGACTGACCAAACAACGCGGTGGGTTAAAATTTCAAACGCAGAAACATGCTGAATTTGTTTGAAATAGATAGGAGCCAAGCCCCACATAAAAAAGGCAAGACAAGCAAAAATACCGCCTTTACGCTGCTCATTTTCCATCGACATAAATACAACTTACTCATACTAAAAGGCCGACAGTTTATACCAATTCGCTCTACTAAGTGATTTATTTTGAGGCGAGTAAACCTAAGCACAAGGCAAAGCTTTTTATTTAGCTGTACTTAATTAAGTGCTTTACCCCACTAAATACGTACCTGTACCAAAAGCTATTTGCACTGACTTTTCATTATGTAGCTCCATTCTGCACACACAAACTTTATTACCTGAACGAATGAGTGTGGCACTCGCGATAAAACTCTCCCCTTTCCCTGGGCGTAAATAGTCGGTGCGTAAATCAATAGTCCCTAAAGTGGCAAGCTTTTGCTGCACACTTGGCATATCTATATCGGTTAATTTATCTATTACACTGGCTGCTGCAAGCATTCCGCCGACATTATCAAGCACAGCAGAAATAATACCGCCGTGAAGAATTTTTTGAGCAGGGTTACCAATAAACACATCCTGCCAAGGAAAGCTTATTTTAGCTTGCTCTGGGCTTAGCGACTCCACCGATATATTTAAAAACTGGTTAAATGGCATACCATTTACAAACAACGCGCCTACTTGTTCAATTAACATTTCTTTATTCATTATTATTCTCTATGTTTAAATTAACACTGGTACGATGAGTAAAGCATAACTTGAGCAAAACTACGAGGCTCTGATCAAATCATTTACCTTTAAGCTAAAGACATCCTATAAAAAAAACACTAAAATACCCGCCGATGACTACATTAACGCAACCTTCTAGCACTATTGTGCGCAAACCCGAAACTGTCCTCAAACAAGTGTTTGGCTACAGCGAATTTCGCGACGGCCAAAAAGCAGTAATTGATGCAGCTATTAGCGGTAAAGATTCTCTGGTATTGCTGCCTACGGGCGGTGGTAAATCAGTCTGCTACCAAGTTCCGGCTTTAGTACTTGAAGGCGTTACTATTGTTATATCTCCACTTATATCCCTAATGCAAGATCAGGTTACGCAACTACAAGCATTAGGTGTTAAAGCTGCCTATGTAAATAACAGCTTAGGGCGAGAAGAGCAGCAGTTAGTCTATCAACAGCTCCACCAGGGATTAATTAAACTATTATATGTTGCCCCTGAAAAAGTATTGCAACGTGACTTTTTAGAGCGTTTATCGCACCTAAATGTAAGCCTCTTTGCCATAGACGAAGCGCACTGCGTATCTCATTGGGGGCACGACTTTAGGCCCCATTACTTTAGATTAAACGAGCTAAAACAACGTTTTTCTCACGTGCCTATGATGGCGCTTACTGCCACGGCCGATAAAGCCACTCGCTTTGATATAGTTGAACAATTAAAACTACAACACCCCTATATTCATACCGGCAGCTTCGACAGACCTAATATTCGTTACACAATAGAAGAAAAATTTAAGCCTATGGCGCAACTACTGCGCTATTTAAAAGAACAAAAAAATCAAAGTGGTATTATTTATTGCACTAGCCGTAAACGTGTAGACGACATTGCCGAAAAACTTGCAGATGCAGGCCTTAATGCAGCCGCTTACCATGCGGGTATGAGTAACGAGCAACGCCAATTTGTACAAACGGGATTTGCCCGTGACGACATTCAAATAGTGGTCGCGACTGTGGCATTTGGTATGGGAATAAATAAACCTAACGTGCGCTTTGTATTGCATTACGATATTCCTAAAAGCATAGAAGCTTATTATCAAGAAACCGGGCGTGCTGGTCGTGACGGCTTAGCCGCAGAAGCCATAATGTATTTTGATCCGGCTGATATTGGCCGCGTTAGGCGCTTTTTTGAAGATATAGATGATGAGCAACGCCGCCGCGTAGAAGAACAACGCTTTAACGCCATGGCAAGTTTTGCAGAGGCACAAACCTGCAGACGTCAAATCCTCCTTAATTACTTTAGTGAATACAAACGCGAACAATGCGGTAACTGCGATATTTGCATAAATCCGCCAAAAAGTTTTGATGGTACTTTAGTTGCCCAACAAGCGCTTTCGTGTGTATACAGAGCTGGGCAGCGTTTTGGTTTAGGTTATATTGTTGAGTTATTACGCGGGGCTAATACAAGCCGCATACGCGATAACAACCACCATGAACTAAGTACTTACGGCATAGGTAAAGATAAGAGCAGTGAATTTTGGCTTAGTATTTTGCGCCAACTTATTCATCAGGGCTTACTAAGCCAAGATATAACGCAAGGTGCGTCACTGCGTTTAACCGAGGCAGCACGAGCAATTTTAAAAAGTGAATACGCTTTGCAATTGGCAGAGCCTCGCTTACAAGCTAAACACGTATACCAAGACAAACTTGCCCAATTTAATTACGATAAAAAACTATTTGCCCGCTTACGTGCTCTGCGTAAAGAACTCGCTGATGCCGACGACGTACCGCCTTATGTTGTATTTAACGATAAAACGTTAGCCGAAATGGCGCAGTTAATGCCTACAAACGACAGCGAATTTTTAAAAGTGTCGGGAGTGGGCTTTACCAAACTAAACAAATATGGCGGCGAATTTTTAACTGCAATTCGCAATTACCTAGCGACCAATTAAGAACCCTATGACCCAAATAGAATACGACCACGCCCATAAATGCATTGTAGTTAGCCCTGTAGAGCCACCACACGATGAAGACTTTGAGCTGTGGAGCACTTTATTTTTACATTCAGATGAAATAACAATTAACGAATACTCTGGTGGCGCAGATCGTCATCAGCTGCGTTTTAGCTACCAACAACATACCTTTAATTTAAACTTTGAACACTATAGCGAAAGTATTTGGATTAACGGTGAAGGCCTAGAGGCCGAGCACTTATTAGCAGCCCTTGCCTTTTATTTAAGCTAAAACTGCACTCATTAACAAAGGTGCATAGCGGTAACAATTAATTAGTTTCAAAATCCATACCTTTTACTTACATTGTAATAACAATGATGTAAGCTGATATTATGATCGGCAGTTGCTACTAAGTAGTAAAGAGGTTTAATGGTGAATAAGAAATGGATTGCACAATGTTGTATTGGCTTAAGTGTTTTAAGCTTTTTCGTGCCTAGCGTTATTGCTCAGCAAGCGCCTGATAAAACCGACACTTGCCCACTCACTCAAGCCCATTTAGAAAAAAATAAAAACCTGCGCCGAGAAATAGAGGACAAAACCACACTGGTTAATAGCCGAAGTGATGCGCAAATAGCCTCTATTAAACTTACCCAGCTCAATGTATTTAATACAGAGCTTGAAGAAGAAAATAACGCACTTTTTCGCTTTGCTAACCGCGCCCATATTCAAACCGAGCCAGATGTTATCAGTAATATTTTACTGTTTAAGCAAGGTGATAAATACAACGCTAAAAAGCTGGCTGAGTCAGAGCGATTATTACGCCGTCAAAATTATTTATATGATGCGCAAATAAGCGCCACAGAAAACTGCGACGGCAACGTAGATGTAACCGTAGTAACCCGCGATTTATGGACTTTATTACCTGAAATCAGCTTTAGCCGTAGCGGTGGCGAAAATAAATCGAGTATTGGCTTTCGAGAGTCTAATTTATTTGGTTGGGGGAAACGTTTATCGTTTGCACGTACAACCGACAGCGATCGTAATGGTTACTTGTTTGTGTATGACGATCCTAATATTTTTTCAACTCGCTACCGCGGCCGCTTAGAATATGCCGACAACAGCGATGGTAAACGCCACTTATTAGAGCTTACCTACCCGTTTTATGCCATAGATACACCTTATAGTTATGGTATTAAAAGTTTTTCTGAGCAAAGAGAAGAATCGCTGTATCGCCGTGGTGATGAATACAGTGAGTTTGATCAAACGACAGATCTATTTAGTGCTTTTTTAGGCCATTCAAAAGCACTCAGTGATAGTTGGACGCAGCGTCTAACGCTTGGCTACGTAAACCAAGAAGACAGCTTTGAAGAGATTGACACTACCTTTGCCCCGCTTGCTCAAAACCGAAAGCTGAGTTATCCATATGTTAGCGGGCACTGGTTTGAAGACAGCTACATAAAAGTGCGTAACTTTGACAGTATTTCTCGCACTGAAGATCTTAATTTAGGCTGGAACATAAAAGCACTATTAGGCTATTCAGACGAGTCATTAAGTAACGACGACACCCGTGCCATTTACTCTTTTAAAGCTAAAAAAGCACATTTCACTACCGACAGAACACTATGGCGTTTTAGCACTGAGCTTGATGGCTATTGGAATAAAGAACAAAAACAGCTAGAAAACTTTTTAGCCACCAGCCAAATACAATACTACTTAAACACCAGTGTTGATCAGTCTTGGTATATTAAAGCTCGCGCGCAGTACGCTAAAAATTTAACCGCTGATAAACAGCTTACATTAGGCGGCGAAACAGGTTTGCGCGGCTACCCGATGGATTACCAACATGGCGATCGTAGCTTTTTAGTTAGTTTAGAAAAGCGCTATTACTGGGAGTATGATTTACTGCAACTATTTAAAGTGGGTGCGGCAGGTTTTTTAGATGTTGGCCGCGCTTGGTTTAATAATGAAGATAACGGCGAGAACGACCATGTTTTAAAAAATGTCGGTATTGGGCTGCGCTTAGCGCCAAGCAGAGCAAACTCTGGCACCATGATCCATATTGATATTGCAGCGCCTCTTGATAGCTACGACGATGTTGATTCGGTGCAGTGGTTAGTTAGCGTCAAAAACACCTTTTAAATAGCGAGTTTAAAGCGCTAAACTAGCACTTTAAACTCGCTTAAAAATAGTACGGGATCACACTTTGGAATTGTTCGAGCTTTTAGAGCTAATGGGTACGCAATATAAATTAATTGTCACCCTTATTGCCATTTTACTTTTTCCTCTTTTATTAAAAATAACTAAAAAGCTGCTCGAAAAAGCCATAAAAGGCAAAGTAGATATTCATCGTAAATTTAGAGCTGAGCTGTTATTAAAAATAATACTCGCGTTTGTAGTACTTTGCTTAGTGCTCATATTTTGGGGTATAGAGCTGCGCGGATTATTAGTTTTAGGCTCATCTTTGTTTGCTATGTTAGGGGTCGCTTTATTTGCAGCTTGGTCGTTACTAAGTAACCTTACCGCCTTTTTATTAATGTTTATTCAAAACGACTTCCATGTTGGCTACTGGGTACGTATCGTTGATGGCGCAAACCATATAGAAGGACGTATTGTTGAATTAGGCTTAATGAACGTCGTGCTTGAGCATGTAGATGGGCACAGAGTTGTATACCCAAATAACCTCTTTGTTACTCGCCCTGTAATGGTATTAAAAAAAGAGCCTAAGCCCACTAAAGCGCCGGTAATTAAGCGTATTATAGGCCCTAAAAAGACATAGTTTAAAAAGTCATATTCACAAAAAAGCCGCAGTAGGTAAATTACCTACTGCGGCTTTTTAATACTTAACTAACCACAATTAAGACTAGTTATTTAGCTCAGCTGTTTTTAGTTCATCATCTAAATCATTTATTTCGTCAATAAAGTGCTCTAGTTGCTGCTCTACTAAGCTGTTGTCATTTGCAAAATAAGCAAGGTGGAATACCGCATCCCCTTCGTTTACTAATGGCATAGTTTGCTGACCAATTACAATACCGCCTTTAGGTGCTAAAAGCTCAAGCTCAGAGTCACCTAAAGGGCTACTTATATACGCCAGCACTTGGCCTTTTTCTACATGCTCACCAAGCGATACTTGCGCACGTACAATGCCATCCACTTCAGCACGTATCCAACTTGTAGAGCCTGCAATAATAGGATCTGGAAGTTTTTTAGGACGTTTGCCACGGATCATTTTTAAATGACGCATCACATAATCCACCCCCTGCACACCTGCTGCTATGGCAATAGGATCAAAGCGTAGTGCTTCACCGGCTTCGTAAGTAATAACGGGTATACCTAAGTTAGCGGCTTCACTTCTTAATGAGCCATTACGAAGGGATGCATTTATAACCGCTGGTGTGCCAAATGCTTTAGCCATATCCGCTGTTGCTTCATCTTCTAAATTAGCGCGTATTTGCGGTAAGTTAGTACGATGAATGGCACCCGTATGTAAATCAATAATGTGAGTACAATGTACCGCCACCTGTTTAAAAAACATATGTGCCATACGCCCAGCTAGCGATCCGCGCTCAGAGCCCGGAAAACTGCGGTTCATATCACGTCTATCGGGTAAATAACGCGATTTATGAATAAAGCCAAACACATTAACAATAGGCACAGCAATTATGGTTCCGCGCAGTTGGTTTGCATCTATTTTAGAGAGCAGCTGACGCACAACTTCTACACCATTTAGCTCATCACCATGAATAGCTGCACATACCATAAGCACAGGGCCTTCCATCACACCGTTAACCACCTCAATAGGAATATTGAGCGGTGAATGGGTGTAGAGTTTTGCAGCCTCTAAGGCAAGGGTTTTACGCTCACCTACGCCTACGCTTTCACCTAATAAGGTAAAAGGACGGTTAATTTTAACCTTTGCCACGAGTTGCTGTTCCTTTAATAGCAGCATTTTTCTCGATGAAGTCGATTACCATGCCCGCAATATCTTTACCTGTTGCTACTTCAATACCCTCAAGGCCTGGTGAAGAGTTGACTTCCATTACCAGTGGTCCACGAGATGAGCGAAGTAAGTCAACACCCGCTACATTTAAGCCCATTGCTTTTGCTGCAGCTACAGCCGTTTTACGCTCCTCTGGTGTAATGCGTACAAGTGTAGCGCTACCACCACGGTGAAGGTTTGAACGGAACTCCCCCTCTTGAGCTTGGCGCTTCATGGCTGCTATTACTTTATCACCTAATACAAAACAGCGAATGTCGGCACCGCCGGCTTCTTTAATATATTCTTGAACCATAATATTGGCTTTTAAGCCCATAAACGCTTCAATAACACTTTCAGCCGCTTTACGCGTTTCGGCAAGTACAACACCAATACCTTGTGTGCCTTCAAGTAACTTAATTACTACTGGTGCGCCGCCTACCATTTCAAGTAAGTCTTTAACGTCATCGGGTTTGCTTGCAAAACCGGTTACCGGCATACCTACGCCTTTACGCGAAAGTAACTGTAGCGAACGTAATTTATCGCGAGAACGTGAAATAGCCACCGATTCGTTAACAGGGTAAACACCCATCATTTCAAACTGACGTAATACAGAACAGCCATAAAATGTAACTGATGCACCAATACGCGGGACGATTGCGTCAAATTCTTTTAAGTTTTCACCGCGGTAGTGAATTTCTGGCTGCTCTGAGTTTATATTCATGTAACAACGAAGTGCATCAATCACTTTAACTTCGTGACCACGCGCTTCCGCCGCCTCAATTAAGCGGCGAGTTGAATATAAATTTCTGTTGCGAGATAAAATACCAATTTTCATAGTTAAAACCTTAACTATCTAATAAATGAGATAAAGCCGGATCAACGACTATACGATTTTCCATGGCTGTACGCCCTAGTAACATTCTAAACTTCATTGTTGCTCTACTCGTTAAAGTGACTTCTATTGGCCAGCTGTGCTGCCCTGCATGCAATGTTGTTTCTATAAAGTACCGTAACTCTTTTTGCCCACTAGAGCTGGTTACGGCCTTAATTTTTTTAACCTTTGCTTTGCAAGTAATGCGTGTTTGCTCATCGTCTTGCAAAGGCTGGGCTATAAATTTTACCCACTTTTCACCGTCTTCTTCGTACTCTTCAATGTTAATTGCATGAATACATGAAGTGCGGGCGCCAGTATCAACTTTTGCTTTAATCTTCTCGATGCCAAGCTCGGGTAAACTTAACCACTCACGCCAACCAACTGTGATCTTTGCTGTCATAAATGTGCCCTTAATAAAAAAGTGACTTATACGCTACGGGTGAAAAAACACCAACGAAATAAATTTATCTAGTCGATGAGTAAATTAAATTGATCTTTTTAGGTAACTCATCACACAATGCGCGCCTTGCTGATTAGTGCTATTAGCCGTTTTATTCAGCACAGAGGCTCTGCATATGTTTTTACAAAATAAACTTAACTTATTAAAAATAAAGGTAAGTTTGTAAGCGACTAAGTAGATACACTATAGTTAACAGTATTAAAAATATACTATTTTGAGAATTAATTATGATTAATGGTTTACTACATGCCCTTGTGCTTGATGAACAAGGCGGCGCACGCCCAATAGAAAGCACGAGTGAGTTAAATAACTGGCAACCAGGCCAAGGTAAACTTTGGGTTCATATGGACTATAGCCAAAGCGAAGCTGTACAGTGGCTAAAATCACAATCTCATTTAACCGATTACGAACTCGATTCTTTAATTGCAGATGAAACTCGCCCACGAATTACTGCTACAACAAATGGCCATATGCTATTTTTACGCGGTGTAAATTTAAACCCTGCGCAAAGCCCAGAGGACATGGTTTCAATTCGCTTATTCATTAGCGAAAATATCCTAATTACCACACGCAAACGTCGGTTGCTGTCTGTACAAGATATTATTGCCTCATTAAAAGCAAATAGCGGCCCTTGTAATATTTCAGAACTTGTATGCTCTATAACGCAAAAATTAACATCGCGCATGCAAAGCGTTATTGATTCACTCGATGAAACACTAGACGAGTTTGAAGAAGAAATTGACGAGCCAAGCAAAAAGTTTGATAACCAAGGTTTATCGCAATTACGCCGTCAAACTATTGCTCTAAAGCGTTATTTAAAACCGCAAAAAGAAGCACTTAGCTCAATGGTAAATAACCACTACCCGTGGCTATTAGATGACGATAAAGCAAAGCTAAACGAAACCACTAACTTACTTATTCGCTATTTAGAAGAGCTAGACAGTTCAATAGAACGTGCACAAATCATTCAACAAACCATTACCAACCAAGTGTCTGAACAATTAAATCAGCGCATGTATGTAATGTCGGTTGTGGCTGCATTATTTTTACCACTAGGCTTTTTAACTGGCCTGTTAGGTGTAAATGTAGGCGGTATACCAGGTACCGAAAACCCCTATGCATTTAGTGCATTTGTTATATTTTTGATTGTGCTTACAGGTGGTATTGGCGTTTACTTTAAAAATAAAAATTGGTTATAAATTACAGACACTTAAATATAGCCACTCAATTGAGTGGCCATAATTAAGCGGCTACTTAGTTTGTCTGACGGGTATAACTAACATTCGTCATTGTTACTTTAGACTCTGTAATCCCTAAATCTTCAAAGCACTCTTTGAAAGAATCCGAATTACCAGATTCCCCGCACTCATCTAATGTATTAGGGTCTTGTGATTGCAGGTAATTACCAAATTTAAAGTATGATTCTGAGTCATCTTCTACAGGTATACCAAATGAGCGACCTAGTGCGCTAACATCAACATCGCCATAGTTATTTTCAACACGAAGAGTAAACGAGCCACCACTAGTGATAGTACCAAGGGCAAATTTTTCTTCATTACCGCTGGTGTTACGCAGACGAACATAAACGTCAAAAACGCCATTTCCAGCTACGCTGTCATCAAACCCAGATTCATCGGTATCTGAAACATACACTTTAGAGATTGTTCCAGTATCGCTAGCATGATGCTGCGAAATAATTGTTTTTCCGCCATCAGACATTTCAACTTTGACAGTGGCTTCAAAAACTTCATAGGTCTCAGTCATTGCAACGCGTGCACTTTCTTTAACTTTATATTCATGACGCCAGCCATTTCCATTTGGAGTAATATGGCGAGCCTCCAAAGGAACAAACTCTAGAGTTTCACTATTTACTAATGGGTTAGGGTTATCCCCTTCGAGATCAAAAATACTGCCATCAGTAATATTACTTGCTATACCGGTACCGCTGCCATTATCCGTCCCGCCACCAGTGTCAGTGCCACCACCGTTATCAGTACTACCTTGCACTAAAGAAAATGAATCAAATCGAACATCATCAGAACTATTATTATGCTTAGCAAATACTTGAAGCGCACTTTTACTTGCTGTAGTAAAAGTTTTAGTTACTTTGGTCCAAGAAGACGTATCAAATTTAGTATTTTTAAATAAGCCATCTAAATCATTGATACCAATTTGACCATTACCCAGCACATACGCACTCAATGTGTACTCTGTATTTGGCTCAACATCCACAGTTTGATAAACACGGGCTGGGCTACCTTGAATTTTTAAAGACTTTGAACCTTGGTATGCATCTGAAGATAGCGCAGCAGGCTCTGTTTCATTCCAATTACTCCAGCCATCTTCAAAACCTGAATTTTCAATCGTTGCAGCGTGCGCAAAAGAAGTGCTTGCAGCAACTGCAGAGCAAATAAGTAACTTTTTAAATTTAACCATTATTTTTATTCCTTTAAATCTGAATAATAGACAACCTTACAGCTTAGCTTGGCGATAAATACCAAACTTAGATCGCACGATGTAAACAGACCTTTAAACTCAACAAAAATTGGTAATAACAAAGTGAAGTATAAAAAATAAAAAAACACAAATTGGTATTACCAAAAACCCACCTAATCGGCAAAACAAGGCTATATTTTTTGTTACCAATATGTCAACAAGTTAATTGTTACTTAAAAAACTATAGAACCATTGAAGAAATAGAATTAAAAAACAAAAAATCAATTAAAAAACAATCACATATAATAACAATGATTTCTATTTATACTTTGTAATAATTTTGAAATTTAAGAAAATAGTAGTACCTCAAACAAAAAGCCTTATTACCAATATTAAGCGTGCAACTTAATACTTTATGAATAAACACAATTATTTGCTGATAAAATTGTTATCAAGACAAGCTGGTCATACCAATATAAATTAATGCAAGAGTAGTTATAAAGATAAACTTGAATGACTAAAATTTAAAAATATACACTTATATAATTTAAAAATTCAAAATATTAGATCAAATAAATAATTCAAAAGTAAATTTTATATAAGAGGTTAACTTTTCAAATTAATAGGCTCTATTGAAATTAAAACGCTAAACAGGCACTTTTTTTGACTGCTAAACCCGACTCTAGATTCAACAAGTTTTTATCATATTAGATCAACACTCCCTGATTTAAGACACAAAAAAAGCGAGTATTTTTACAATACTCGCTTTTTAATTAATAAATCTAAACTTTAGTTAGCTGTATCACTCTTGAAAGTAAGTGCCCCAACCGTCGTACTCAACGTCGCACTCAACAGCAAGTGCTGCTAGTTTATCAACGTCTTCCATAATTACGTCTACGTCTAGCTCAGCTTCTACTACTATGTCGAAGCTCCATATTTTGCTGCCGTCTTCAAGCTCAAGCTCTGCAGGCTCTTCAACATCGTAACCTAGTTTAAAAGCAGCCAATGCAGCTTGCTCTAGCTTAGGGAAGTCTTCACACACAAAATGGTGCTCTACTTCATAAAGTATTTCAGGATCTGATCCATCTTCAAGTAATGAACTTACGATGTCTTCACTTATTTCGCGCCAGTTTTCCATTATTTATCTCTCACTTGAGCATCTAATTCAGTTATTTTAGCAGCCATAATGCTATGCACGCTTTTAGCGTGCTCACGCGCGCTAATATTTTTATCAAGCGATACGGGCGCTAACATGTCAATGTAAATTGTACCATTATCCCATCGATTTAGCTTAATGGTTTTGTGTGTTGTGTTCATACATACCGGAATAACGGGTACTTCTGCGCTCATTGCGGTGTGAAATGCCCCCGTTTTAAATGGTAGTAGCCCTCTTCCGTAACTTCTCGTCCCTTCGGGAAACATCCACACAGATAAGCCATTACTTTTAATTTTTTCGGCTGCTTTAGAAATGGTCCCTGCCGCTTTCGAGCGATTCGATCTATCAATTAAAATATTACCCGACAACCAATAAAGCTGACCAAAAAATGGGATCCACTTTAAGCTTTTTTTACCTAGGCTGACGCAATTTTTTGGCACCATGGCAGGAATCGTAAATAAGTCATAGTTGTTTTGGTGATTTGCTAAGTATACAGCGGGGCCTGCTTTTACCGCCTCTGGATGGCGTGTAAGCACAAGTTTTACACCCAACATTTTTGCCATTGAGCCAAACCAAGTCGCTATAACATGTACATTATTAGCGTGAAATGGTCTTACAATCGAAAGTAATAAACCAAAAACACAGCTTAATAATATAAACAGCAGCATAATAAAAATACGTATAACAGCTAACAAACTATCTCTCCAAAATGTGTGTGCAGTGCGCCAAATGCTGCGCACATTTTAGTATTATAACGCTATTTTGTTACACACACGAGACATAGCGTACACTTGTGCGCTGAAATTACGTGCACAAACAAAAACGGCCTGCAAATGCAGGCCGTTTGGTAGATTAATGTTTGTTACTATTCAATGACTGTCTCACCGGCCTCATCAGCAGGAGTAAACTCAACAACGGCTTCATCAACTCGTTGCAAACCACGCGGAAGTTTATTACCTCTACGGCCTCGCTCGCCATGATAATGCTCTAAATCAGTTGGCTTAAGTGTTAGCTTACGCTTACCAGCATGAAGCGTTACACTGCTCCCTTGTGGCACAACAGCCAGTACTTTTACAAACTCTTCTCGTGCTTGTACCTTTGCTCCAGGTATAGAAATAATCTTATTCCCTTTACCCTTACCAAGTTTTGGTAAATCACGTAGTGGGAATAAAAGCATGCGTCCTTCGTTAGAAATAGCCATACAATAATCACTAGCTACATCGTTAACCCTAATTGGCGAAAGCAATATGCCACCTTTAGGAACACTGACCAGCGCTTTACCGTTTTTGTTTTTACTCACTAAATCTTTAAAGTCGGTTATAAAGCCATAACCCGCATCCGATGCCATGAGTAATACTTGATTGTCATCAGCCATTACCACGTGCTCAAAATTAGCCCCTGTGGTTAGGTTAAATCGGCCTGTCATCGGTTCGCCTTGGCTTCGGGCTGAAGGCAGACTATGTGCATCCGTTGCAAAGGCACGCCCTGCTGAATCTAAAAATACAGCGGGTTGATTACTCTTACCCCGAGCAGAGGCTCTGTAATTATCACCTGAGCGATAATTGAGCCCTTCTACATCTAGGTCATGACCTTTACCAACGCGTGCCCACCCTTTATCAGAGAGCACAACCGTCACTGACTCTGATGGGATTAAATCTTTTTCGTTAAGCGCTTTAGCTTCTGAGCGCTCAATAACCGGCGATCGGCGATCATCACCATACATTTCGGCAGCTTCTTGAATCTCTTTTTTAAGAAGCGTTGACATACGACGGTCTGAACCCAGTGTTAGCTCTAGTTTGTCACGTTCTTTAGCTAACTCGTCTTGCTCACCACGAATTTTAAACTCTTCTAGTTTTGCTAAGTGACGAAGTTTTAATTCTAAAATTGCTTCCGCTTGAATATCAGTTAAATCAAAGCGCTCCATAAGCACAGGTTTTGGTTTGTCTTCGGTGCGGATGATTTCGATTACTTCATCAATATTTAAAAATGCGGCGAGTAAACCTTCTAAAATATGTAATCGAGCCAATACTTTATCTAAACGATACTGTAAACGCCTGCGAACTGTTTCACGTCTAAACGTAAGCCACTCAGATAAAATGCTGCGTAAGTCTTTTACTTGCGGGCGACCATCTAGGCCTAGCATATTTAAATTTACGCGGTAATTTTTTTCAAGATCGGTAGTAGCAAACAAGTGCGCCATCAATGGCTCAGCTTTAATGCGGTTAGAGCGCGGAATAATTACAATACGCGTTGGATTTTCATGATCTGACTCATCACGTAAATCGGCAATCATAGGCAGCTTTTTAGCGTTCATTTGCGCTGCTATTTGCTCAAGTACTTTACCACCAGAACATTGATGCGGAAGTGCTGTAATTACAATGTCGCCATGCTCTTCGGTATAAACCGCACGCATTTTGATAGAGCCTCGACCCGTTTTATATATTTTATGAATATCGGCTTTTGGGGTAATTATTTCAGCATCAGTTGGGTAATCTGGCGCATGTACTAACTCAAGAATTTCCTCAAGTTCAGTTTTTGGCTTATCAAGTAATAAGCAACACGCACTGGCTAACTCACGCACGTTATGTGGCGGAATATCAGTTGCCATACCTACGGCAATACCCGTTACGCCGTTTAGTAAAATATGCGGTAAACGCGATGGCAATACTAAAGGCTCGTTCATGGTGCCATCAAAGTTTGGCGTCCAATCAACGGTGCCTTGCCCAAGCTCTTTTAGTAATACTTCAGAAAACTTAGATAAACGAGCTTCGGTATAACGCATTGCCGCAAACGATTTAGGATCATCTGCCGCACCCCAGTTACCTTGACCGTCAACCAGCGGATAACGATAAGAAAACGGCTGTGCCATGAGTACCATCGCTTCGTAACACGCACTATCGCCGTGTGGATGGTATTTACCTAGTACGTCACCCACGGTACGAGCCGATTTTTTATATTTAGCAGCAGCCGATAATCCCAGCTCGCTCATAGCATAAATAATACGACGCTGAACCGGTTTTAAACCATCACCAACATGTGGCAATGCTCGGTCCATAATTACGTACATGGAGTAGTTTAAATAGGCGTCTTCGGTAAAGCGCCCCATTGTTTGTTGCTCAATTCCTTGCATTAGCAAGGTATCTGTATCACTCATTAAAGCTTACCTAGTTTTTCTTATAGCTTACACGGTAGATCACATTGGCGTAATCATCGCTTACCAACAGACTGCCGTCACCTAATTCTGCAAATGCAACAGGGCGTCCAAATGTGGCTTCGTCTTTCATAAAGCCTGTAATAAACGGCGTATATTTTGTGACTCGACCTTGCTCAATGGTAGCTAACGCTACTTTATAACCTGATTTTTTAGAACGGTTCCACGAACCATGCTCTGCAACAAATAACTGCTGCTTATAATTCGCGGGAAATTGTTTACCGTTATAAAAATGAATGCCTAAAGGTGCAACATGTGCAGCAAGCGCAAGTGCCGGAGAGGTATAATCTGCAATGTTTTTACCTTTACCAAACTCAGGGTCAATAATTGCGCCGGCGTGAACATAAGGAAAACCAAAGTGCTCACCTTCTTTACTTACACGGTTTATTTCATCTGGTGGGATGTCATCGCCCATCATGTCACGACCATTATCACTAAACCACAAAGCCTGTGTGCTTGGGTGAAAATCAAAACCAACGGTATTTCGCACGCCCTGCGCAATTGTTTTAATTTGCTTGGTTTCTACATTAAGTGAAAAAATACGACCGTAGCGCTCGTCTTCGGCGCAAATATTACACGGCACACCTACAGGAATAAGTAATTCGCCTGTTGGTGTAAAACGTAAAAACTTCCAGCCGTGGTGGCGCTCTGATGGTAATGCGTTGTAGATCACATCAAATTTAGGATCTTTTAATTGAGTGTCTATATTTTTAAAGCGAATAATACGATGCACTTCGCCTACGTATAAATCGCCATCTTTAATAGCCAGCCCTGAGGGCATATTTAAACCCTCAGCAATAACAATTTTTTTATCCGCTACGCCATCACTATTATGATCGATAAGCGCATATACTTTACCTGCTTTACGCGAGCCTGCGTAAACAATGCCTTTTTTTGATACCGCAATTTGGCGAGCATTTTCAACATCATCTGCAAATAAGCTTACTTCAAACCCTGGTGCAACGGTGAGTTTATCAAGTATGTTTTTCGCCATTGCAGGGGCGCTTGTTATCCCCAATAACAGCAAACTTCCTAGTAATTTATTCATTTGCTTCTCCTAGTGTTATACAAAGCACTTTATACCTGTGCTTTGTTACCATGATCTTCTAACCATTGACGACGATCTGGCGATCGTTTTTTAGCAAGTAGCATATCCATCATTTCCATGGTTTGCTCTTCTTCATCTAAAGTTAGCTGTACTAAACGGCGCGTATTTGGATCCATCGTCGTTTCACGAAGTTGCAGTGGGTTCATTTCACCCAATCCTTTAAATCGCTGTACATTTACTTTGCCGCGTTTTTTCTCGGCTTCTATGCGTGCCAAAATACCGGTTTTTTCATCTTCATCGAGGGCATAATATACTTCTTTGCCAATATCGATTCTAAATAGCGGCGGCATAGCAACATACACATGCCCTGTTTTAACCAGCTGTGGAAAATGGCGAACAAATAAAGCGCATAGCAATGTCGCAATGTGTAATCCATCCGAGTCAGCATCGGCTAGTATACAAATTTTGTTGTAGCGAAGCCCTGATAAGTCGCTTGAATCTGGGTCTATGCCTAGTGCTACTGAAATATCGTGCACTTCTTGAGACGCAAGAATTTGCCCAGACTCAACTTCCCACGTATTTAAAATTTTACCACGCAGCGGCATAATGGCCTGAAACTCACGATCGCGAGCTTGCTTTGCAGAACCACCTGCAGAGTCACCCTCTACTAAAAACAGCTCTGTTCTGTCGTTATCTGCAGCGCTACAATCGGTTAATTTGCCAGGTAAAGCGGGGCCTGCAGTAACACGCTTACGAACAACTTTTTTAGCCGCACGTAATCTGCGCTGTGCATTAGAAATACATAATTCAGATAATAGCTCTGCGGTGTCAGTATGCTCGTTTAACCACAAGCTAAACGAATCTTTTACTACACCCGACACAAACGCTGCACATGAGCGCGATGAAAGCTTTTCTTTAGTTTGGCCTGCAAATTGTGGATCTTGCATTTTTACCGATAAAACATAACTACAGCGCTCCCAAATATCATCTGGGGTAAGTTTTACGCCTCGCGGTAATAAGTTTCTAAATTCACAAAACTCACGCATGGCTTCCAGCAAGCCTTGGCGTAAACCATTTACATGTGTACCACCTTGCGCGGTAGGAATTAAGTTTACGTAACTCTCGGCAATCGACTCGCCACCTTCAGGAAGCCAAACAACAGCCCAATCCGCGCCTTCAATAGAACTTGAAAACTCACCGACAAATGGGTCTTGTGGTAATATTTCGTAGCCTTTAACAGCTTCTATTAAGTAATCTTTTAAACCGGTTTCGTAGTACCACTCTTGGCTTTCTTTGGTTTGTTTGTTTGTAAACTTAATACGCAGGCCTGGGCACAAAACCGCTTTGGCTTTTAATAAGTGATTAAGCTTTGAAATAGAAAAGTTTGCTGAGTCAAAATAGCTGGCATCGGGCCAAAAACGAACGGTAGTACCTGTATTGCGTTTACCAACAGTACCAATTACGTTGAGGTTTTCTACTTTGTCGCCATTTTCAAACGCCATTTTATATTGCTGGGCGTCACGCCTTACAATGACTTCGACACGGGTAGAAAGCGCATTTACAACAGAAATACCTACCCCGTGTAAACCACCTGAAAATTGATAGTTTTTATTTGAAAACTTACCACCAGCGTGCAGTTTAGTAAAAATAAGCTCAACCCCAGGAATACCTTCTTCTGGGTGAATATCAATAGGCATACCACGGCCATCATCACTTACTTCAAGTGAGTTATCTTCATGTAAAATCACGTCAATTTTAGTGGCATGGCCAGCCATGGCTTCATCGACACTGTTATCGATGACCTCTTGGCCTAAATGATTTGGGCGTACGGTGTCGGTGTACATCCCTGGGCGTCTTTTTACCGGGTCTAATCCATTGAGGACTTCAATGGCTTCGGCGTTATAGTTTTGCTCGCTCATAGTTTTTATCTTTATATCCGCTAAGGCTTTAATTTGTTTTACTAGTTTTATTTTTATGTGCGCTAAGTTAACTAGTTTTACGTGATTTTTAGAAAATCTACAATACTTGCAAAGGTGCGTTCAAACTCAACGTAGCTATGATCGCCACCAAATTCTATCCATTGCTTGCATTGCGAATAATATTTTACTGCGTGTTGATAGTTCAACACTTCATCGCCTGTTTGCTGTAACAAATACAGTAGTTCAGGGTGCGTTAGCTTATCTACAGTCAGTAGTTTTAGCGCCTCTATATGGCTGTTATTTAGCTCATAATGATAATCTTGATACGGATTATAGTTAGGCCCAAGTAACGACTGCAATAAATTATAGGGTGCGACCGCGGGATTAATAACCACTGCAGGAATTTGATAACGCTGCGATAAATACGTGGCAAAAAAACCACCTAACGAGCTACCTAATAAAACGGTATTAGGCGTTAGTAATTGCTCAAGCTCAATGATGGCTCGTAAGGGCTCGTGGTTTAAGCACGGCACACAATAATCAACGTCATAGTTTGCCATAAGCTCGCCAAACCTCACAGCTTTATATGATTTTTGTGAGCTATTAAAACCGTGAATATAGATTACTCGCTTAGCCATACCACGTCCGTTTTAACATTTAACTCACCTTGAACGCTGCTAATGTTTAACATTCTGTATGCGGGCCCTGTATTTTTTTGCTGCCAATTTGCTGTGTTTTTTACAAACTGCACAGAGCTTGCTGGCGTTGCATATACCGCTAATTCCCTAAAACTTTGCGTATACTCGTTGTGTACATGGCCATGAAAAAGAGCAGCGACGTTATTACTATTAACTAAAATATTTAATAGCTGGGGGCCATTTTCTAACATGTGTTTATCAAGGTAGCCATTAATAGGTAACGGATTATGATGGCAAAACATGACATTGCTTTTACTAGAGCTCACTAAACATTGTGTTATTTCATCTAAATGATTACTTGTAACCCAACCAGCAGGCGTTGGACCTTTAGAGTTTATAAGTAATAAATCAAACCCATTGGCTGTAATGCGTTTAGCTGCACTTATTTGAGCGCCACTAATACGATTTAGCATTGCCAACTCGTCATGATTACCCGGTACCCAAAATACTGGGCAAGTAAGCACGCTTTGATTTATAAGATTGCTAAATAATAAGTACGATTCAAAGCTATGATCTTGTGTTAAATCCCCCCCAAAAATAACACAGTCGGGCTTATGCTTTGCTATGTGCGCTAGTGACTTTTCAAAGTGTTTTGCTGTATTTACATTAAAATACTCACCACTTTTATCTGCAAATAGGTGACTGTCGGTAATATGAGCTATGTTTAAAGATGATTTATCAAAACTATATGCCTCATCAAACCAAGCCATTATTTACATCCCAGTTTAAAGTTGCTTGCCCGCGTTCAACACAGGCTACTAACCAGTCATATAAAAAAGCATTAAGCTGATATTTTTCATCTTTTTGATGCATTTTAGGGTTAGGGTAACCGTAAGAAGGTTTTATACGCTGATGGTAATCGTGATGAATAATTTCAGCCACTTTAGCATCCTGATACAACCTTAGCGTTAAATAAAGTGGAGCAATGCCTTTAACCATCCCTGTTAGCTGTTTGATTGAAATATCCGTAGTGTACTTTGCGCTATCGTCTACTTTAATAACAAACTCGCTGTTACCTAATTTAATTTCGCGGGTGCTTCCAATATCCCGCTCGCTTGGTAACAACTTTAATAGTCGCAGGTAGTTATGCTCGCAAAGTGTTAAATACTTTGGGAGGCTTTGAATATATCGCTTTGTTGCTAATAGTGCTGTCAAAGTACCGCCATTATGTTGTTAACCCTATATCAGGTTAAATTAAAGTTATGCCCACTTTTTGGCCATTTTATCGCGATTAAGCGCAAGCCACTGCATACATATAACTGTTGCAGCATTGTCCATCTCACCATTATTGAGGCGCGTAAGCGCATCATCAACACTTAAAACGTGAGTTTTGATATCTTCGCCTTCGCTTTCAAGGCCATAGACACCTGTTTGCACTTGGCTTAAATCGGCACGTGCTAAATACAAATGTAAGCGCTCTGTAGTACCACCTGGGCTAGATAAGTACGACAACATAAACTCAAGTTCGTTTAACTCAAGCCCCGCTTCTTCAAATGCTTCTTTTTTTACTACCGACTCGTAATCCGTGCTGCCATCGGTCATGCCAGCTATACATTCTAGCAGCCACGGTGAGTGTTTGCTCTTAATTGCACCTATACGTATTTGCTCAATTAAAAGCACAGTATCTGATACCGGATCGTACGGAAGTACTGCAATGGCATCGCCACGTTCTAATATTTCGCGGCTAATAACGTTAGATGTTCCACCTGCAAATAGCGCATGCTCAAATTGGTATAAATCGACCTGAAAAAAACCCTTATAAAGGCTTTTAACTGGCTTAACACTAACGTCTTTATGAGTGAATTTTACCAAGTTTTTACTCGTCATGCTTTTACTTCCTGCTTATCTAAACGGTTAAAATGCGTTAATATATTCTGTTACACTTGAACATACTGTTTTACTAATTTTTTTTTTAGTTATGAAGTAAAACAGGTTAACATGCTTTTAGTACAAAAATTGTCTAAGGACTGAACCTAACATGAAAAAGAACATCCTTGCGGCGCTGGTTAGTTTATCATGCGCATTAGGCGCTACAGCAGCCAACGCGGAAGATTTACTACAAGTTTTTGAGATTGCTACAGCAAACGATCCTACTGTTTTAAAAGCAAAAGCCCAAGCCGATGCACAATCTTATCAAAGCGACTTGGCAATGAGTGCATTGCTACCTCAAATTGGTTTAACTGCGAGCTATACAAAAAGTGACTCAACGTCTTTTCAAAGTATTGGCGACTTATCTAATCAAGTTAAAGTTGAGTCTGAAACAGATGATTTCAGCCGAGGCGTTAGCTTAAGCCAAACTCTGTTTGATTTAGGTGCATGGAACACGTTAGACATTGCAGAAAAACAAGCACTTCAAGCAAATGGTCAGTACGATGCAGCTAAGCAAAACTTAATTGTACGCGTTGCTGAAGGCTATTTTAACGTATTAAGCGCAATTGATAACCTTGAATTTGTTCAAGCAGAAAAACGCGCCATTGAACGTCAGCTTGAACAGACCAAGCAACGTTACGCGGTAGGTTTAACAGCAATTACCGATGTACATGAAGCGCAAGCACAGTTTGATAACTCAGTAGCGCAAGAGATCATTGCAAGTAATGCTGTAGAGACCGCACGTGAAGAGCTTCGTGAAATCACTGGTAAATACCATGCTAAGTTAGATTTTTTAAACACTGAAACGTTTTCAACGACTAAGCCAGCTAAACAATCTAGTGATTTTGTAAAAATAGCTGAAGAAAATAATATTAACTTACAAGTGGCTAAAGTCACAGTTGATATAGCAAAAGATCAAATTGTACTTGCTAAAGCGGGTCATTATCCAAAGTTAACACTTAGTGCAAGCTACGGTGATTCACTCACTGATACTGAAGTAAATGGGGCTAACTTTGACGAGCAACCTCGATCAGATTCAAGCTCTGTAGCACTTAACTTTAGCGTGCCTTTATATTCAGGTGGCGCAACGGTTGCAGCAACTAAACAAGCCCGTGCTTTTTATGTAGGTGCAAGCCAAGATTACGAAACAAACTACCGTGCAGTTACACGTACTGTCATTACTTCTTACAACCAAGTTGTTTCAGATATTGCAACATACAAAGCACTTGAACAAGCTGTTGTATCGGCACAAAGTGCACTTAAAGCAACTGAAGCTGGTTTTGAAGTAGGTACTCGTACTATTGTTGACGTACTTGTTAGCACACAAAACTTATACGATGCTAAACGTAACCTAGCTGATGTGCGTTACCGCTACGTACTTTCTACTCTGCGTTTAAAACAAGCAGCAGGTACGCTTACAAGTGAAGATTTAGTCGCCATAAACCAAGGTTTAAAATCGGTTTAATTTAGTACTTAATCTTACTTAATTCGTTACAAAGCCAGCACCTGCTGGCTTTTTGTATTTTATTACGCTTAGCGTTAAACTAGCGTTTTTATTTTTAGAGATTTTTTTGTGGTCACCTCATCTCCTTTTAAAATATCATTTTTAGGCCCTCGCTATTGGCTAACATGGATAGGCGTTTTATTTTTATACGTGATCTCTTGGTTACCACAAAAACTTCAACTCGGATTAGGTAAATTACTAGGGCGCTTAGTCCATAAATTTATGAAGCGTCGCCGCCATATAGCGGAGGTAAACATTAAGCTTTGCTTTCCTGATATGAGTGAAGCCGAACAAAAAAAATTAGTGTTAAAAAATATGGAAAACACCGGTATCGCCATGGTAGAAACAGGCATGGCATGGTGGTGGCCGCAGTGGCGTGTAAAAAATGTCTATGGCTCAATTAAAGGGCTTGAACATTTTGAGCGCGTACAAGCTTCTGGCAAAGGTGTTTTATTGCTTGTTCCTCACTTTTTACACCTTGAAATGACCAGTCGCGTGATGGGGTTAAAGTGCCAAGGGCTTGGCTTTTATCGCCCGCATAACAACCCTCTAATGGAATATTTTACAACTAATGGCCGTCTTCGCTCTAACGAATACCTGATTGGCCGAAAAGACGTTAAAGGCTTGTTGAAATCTTTAAAAAACAAAAAAGTATGTTATTACTTACCAGATCAAGACTACGGCCGTAACCGCTGCGAGTTTGTGCCTTTTTACGCCGTACCCGACACAGCAACCACCACCGGGACGCTGATGTTTGCTGGTAGCAAAAATTGCGAAACAATGAGCTTAATAAGCCACAGAGATGATAATGGAAAATACCATTTAGAGATTATTCCTGAGCTTGAAAACTTCCCAAGCGGTGATGATAAAGCTGATGTAACACGCGTTAACCAGCGCGTAGAGCAAGCTATTAATACTGCACCAGCTCAGTACATGTGGCTTCATCGACGTTTTAAAACAAGGCCTGATAAAAATACCCCTTCATTTTATAAAAAGTAGTGGTATAACAATATAGGTAACCTGAACTTTGAAAAGTAAGCCTCTACATTAGAGCGTGATAAAGTCATAAATAAAGTGAGTAGTTATAATGTGGTTTTGGATTAAACATTTATCATTTGCTGTGGTACTAGTTGCACTTGCGGGGTATTTTTTACTCGGCGATGGCCCGGTACTTGATATAAAACAATCTAAAAATGCTGCTGCCGAAGGGTTATCTCGCTTTTATTCATCTATTCGCAATCAAGTAAAAAGTAATAAAGAGCGTGATCAGTTTGTTTTACAGCTTAAAACCCCTCAACAAAGCCTTGATAGAGTACTTGCTGAGCGTGCACGTATTGTTGATCCTATGCCGGCTAGTTGGTCTGGAAAGGTTGAACCAAGGCGTTTTGAAAATGGCTCAACACTTAAAGATGTACTTAAAGAATATGCAAAAACTGAAGGGGTTGAACTGTATTGGTACTTAAGTAAAGATTACGTGGTAAAGGATCACTTTAGGGTAGATAGTAACTTCACATCGGCGCTGTACCAAGTAGGCAGAGCAATTAATGATGATTTTGAATACGAGGTTTATACTTACTTTTGCTACAAGCAAAGAGCTGCGGTTATTACCGAGCTCCCTTCTGAATTTGTCCGAAGTAACTGCTTAAAACTAAAAGTTTAACTGCCTGTATTATAAAACTTTAGCAATTTACTTTAACCTAGCTCAAATACGCTATTCCAAATTTGCGTAATATTAATAATATCTTGCTCAAACTGCTCCCTCAAAACTAAACGCCCCTGCTGATCTAAACTCAACACATGGTAGCGTGAGCGATAATCAATATAGGCTTGAATTAGCTGCTGCTTTTGCTCTTTGCTAATACAGCCAAGCTTAGCGGCATCACTTAAAATTCTAACGTTGTCTGAGTAAACTGTTAGATTCTCAAATTCATTAGCGTGTTTAAGTACTAAATATTGGGTTATAAACTCAATATCTGCCATACCACCAACATCTTGTTTTAAATCAAACTGCTGTGTGTTTCCTTTCGCTAAGTGTTCACGCATTTTTTCGCGCATTTTAATTACATCAGCTTTAAGTGTGTCGGCATCTCGTGGTTGGCATAATATTTCTTTACGTATTTGTGCAAAACGTTCAACTAACTCATCTTGACCTAATATTAGCCGAGCGCGGACGAGTGCTTGATGCTCCCACGTCCATGCTTGCGTTTGCTGATAATGATTAAAGCTTTCTAAATTAATAGCTAATAAACCAGATGCGCCCTCTGGGCGTAGACGCGTATCTAGCTCATATAAAATACCCGATGCAGTACGAGTATTAAATAAATGCATTAGGCGCTGTGCGAGCTTTAAATAAAATTGGCGAGAGGCTATTGGCTTATCGCCATTCGTTTGGCTTGAGCCGTCATGGTTGTGTACAAACACCAAATCAAGGTCTGAGTCATATCCAACTTCAAAACCGCCTGTTTTTCCGTAGGCTATAACAGCAAAGCCTTTATGCTCGTCATCAGTACCGGGGGGCATACCAAAGCGCCTAACAGTATTGTGCCACGCAATATTTACTGATTGATCGACGATCGCCTCAGCAAGTGCTGTAAGGTGATCGCTAACCTTCATCACATCAATAACGCCGGTTGCATCGGCAGCTGCAATACGTAGCTGATGAGTTTGCTTAAACTGCCTAAGCGATTCCATTTGTAGCTCTAGGTCGTCATGCTCAATACGTAAAAAATATTGTCTTATCTCGTCTTTATATGCACTCAGAGGCGTTGGTTTATAAAGTACTGCGGGATCGATTAATTCATCTAGCAAAATAGGATATCGAGAAATATGCTCACCTATCCATTTACTATGGCAGCACAATAATACCAGTTGCTTTAACGCGCCTTGGTTTTCGTAAAGCAGTTCTAGGTAGGCTGTACGCGATATTATTTTATTTAATATTTGGCAAACCATTGTAAATGCAGCTGCGCTGGCATTAAAATCATTGAGTTGATTTAGCAGTACAGGCATCAACTTATCAAGAATTTCGCGACCTCGATTACCAATATTTACTTTTGAAAGTCTTAATTTAAAGTCATTCAGGGGCGTTTGCCACTCTTCTCTTTCGTCTTTTAAAAAGCTCACATCACCATGATCCCACGCACTAATAAAAGCGCCTTCACAGGTATCTAGTGGTACGGTTTCCTCGCCAATTACTAGCGAAAATTCGCTATTAACTTGCTTCATAACTTTTTCAATCGTGCTTAATGTAGCGCTGAAGTTTTCTTGTTCTAATAATAAATTTAAGCGCTGCTGATTTAGCTCATCATCTGGTAAGGTTTGTGTTTGTTGGTCGTCAAATATTTGCAGGTACTGCTCAACTTTACGTAAATAAAGGTAATTGCTTTTAAGCTCTAAAGCTTCTTGCTCGTCAATAACTTGGCTAAGTGATAGCTCATTTAATGCTTTGAGTAGAGATTGCGTTTGTAAATTAGCTTCTCGCCCACCTCTAACCATTTGCAGTGCTTGCACAATAAATTCAACTTCTCGAATACCGCCGGCACCTAGTTTAATATTATTAGTAAGGCCTTTACGGCGTACCTCTTGAGCAATCATTAACTTCATTTTACGCAGTGATTCGATCACCGAAAAATCAATATAGCGACGATAAACAAACGGCTTTAACAGCTTAATAAACTCATCCCAGTATTTATTAGGTGTGCCAATTAAGCGCCCTTTTAACATGGCGTAGCGTTCCCAATCGCGCCCTTGCTCTTGGTAGTAATCCTCAATAGCGTTAAAGCTCATAACTAAAGGGCCGCTTTCACCAAATGGACGTAATCGCATATCAACTCTAAATACTTGCCCATCACCTGTTACTTGGTTAAGCGCTGCAATAAGCTTTTGCGCCACTTTTGTATAAAACACTTGAGCTTCTAGGCTTCGTCGTCCCCCTTGTGTTTTTGTACTGCGAGGGTAAGCAAAAATTAAATCTATATCTGATGAGTAATTTAGCTCTTTACCACCAAGCTTTCCCATTCCTAATACCATTAATGGCATTGAATAGTTTTGCTCATCAAGGGGTTCGCCATTTACTTTTGCAACCTGTGCATGCGCCCATTGGTTAGCACTATTTATTAGCATATCGGCCAATTGGCTAATGTAGTTTATGCTATCTGCAATTGGGTTAGCGCAACAAAGATCGAGGTATGCAACTTTAAGCCAGTACTTTTCGCGGTACTTTCGTAAAATTTGATTGCACTTTGCTTCATCTATATTAGTAAGCTCTAGGCCATCAAAGGGAGATGTGACATGTCTATTTTGTATTTCGTCTTTGCACAAAAGCCAATCTTTTAAATCGGGCTGAGACTCTAAAGAGCGCCAAGCAAAGTCGCTCAATGCGAGTAATCGTACAACTTCACTTTCATCGCTTTGCTGCGGATATAGCTGTTCGAAGCGCTCTAAGCCAAGTTTTTGTAATTGAATAGGAAGTTGCTTAAGATTACTCATCGATCCTCTCTTTTATATCATCAATAACCGTACTAGAATGACTAAAACCTAGAAAGGTTAACTTAATTAGGATCACCATGTCATATTTGTCTTTATCTAACACTAGTTTTATTGCGATTGCCATTAGTTTTGCGGTTATTTGCATAACTATTTTTGGTTTACGAACGGTAACTCAACTTAAGGCAAAACAAGCGCTTAAAGAAGAGTTAGCACAGCACGATAACTTTGCCATGGGAATTAGTTTTGCATCAGAAATATCAGTAGTTATAGCAACTATGGCCTTTTTATTTGACGAAATAAGCGTAAGTACCGCACAGTCAAACCCATTAAAAGTAGTTATTTTAATTGTTTTATTATTTACATTTATTAAGGTTGGTCATTTAATCCACAGAAAATGGATATTGCACAGATTTAATGAAGAAGCAGCTATATTAAAACAAAATGTATGCGCCGCTTTAGTTGATTCAGGCATGTTAATAGCTAACTGTATCATTGCGCTTGGCTTATATACATGGACTCACACTCAAGGGTTTAGTAACTTACTCATTGCTTTTGTTAGCTTTTTCACTCTACAAGGGATGTTTGCCCTTGATAGCAAAATACGTGAGCGTCGCTTTGCTAAAGCTAACCAAGGTGCCTCATTACAAAGTAACTTTAATCTAGAAAACACCTCAATAGGTATAAGATACGCTGGTAAATCAATTGGTTTAGCACTTGCAGTTTATGCTGGTTTATCAAGCGCAGCATTCCAAAATGGCAAAATGGTAGAAAATATATTTACACTGGTAATGCATTGCGGTGTAATGTGGTTGTTACTTTATTGTTTAACTTATGTAATAAAAGTTATATCTTTACCAAATATTGATACCGCTCTTGAAGTTGATCACCAAGATAACATTGGGATTGCATGTATAGAGTTTGCTGTTTTTTGTGCTATAGGCTATTTACTTATAAGCATGTTTTCTATTTAACGCCCTCCTTTACTAGCACTTATGCATTTAAGTAAAGGTGGTAATCACTTTGCTTAAATGCAACGAGGCCCCTGCCAGTGCAAGTAACAAACTATTTGCTAATCGACATAGATAACGAATTTAGTCGTGCGTTTGCACAGTACAACAAAAACAATAATAAAAGCACCACACCTTGTGAACTTATAGCTGTGGGCAGTAATACACGCCAGCTAGTAAAAATGATGTTTGATGAGCAAATTAAAGATTATTGTTATTGCGACCTTGAAAACGAGATAAGCGTTGCTGAACTTAGCCATTATTTAGCGGATCATCACAGTATTCATGGCGTTCTTTTTAATAGCGCCGATTACTTACTGGCAAGTGATCAACAGCGCTCAATTTATAATTCATTAAACGAAAACCGATTTTTAATAAATCTCGATGATACAGAATACACATTGAGCCGAATTACCGATGACACGCTAACCGAGCCTTTAATTGCAGATCACGATATAGCTCACAGTACACAAGAGCTTATCTGCCAAGCTGAACTACATAATAAAAATAAATAATTGCACCTAGCTTCGTGCTTACTTACCATAGCGGTATATATTTTTCGCTAATAAGTAAGTAACACACCATGCGAGTTCCTCATATTTATCAGGCATCGGATATTGCCTTAAACACCCCTGTAACTTTAGATGATGACGCTGCTGGGCACATTGGCCGTGTACTGCGTATGAAAGTAGGCGAGCATGTGTCTATTTTTAATGGCGAAGGTGGCGAGTACCTTAGTGAAATAATTGAGGTAACTAAAAAAACAGTGATTGTAATGCCACTTGAGCTAAATCCTCATGACGTAGAATCACCTCTTAAAATTCATTTAGGGCAATGTGTATCCCGTGGCGATAAGATGGATTTTACCATTCAAAAATCTGTAGAGCTTGGCATAACTGAAATCACCCCCCTTTTTAGCCAACGCTGCGGCGTTAAACTCAGTGGCGATCGCTTAGAGAAAAAACATCAGCAATGGCAAAAAATTGCAATTGCTGCAGCCGAACAATCTGGGCGTAACTTTGTACCGGTTGTTCACCCTCCCGTTGATTTAAAACAGTGGCTAGATCAGCAAACGCAGGCAATAAAACTGACTTTGCACCCTCGTGCTGAGCACAGTATTAAAACCATTACAGTACCTAAAGATGGTGTGCGCTTTTTAGTAGGCCCAGAAGGCGGTTTTACCGATGAAGAAATGGCGCAAACTAAACAACAGGATTTTGTAGATATTCGCTTAGGCCCGCGTGTTTTACGAACGGAAACCGCCGCTTTAACGGTCTTAAGTGCATTACAGTTACAATTTGGCGATTTAGCTAATTGAAATAACTAAAAGTACCCTCATATAAACATTAATATTTATAGTAAGGCACAGCGCATGGCAATTAAGTTAGGTATTATTTCAGATCCTATTAGCGGATTTAACATTAAAAAAGACACCGGTTTTGCAATGATGATGCAAGCGCAAGAGCGCGGCTACGAAATTTACTACATGGAGATGGATGACCTATCTCTTCGTAAAGGTAAATCGTATGCAACGGCGTCTAAAGCTCAAGTATTTAACAACACCGAAAAATGGTATGAGCTAGAAGAAAAAGCCACTATTGCTCTTGCTGACCTAGACGTTATTTTAATGCGTAAAGATCCACCATTCGATACTGAATACATTTACGCAACCTATATACTTGAACGTGCAGAGCAAGAAGGCACGCTTATCATTAATAAGCCACAAAGTCTTCGTGATGCTAACGAAAAGCTATTTACAGCTTGGTTTAGCGAACATACGCCAGACACGCTAGTAACACGTAGTCAAAAGCAAATTCGTGAGTTTTTAGCCGAGCATAAAGACATTATTTTAAAGCCGCTTGATGGTATGGGTGGCGCATCAATTTTTCGTATCAAAGAAGACGATGCAAACATTGGTGTAATTTGCGAAACGCTAACCGAACACGGCAGCCGCTTTGCGATGGTGCAAAATTATGTGCCAGAGATCAAACAAGGCGACAAGCGCGTATTGGTTGTTGATGGCGAGGTCATTCCGTATTGTTTAGCGCGTATTCCTCAAAATGGCGAAACACGCGGTAACTTAGCAGCTGGCGGTAGAGGTGAAGCTCGCCCTCTTAGCGAGTCCGATTTAAAAATAGCACAAGCTATAGCGCCAACGCTTAAAGAAAAAGGCTTAGTATTTGTAGGCTTAGATATTATTGGCGATAAATTAACTGAAATAAATGTAACAGCACCAACATGTGTACGTGAAATTGAAGCCGCGTATGATATTTCTATCACCGGTATTTTGTTTGATGCCATTGAGCGTAAACTTACAAAATAAATACCATTTAAAAGCGTATTAATTTAATAATTTCATACAATTAATGCGCTTTTTATGTTCAATTTATAGAACTATGCCATACTAAAAGCTCAACTAATATCCATTAACTAAAGGGCGAAATCTATGCAATCATTAGAAAATCATTTTTTAATCGCTATGCCGTCGATGCAAGACCCTTTTTTTAAACGTGCCGTTACGTATATTTGCGAGCACAATGAAGATGGGGCTATGGGCTTGGTAATAAACCAACCTATTAATGTTACTGTTGGTGAGCTTTTAGATAAAATAGAAATTGATAACGACAAAACGCAAAATGCAGCTCAAGTAAGTGTGTTTGCGGGTGGGCCGGTTAAAACCGACCGAGGTTTTGTTTTGCACTCTCCAAAACCTGGATATTCTGCGAGTCAAAAGCTTAGCAGCGATATCATGATCACCACATCTAAAGATGTTCTGGCAAGTTTAACCACCGTTCACGCACCTGATCAATTCATTATTACGCTGGGTTATTCGGGCTGGGAGCAAGGACAACTTGAGCAAGAGCTTTTAGATAACAGTTGGTTGATCATTAAAGCAGATCCAAAGATCATTTTTGATACACCTGTTGAAAAGCGCTGGGAAAAAGCAGTGTCTATGTTGGGCTTTGATATTAGCCAACTTAGCCCAGAAGCAGGCCACGCATAAAACCACCTTATTTCCATGAGTTAATTATTAATAACTTAGCTCATGGAATTAGGGTTTTTTGAGCTTTTAGATTTAAATATTTTTAAGCTTCGAGAAGCACATATTTGGCATTTACTCTACGTTATTACCCATTTATGATGAGCAACCTCACTACATAGGCTGTACCTTAACTAAATACCAAATATTTACTAAAAATTTAACCTTGTAAGACACACAGGCCAAAATAAAACCTAAAACAGGAAACACATGACAAAAAAAACGCTTAAACCGCAAGGTGAACGCACTGTAATGGGCTTTGACTTTGGCACTAAAAGTATTGGGATAGCTATTGGTCAAGAGCTTACAGGCAGCGCATCAAGCCTTAAAGCTGTAAAAGCACAAGACGGTATCCCTAATTGGGACCATATCGCTGTACAAGTTAAAGAGTGGCAACCAGATTTAATGGTGGTAGGTTTACCTCTTAATATGGATGGCACCTCTCAAGAGGTAACATTTAAAGCTAAGAAGTTTGCTAATAGACTGCATAACCATTATGGCATTCCTGTGCAAACACAAGATGAGCGCTTAACAACAGCCGATGCAAAGGCGCGCTTGTTTGAACACGGCGGCTATAAAAACTTAGGCAAAGGTAATGTAGATAATATGTCTGCGGTTATTATTTTAGAAAGCTTTTTTGAAGCCAGCTACGGCGAATAAGAACGATTTTATACCAATTCACTTAATTAAGGGATTAATAAGCAAATAAAAAGCGCCAATTGGCGCTTTTTTTGTAACTATTAGTCATTAGCTTTTATCTTTATCATCAAGGCCATCAATAGTAACGCCTTGCAAAAAGCCTGCGCCTTGCTGCTCGTTATTACGTAGCTTAATCATTAAGCGTAGATCATTTGGCGAATCAGCATGATGTAGTGCATCGGCGTAATTAATACGCTGCTGTCTATAAAGCTCAAATAAAGCTTGGTCGAAGGTTTGCATCCCCATTTCTTTAGATTTAGCCATTGCCTCTTTAATGCCGCCAATGTCGCCGCTTTTGATTAACTCGGCCACCATAGGTGAATTAAGTAAAATTTCTATCGCAGCTACACGGCTCTCACCATCTGAGGTAGGTACAAGCTGCTGAGCAACTATAGCGCGTAAATTAAGTGCTAAGTCGTACTTAAGCTTGTCGTGTTTTTCTTTTGGTACTAAATGCATAATACGGTCAATCGCTTGGTTTGCATTGTTAGCGTGCAATGTAGCAACACATAAATGACCGGTTTCAGCAAAACTAAGCGCATACTCCATGGTTTCTTGCGAACGTATTTCACCAATTAATATTACATCGGGAGCTTGTCGCAACGAGCTTTTAAGCGCCGATTCAAAACTTTCGGTATCAAGCCCTACTTCACGTTGTGTTATTATGCTCTTACGATGCTCATGCACAAATTCAATCGGATCTTCAATCGTAAGTATATGACCGCGTTGATTACGGTTTCTGTAGCCAATTAGTGCAGCTAATGACGTTGATTTACCAGTACCTGTACCACCTACAAACAGCACTAAGCCACGCTTCGACATAATTACATCAGTTAGTGTAGAAGGTAGTCCAAGCTCACTAACGTCAGGTATTTGCGTCACAATACGACGAATAACCATACCCGCTCTATCACGCTGCCAAAAAGCAGATATACGAAAACGCCCTTCGTCTGTTGCTATCGCAAAGTTACACTCTTTGGTGGTATGAAACTCATTTTTTTGCTTTTCGCTCATTGCTGACTCAACAAGCTCTAAAGCTTGTTCGTCGGTAAGTTTATCGTCACTTAGTGCGATTAACTCACCATTAATTTTGGCGCTAACGGGCAATTGACTCGATACAAATAAATCAGAGCCTTTTTTCTCAATCATAATGAGTAAAAAGTGGTTTAAAGATAAATTCATGATGATTCCTTAACCGCCAAACTGTGTTTTATCTTGCGCTTTTTCTTGCGCGGCTTTATTTGTAACCAGCCCGTGGTTTACTAAATTTGTTAAACATTGATCCATTGTTTGCATACCGTGCGATGCACCTGTTTGAATTGATGAATACATTTGCGCAATTTTATCTTCACGGATTAAGTTACGAATTGCGGGTACACCAATCATAATTTCGTGAGCGGCTATTCGCCCGCCACCAATTTTTTTAAGTAACGTTTGCGAAATTACCGCACGTAATGACTCAGAGAGCATTGAGCGTACCATCGCCTTTTCTTCACCTGGGAACACATCAATAATACGGTCAATAGTTTTTGGCGCAGAGGTTGTATGAAGCGTGCCAAACACTAAGTGGCCAGTTTCGGCAGCAGTCATTGCTAAGCGAATTGTTTCTAAATCACGAAGCTCACCAACCAAAATTACATCAGGGTCTTCACGCAGTGCACTTCTAAGGGCATTTGAAAAGCTATGAGTATCGCGGTGCACTTCACGTTGATTAATAAGGCTGAGTTTATTGTCGTGAACAAATTCGATAGGGTCTTCTATAGTCAGAATATGGTGATGTTTGTTTTGATTTATGTAATCGACCATAGCTGCAAGCGTTGTTGATTTACCTGAACCCGTAGGCCCTGTAACCAGTACAAGCCCTCGAGGAGTATCTGAAATTGTTTTAAAGATATCAGGAGCGCCTAAATCATCAAGTGTTAGCACCTCACTTGGGATGGTACGAAACACTGCTGCAGGCCCGCGATTAGAGTTAAATGCGTTCACACGAAAGCGTGCAAGGTTAGGTACTTCAAACGAAAAATCCACTTCAAGATTTTGTTCGTAGTCCTTACGCTGATTATCGTTCATAATGTCGTAAACCAGACTGTTTACGTCTTTGTCTTCAAGTGCTGGTATATTAATACGGCGAACATCACCATCTACGCGTATCATAGGTGAAACACCCGACGATAAATGTAAATCGGATGCTTTGTGTTGCACACTAAACGCCAATAATTCGGTAATATCCATTTATGACTCCACAACTAACTGATAAATATATGGTTACAATAGCAGAACGACTCACATCCGCCTACGCTAGAATTGCAAATGCGGCAAAAAATGCACAACGAAATAGCAGCGAAATAACTTTACTCGCTGTTTCAAAAACAAAACCTAGTACAGATATAGCTGCAGCTTACGAGCATGGCCAACGCCAATTTGGCGAGTCTTATGTTCAAGAGGCTGTAGATAAAATAGCTCAATTAAGTGCATTAAGCGACATCACGTGGCATTTTATTGGCCCTATTCAATCAAATAAAAGCGCGCTTGTTGCACAGCATTTTGACTGGGTGCAAAGTGTTGATCGCATAAAAATAGCTAAACGGTTAAACACCCAGCGCCCCGCTGCTCTGCCCCCTTTAAATGTGCTTATTCAAGTAAACATAAGTACAGAAGAGGCTAAGTCGGGCTGTAGCGTTGATCAAATACCTGAACTTGCAGAATTTATTAGTCAATGTGAGCAGTTAACTTTGCGTGGTTTAATGGCAATTCCGGCTAAAAGTGACGATCCTGCTGAGCAAATTCAATCTTTTGAGCAATTACAAACTTGCTTTGATAAACTAAAGGCCCAATATCCTCATATAGATACGTTGTCGATGGGTATGAGTGGAGATGTTGAAGCTGCCATAAGTGCAGGTTCGACCATGGTGAGGATCGGCACAGATATTTTTGGAACTCGAACTTAAAAGGTGATAACAGACATATGTCAGATAAAACAATCGCATTTATAGGCACAGGTAACATGAGCTATGCCATTATTGGTGGCATGGTAAAAAACGGTTTTAACGCAAACAACATCATTGCTACAAACCGCAACCAAGAAAAGCTTGCAAAGGTAGCAGACGATTTCAAGGTGAAAACCACCAGTGACAATAACGAAGCCCTACGCGATGCTGACGTCATTGTATTATCTGTTAAGCCTCAAATGATGGGCGATTTATGTAAATCGTTTCAAGAGTCAGGCGTAGACTTTAGTGATAAATTATTTATATCGGTTGCCGCAGGTCTAACCGTTAAGCGTTTACGTGAAATGCTAGGCCAAGACGTTAAAATGGTACGTTGTATGCCAAATACCCCATCGCTGCTTAGCCGTGGTGTATCGGGTTTATTTGGCGCAAACGAAACAGCCGATGAACACGCGTTTGTACAACAAGTATTTGAATGTACCGGTATTGCAGTATGGGTTGAGCAAGAGTCGCAAATTAACGATATTATTGCTGTGACTGGCTCATCTCCTGCTTACTTTTTCTTATTTATGGAAGCCATTGAAGAAAAAGCTAAAGCACTTGGTTTTAACGATGAAGATGCCCGTCGCTTAGTACAACAGACAGCGCTTGGCGCGGCAGAAATGGCACTTAGCCAACCAGATATTACTATTTCGCAATTGCGCTCGAATGTAACATCTAAAGGCGGTACTACACATGCCGCAGTTGAGCATTTAAAAGGCGAAGGCTTAACACAAACTGTTAGCGACGCGATGGATGCATGTATTGCCCGCGCAGAGCAAATGGAAAAAGAACTTTAAAATTACTTTTTATTGAAGGTTACATTATGAATGCCATGCAATTTTTGATCAGTACCCTGTTTGATTTATTTTTAATGGTGGTGCTACTGCGTTTTTGGCTACAGTGGGCAAAAGCCGACTTTTACAACCCAATGAGCCAATTTGTAGTTAAAGCAACGTCGTTTGCCGTTAAACCGCTACGTAAAATTATACCAGGGCTAGGCGGGCTCGATTTAGCGTCATTGTTGCTGGCATACCTTGTAGCCGTAGCTAAAATTAGTACCCTAATGCTTGTTATTTATGGAGCATGGGCACCGCAGCCGGTGTTTTTCCAAGCATTAATAACTGTATTAAAAGAAGGTTTAAACTTAGTATTTTGGGTGTTAATTATCCGTGCTATTTTGAGCTGGGTAAGCCAGGGCTATAACCCTATTGAAGCGGTTTTCCATCAGCTTACTGAGCCAATGCTTAAACCTATTCGTAAAATTCTTCCGCCAATGGGTGGTTTAGATTTATCAGTATTAGTACTTATTATTGGTATTCAGTTTTTACAAATGCTGTTTATGGACTTTTTAGCCTAAGCACTCAATTTTAAGTAAAAGAGGCCTTATGGCCTCTTTTTTATATAGGACACCATAATGAATCGTTTAATTAAGTTTTGTTTTATTGCTTGTTTAGCCTTTGCATTTAATGCACAAAGTGAAGAAATGCAAGGCGCTCAGTACAAAGAGCTTGGCCCTTGGCAAGTACATTACATTGCCTTTCCTTCTACGTTTATTCAGCCCAAAATAGCTAAAGCGTACAACCTTGAGCGCAGTGGCTACAAAGGGGTTGTAAACATTTCGATATTAAAAAATGATGCCGATAAAACAGCACAAACAGCCACGTTAACTGGCACAGCCAAAAACTTACTGGGTAATAAACAAACCTTAACTTTTAAAGAAGTTAAAGAAGGTGACTCAATTTATTATCTTGCTCAAGTAAATTACACCAACGAAGAAATTTTACGTTTTGAAATTGAAATACAACAAAGTAACCAGTTTCAAAAATTACAGTTTCAGCAAAAATTTTACGTAGATTAATATTATGACTAAAACCTTAGTACTTGCTACAGGTAACCCTGGCAAAGTAAATGAGCTGGCAAATATGCTAATCCCACTTAACATTAACGTAGTGCCACAAAGTGACTTTAACGTAAGCGAAGTAGCCGAAACCGGCACCACCTTTGTGGAAAACGCTATCATAAAAGCCCGCCATGCGGCTAAAATTACAGGTATGCCAGCCATAGCTGATGATTCAGGCCTAGAAGTAGATGGCTTAAATGGCGCGCCGGGAGTTTACTCTGCTCGCTTTGCTGGTGAGAGCGCAAGCGATCAAGACAACATAGATAAACTACTTAATGATCTAGGTAGCAATCCAAACCGTAAAGCCCGCTTTTGGTGTGTACTGGTATTAATGCGCCACGCAGATGACCCTACCCCACTTATTTGTAGCGCAAGTTGGGAAGGCGAAATTACACAAACCCAAAATGGCGAAGGTGGTTTTGGTTACGACCCAGTATTTTTTGTTGCTGAGCAAAACTGTACCAGTGCAGAACTTACTAAAGAGCAAAAAAATGCAGTGAGCCATCGTGGCCAAGCACTTAAAAAATTACTACTAGAGCTTCAAAACAAAGGCGGCCTGTGAACCTTCCACCACTTAGCTTATATGTGCACGTACCTTGGTGCGTGCAAAAATGCCCTTACTGCGACTTTAATAGCCATGGGCAAAAAGGCGACATACCTGAAGCTGAATATATTCAACATTTAATAGACGATTTAAAAGCTGATTTACATTTAGTGCAAGGGCGTAAAATACACAGTATTTTTATTGGTGGTGGCACGCCAAGCTTATTAACCGGCGATGCTTACACTCGTTTACTTAAAGAAGTTGATAGCCTGATTGGCCTTAGTGATAACTGTGAAATAACCCTTGAAGCAAATCCTGGCACCGTAGAAACCGGACGCTTTAAAGAGTACGTTAAAGCCGGCATTAACCGTATTTCTATTGGTGTGCAAAGTATGCAAAACGACAAGTTAAAAGCGCTTGGCCGTATTCATGGTGCCGATGAAGCAAACTACGCCGCTGAGCAAGCTAAACACGCTGGGCTAAATACTTTTAATCTTGATTTAATGCATGGTTTACCGGGGCAAAGCCTTGAAGATGCACTGAGCGATTTAAAACACATTATTGCTTTGAATCCGCCGCACATATCGTGGTACCAACTCACTATTGAGCCAAATACACAGTTTGCTTCAAAACCACCTACTCTGCCGCAAGATGAAACCCTATGGGATATTCAAGAGCAAGGCCAAGCGTTACTTGCTCAAGCTGGTTACATTCAATACGAAATATCAGGATATGCAAAGCCCGGTTATCAATGCCAACATAACTTGAATTATTGGCGTTTTGGCGATTATCTCGGTATTGGTTGTGGTGCTCATGGTAAAGTGACTGATGCAAAAACGGGTGTAATAACACGCACTGAAAAGGTTAAACACCCTCGCGGTTATATGGATTTAATTAAGCCATATATGTACAAGAGTTGGGAAGTGGAGCAAGACGATTTAGCCTTTGAATTTTTTATGAATCGTTTTCGCCTTGTTGAGCCTTGCCCAATTGAAGACTTCAGTTCGCTGACTAGTCAGCCGCTACAAAGCCAGCAAGCGGCTTTAACAAAAGCTATAAACGCAGGATTGTTAATACAAGAAAACGGCCACTGGCAAGTAAGCGTTAAAGGTCATCGTTTTTTAAATGACCTGCTAGAATTGTTCGTGTAGTGGTTTTAACCACGCGCGATAAATATAAAAATACAAGTAAATAAATATAATACGCCCTAATGGGTTTCTAACAACAAAGGGAAAACAATGCGTAAACTTACCTTTATTGCAGCAGCCGTAAGCGTTGCACTTATTGCTGGTTGCCAGCAAACAACTCAACAGGCCGCACCGGTTGCAAAAGCACAAAATGTTCAATCACAACAAAGTGAAATAGACAAAGCCAATGCGTTTTTTGAAGATACCTTTAACCGCGACGTAATGAGCAGCCCTGTGTACCAAACTTACATGGGCATTAAAAAAGATTACGACAAATGGGATGACGGCAGCGAAGAGCAAAAATTAAAAGATTTAGCACAAACTAAAGCTGATTTAGTTGAGCTAAAAGCAATTAACCGCGACCTACTTGATGATGCAACAAAAGTAAGTTACGACTTAAAAAAACAAGACTTAGAAAGCTCAATTGCTGATTTTAAATGGCGTTACCATAACTACCCAGTTAACCAAATGTTTGGTACTCACTCTATGGTGCCTGCATTTTTAATTAACCAACATTCAATTAGTAACGTTAAAGAAGCAAAAGACTACATTGCACGTTTAAACGGTGTACCTACAGTATTTGATCAACTAATTACTGATTTAGAAACGCGTGCTGATAAAGGTATTATTGCCCCTAAATTTGTGTTCCCACATGTTATTGATTCAAGCAAAAACATCATCCATGGTGCGCCGTTTGAAAAAGGTGAAGACTCTACGCTTTTAGCCGACTTTAAACGTAAAGTAAGCGCGCTTGAAGTTAGCCAAGATGAAAAAGATGCTTTAATTAGCGATGCAACTGATGCACTAAAATCAGCAGTTAAGCCTTCTTACTCTAAGCTAATTAACTACCTTGCACAGCTAGAGAAACGCGCTGATAATCGTGATGGCGCGTGGAAATTGCCAGATGGTGAAGCGTTTTATAACAACGCCCTTAAACGCACTACAACAACTGATTTAACGGCTAAAGAGATTCATGCCATTGGTCTTGCTGAAGTTGAGCGTATTCATGACGAAATGCGTGAAATTAAAGATAAAGTGGGCTTTAAAGGTGATTTAAAAGCGTTTATGCAGTTTATGAAAACTGATAAACAATTTTATTATGCCAATGACGCACAAGGTAAACAGCGTTATTTAGATGAGGCAACTGGCCTAATTGATACCATGAAAACCCGTTTAGACGAGCTGTTTATTGTTAAGCCAAAAGCAGACCTTAAAGTTAAAGCCGTTGAAGCATTTCGTGAAAAAGCAGCAGGTAAAGCATTTTACCAACAACCTGCGCCAGATGGGTCACGCCCTGGTATTTACTACGCAAACCTTTACGACATGGAAGCGATGCCAACGTATCAAATGGAAGCATTAGCGTACCATGAGGGTATTCCGGGTCATCACATGCAAATTGCTATCTCGCAAGAGCTTGAAGGTGTACCTAAGTTCCGTAAGTTTGGCGGCTATACGGCATACATTGAAGGTTGGGGCTTATACTCAGAGTTCATCCCTAAAGAAATGGGTATGTACTCAGACCCTTACTCAGATTTTGGTCGCCTTTCAATGGAATTATGGCGCGCATGTCGTCTAGTGGTTGATACCGGTATTCACGCAATGAAGTGGACTCGCCAAGAGGGTATTGATTACTACGTAAATAACACGCCTAATGCAACATCAGACGGTGTTAAAATGGTTGAGCGTCACATTGTAATGCCATCGCAAGCAACAGCTTACAAAGTAGGTATGCTTAAGATTTTAGAACTGCGTGAAGATGCTAAAAAGCAACTTGGTGATAAGTTTGATATTCGCCAGTTCCACGATGTAGTACTTAAAAATGGACCTGTACCACTTAACGTACTAGAGAACTTTGTGAACGAATGGGTAGCAAGCAAAAAAGCTTAAAACCAATTGAAAGCAACTGTTTAAATATGAAAGGTCGCTTATGCGACCTTTTTTGTCTTATAGTAATAAAAACGTTGAGAGGTAGAGTGATAGAATGGATTTAAGCATACAGTTACTTAATGCGCGAATTGCTAAGCATCAGCTAGATGAACTTGATAGCGACTTTAAACAGTTAAGTCCTGCCCAGCAAACATTACAGCTTAATCACCTTTGTGAAACCGCTTTGCGTATGGATATTAAATACGACTTTATGCAAAACATGGCAACACGTATTTTAACCACCAACACACCACCAGCGCCTTTTATAAACCAATTAACGACCACTGATGCATTAACGTTTTTTACACCGGCATTAAAAGAGAACAAAGGCTTTTTAGCACAAGATACCCAAGGTAATAATGTTCTACATAATGTATTTAAGCACGCCCATGCTCAAAAGCTGGCTTTTAACTACGTGCGCTCTTTAATGTTATTTGAATCTAACGATGATTTAGTCAAAGCCCTTGCACAAACCAATGCACGCGGCCTCACGCCCGTTGCTTGTTATATTGCATATGCAAATAAACCTAACACCCCAGTTAAGCATGAATTTTCAGCGCTGCTAGCCCTTATGGAAATAGAACAAAAACAAAACCCATTGGCTAAGCAACAACTGGCAAGCATATTAAAAGGGGCAAACATCAACGAAACCAGCATTTTACTCAGTGCAGCTTACCTGCAGCGTTCAACCGCGCAAATTGCACATTTAATCAAAGCAATTTAGTCACTTAAGTAATATTCTACGCTTGTTACTACTCTCACCTTTTTAATATGAGGTGTGTTTGAGTCACGGTTAGTAATACTAAATTGGCCTTGTCGCGCCGTTTTAATTTTACCAAGTTTTGAATTTGAGTCTTTAGCAAACTTATTCGCCACTTCTCGGGCTTTCTCTGTGGCCTCTTGCACCATGGCAGGTTTTATATCGTTAAGAGTAGTAAATATATACTCCACCTTGGTTTCGTAACTGTCTTGTACGACTGCAATATTTTGCTTTGCTAATTGACTTACTTTACTCAGTGCATTTTGTACTTTATCGGGAGCGCTTGAATACACAATAATATTAGAGCGTACTAGATACCTAAATTTTTGATTTTCGTTAGCGTATTCGCGGGCTTGCTTATCAATAATTGACTGACTACCTGTGCTTATTTCGTCATCATCAAAGCCATGTAGCTTTAAAAAAGCGATAACCGCATCATTTTTTTGCTCAACCCTACTAACTAACTTTTCGAGGTTGTTGTCGGCATCACTAAACTGCAAAGGCCAAATTACGGTATCTGCGCTTACTTCTCGCTCAGCTAATCCTTTAACTTGTACGCTGCGTTCCATCGCTTTTACGTCAAGTGCTGTTCCTTTTAAAATAAAACCAAAGCTAACTAAGCCTATACTTAAACAAATTGCTGCTATAACAATATAAAAACCGGGTGTTTTGTTCACGTTCACCTCCTTGATTGATATCAATAATAAGCACCTAGACGCTCGAAATAACACACTAAACAGGGTACATTGTGAGTATAAATAACGCAAAATATAATCAGCCAAGGATCCGCTATGAGCCTAAAACGTATTAGCCAGTTTTTTAACCCCTCGTCGGTGGCGGTTATTGGCGCCTCAAACGTGTCAACTCGTGCAGGCTTTGTAGTAATGCGCAATTTGTTACGGGGTGGCTTTAATGGGCCAATAATGCCAGTTACGCCAAGCCATACAGCGGTACATGGTGTACTTGCCTACCCAAGCATAGCCGAATTGCCTAAAGTACCTGATCTTGCTGTTATTTGTACCAACAAAAACACTCTACTAAGTATCATTGAACAGTTAGGTAAGCTTGGTTGTAAAAGCGCCATAGTCATTGCCGATGGCCTTTCAAATGAGCTAAAAGCAGCATTAAAAGAATCAGCCCAAGCACACAACGTTACGCTGCTTGGACCAAACTGTTTAGGCTTACTTATCCCCCATATTGGCTTAAACGCAAGTTTTTCTCACACTGTTGCAAGCCCGGGTAAACTTGCTTTTGTATCGCAATCGGCTGCAGTGTGTTCGACCATTTTAGACTGGGCTCAAAACAAAGAGATTGGTTTTTCGTATTTTGTCTCGGTTGGCGATTGCCTAGATATAGACTTTGATGAACTGCTCGACTTTTTAGGCCGCGACGCTAAAACCAAAGCCATTTTATTGTACATAGATAATATTGAAGATATTCGCGGGTTTATATCTGCAGCGCGAGCTGCTGCTTTTAGTAAACCCGTTATTGCTATAAAAACCGGAAAAACCAGTGCCGGAGCACTCGCCGCTGAAATTCACACCGGTGGTAAGCAAAGTTCAGATGCTGTTTACGATGCACTATTTCAGCGTGCGGGTATGCTTCGCGTAAAAGATTTACGTGAGCTATTTGCCGCTACACAAACGCTTGCTATGCACCCAAAATTATTAAAAGTAGAGCAACTTACAATTTTAACCAATGGTGGCGGCCCAGGCGTTATGGCAGTTGATGAGCTTATATTAAACTCTGGCAAGTTAACTCAATTAAGCGATGAAACCCGCGCAGCACTCAATAAAGTGATCCCACAATCAGACACCACATCAAACCCTGTTGATATATTTGGTGACTCAGCTCCGGCTCGTTACAAGCAAGCTCTTGATATTTTATTGCGCGCAAAAGAAGTTAAAAATCTATTGATAATTCACACTCCATCAGCACTAGCACCGAGTGAAGATTACGCCGATATAATAGTGCAAACTCTACAAACGATTCCTAAAATGGCGCGCCCTTATGTGATCACTAATTTTATGGGAGAAGATGCCTCCTACGCCGCTAGAAAGGTATGCTCTAATAGCGCTATACCAACTTACCGCACACCTGAAGGTGCTGTAGGTGCATTTATGCATTTAGTTAGCTATCGCCGAAATCAAAAACACTTAACGCAAACGCCAGAGTCGAACACAGATGATGCAAAAATAAATAAAGTAGCAGCTAAAACACTCATTACTGAGTTTTTAACAGATGAACAAAGCTATTTACCGACCCATCAAGCCAGCCAAGTATTGAGCCACTATGGTGTTGAATGTATTCAAACAGAGGTCGCTTACACCCCTACAGAAGCAAGAGAGCAAGCCATTGAACTTGGCTTTCCTGTGGCACTAAAACTAATTAGCCCAAGTATTGCTTCAAAATCGGAAGTGGGTGGTGTAGTCCTTAACCTTAACGATGCAAATGAAGTGGAGCAAACCGCGTTTGCAATGCTAATCCGTATTAAAAATACGTACCCAGATGCGGTGATTGAAGGGTTTTCGCTGCAAAAAATGGCGCCACGCGCAGGCGCAAATGAGCTTAGAATAGCCATTAAAACAGAGCCTAATTTTGGGCCCGTTATTTTACTTGGCGAAGCCGGGAACGGCCTGGAGTACGCACAAGCTGCTGTTGCACTTCCACCACTTAACATGAACCTAGCTAAATATTTAATTGCAGCAGCACATGATAAAGGGGTACTAAAAGAACGTATATTGCCCGAAAAAGTCGATAAATATCGACTTTGCGCCCTACTCACTCGTATTTCGCAATTAGTGATAGATCAGCCTGATATTAGCTCTATGGAGTTAAATCCAATACTTGCCAGTAACGGTCAGTTTTTAGTACTTGATGCCACTATGACGCTTAATAAATACCAAGCGCAAAGCAATCGTAAGCGCTTATCTATTCGCCCTTACCCTATTGAGCTTGTCGAAGTGGTGACTCTTAAAAACAACACCCAAGCAACTCTCAGACCTATAAAACCAGAAGATGAAAAAGCCCACCAAGAGTTTGATCAATCTTTAAATAAGGAAGATCGTTACAAACGATTTTTTGGTGAACTTCCTCAGTTTAATCACGATCAGCTCGCTAAAATGACCCAAATTGATTACGACCGTGAAATGGCATTTATTGTTTGCCAGCGCTTTGAAGGCAAAACCCGTACGCTTGGTGTAGCAAGAGTTATTATGGACCCTGATAATTTACATGCTGAATTTGCAACTGTAGTGCGCTCTGATTATCAAGGTTTAGGCCTTGGCACCATTCTTATGACAGCGGCAATTAATCACTGTAAGCGCCAAGGCGTTGAGACAGTAGAGGGGATCACATTGCCTGAAAACACAGGCATGATTGAACTAGCGCGCAAGCTCGGCTTTAAAATAAGCCGCGACTTTGAAGAAGGCAGTATTAACATGGTGCTTAAACTTAACTAATGAATAGTCCGCAAACCTTAAGAAAAAAAATGGCCTGCCTATTTGAGGGGACGGGGCAATATCACCGTGCAGGGCACTTATTAGACATTACCCTCATTAGCTTAATAATGATTAATGTTATAGCCATCGTTATTGAATCAATTCCGAGCGTAGCGCTTAAATATTATGATGAATTTTTAATTTTAGAAATTGTCTCAGTGGCTATTTTTGCTATTGAATATATAGCAAGGCTATGGGCATGTGTAGATAAAACAAAGTATGCTGCCATTAATTGCACTAATACAAAACGCAGGCTAAGTTATTTTTTATCTCCCCTGGCGCTAATTGATCTGATTGCTATTTTGCCTAGCTTACTGATGTTTTTATTTCCGCTCGATTTGCGTTTTTTACGCGTACTTAGGCTACTAAGAGTGTTTAAGCTTACTCGCTACTCTCGTGCTATGCAGCTGCTGTTACAAGCGTTTATAGATGAAGGCAGTTCATTACTTGCAGCATTTTTTATTATGGCGGTCGTGCTTATCTTAGCCTCTTGCGGTATTTATTTAATTGAGCATGATATTCAACCCGATAAATTTGGATCTATTCCCGCGGCTATGTGGTGGGCAATGGCTACACTTACCACTGTAGGCTATGGCGATGTAGTCCCTATAACCTCATTGGGTAAATTTTTTGGCGGGGTGATCACATTACTTAGCATGGGAATGGTAGCTATCCCAACAGGTTTACTCGCATCTAGTTTTTCAGAGCAAATACGTAAACGACGCCAGTTTTTTGAAGACGCAGTCCATGAACAAATTCATGATGGCACGCTCAACAAAGCGCAACACGCTCATTTAGAAGAGCTACGCTATAAGTTGGGATTAAGTAAGCTTGAGGCAAATAAGGCCATAAAAACACAACTAAACGAGCGCAATAGCCATATTTATTGTCGTCACTGCGGCAAGCGCCCTTAAATTAAGGGCACTTTGTTTAAGATACTATTGTTGATTAAATATATCGCTCCAGTCGCGATTAATAAGCCCTAACACTTCTTTGTTAGGCACAGGCTTCGAAAATAAATAACCTTGAAAATGCTTACATCCTCTGGCCTTTAAAAAGCGAAGTTGATGTAAGCTTTCTACACCCTCTGCTACACACTCTTTTCCTAAGCTATGCGCCAGCGCAAGGGTTGACTGAATAATTGCCTCATCATCAGAATCAACTCCTATATCTTCTACAAAGCTTCTATCAATTTTTAATACATCAATAGGAAAACGTTTTAAATAAGTGAGTGAGGCATACCCTGTTCCAAAGTCATCCATGTAAAGCCTGCAACCTAGCTTTTTGAGTTGTTCCATGCTTTGTAGAGCTTGATGCGAGTCGCGCATAAGTACAGACTCGGTTATTTCAAAAACAATGGCTTCTGATGATACCTGAGCATGATTAAGTGCATTTCTGATCTCAGGAACTAAATCTTCAAATTCAAAATCGAGCGCCGATAAATTAATAGAAAGGTACAAATGAGGAGAGGCCTTTCGCCATTCTTTTAACTCTTGCAATGCACGAGTAAAAGTTTGCAGCATAATTTTTGTAATTAAACCGATCCCTTCTGCCGCAACCGAAAACTCTTGAGTTTGTACTAGTTTGTTTTCAGGCCAACGCAACAGCACTTCAAAGCCTTCTGTTTTTTGGCTTTTAGCATTAATAATAGGTTGATAATAGTTACAAAATTCTTCTTCTTGATATGCTTTAGTTAACTGTGACTCAAGATGCAGCGCTTTTTGAACATGCTGATTCATCTCCTGCTTATAAAACTGATAGCGCCCTTCTAAAGAGTCTTTAGCATGATACAGCGCTATACTTGCAGCTTTTAAAAGCGCCGGCCCTTGCTGGGCATCATCAGGAGATATAGCAACGCCAATACTTAAGTTAACATTAACTACCTGGTCGTTAATTGAAATATTTTGTTTTACGCAGTCCATCAATTTAGTGCACATAATAAGCACTTCTTCGATTTGATGAATATCCTCTACCAGCACTACAAATTCATCGCCACCAAAGCGGGCAACACTGTCTGATGGGCGTAGAGCACTCTTTAAGCGCTCAGCCACTTCTTTTATAAGCCCATCGGCTGCTTCATGCCCTAATGAGTCATTAAAGTATTTAAAACGTTTTATATTAATATGTAATAAAGCCGCTTTACACTTATGCAGCTCAGCTTGCTCTAATGCATGCTCAACCCTATCGTTAAATAGGGTTCTATTAGGTAAGCCCGTAAGTCCATCGTAGTTAGCGAGTAAATGCAGTTCATTTTCGGCTGATTTTTGCGCATTAATATCAGTTAAAATAATTACATAACTATTAAGGCGCTGTTCGCTATCGGCTACAGCACTTATTTTTACTAGTACATGGCGTGATTCGCCACTTGCTAAAACAACACTGTCTTCACACGAAAAGTGCTCACCTACCGATAGTTTTTGCATTATGCGTAAATAGTCAAAGCGGTTGCTACGTGATATTCCTAAATTTAGTGCTCGGCTTGATAAAGACTCAGCAGAAAAATTAAAGGCCGTTTGCAGTGACTTATTTGAAGCACGAATATTTAAATTTTTATCCAGAATAAACACCCAATCTCGTGTTTGCTCAAACGCTGCGGTAAACAACAAAGCGTGTTCTTCAAACACCATTTCACGGGTCATATTGGTATACGTGCCCGCCACTTTTAACGGCGTTTTATCATCCCATTCAACTACTTTGCCAAAGTCTTTGTACCAGCGCCAATAGCCTTTAGCATGGCGTAAACGGTAAGTGCAGTTAAAGTAACCTTTTTCGGTTGATAAAAACTCAAGCCATTCTAAGCGAAATAGCTGCTTATCTTGCGGGTGTATTTTAGATAAATACTCATCTAAGCTAACGGTTTCATTTTCGTAACCCAGCTCGCTTACTAAGCGCGGCTGATAAATACTTGGACTACTTGACTCCCAATCCCAAACACCGGATTCACTGCCTTCAAGCGCAAGCTTTAAGCGGGCTTCGCTTTCTTTACTTTCTTTGTTTGCAGCTAATAAAATTCGCTGCACTTTATTACGACGCATAACCCACACGGCAACTATGCCAATAAATAACATGGCATAAAGCACCATAAAATAGGGTGCTCGCCAAAGTGGATACTTTACTTTTATTTTTAAAATAGCGGGTGATGTATATTCACCGGTAAATGGATCTTTTGCCCATACTTTTAATTGATAATTCCCCGGATTTAATTTTGGAAACAACACTCGATTATTATTACGCGTATATGTTTTTTGACCGTTATCGAGTTGGTATTCATAAATAATTCGTTCTTGGTTACTAAATGCCATTGCCGAGAACGCAACTTCAAGCCCTATATCATCATGATTGAGAACAATTTCATTAAGTGGTTGTTTTAAATCAAGCGATAAGTCTCGCGACATTAAATCAACCCGGGTAATGTTTACATGATCAATAAGCGACTGATAACTTTGATTTTCCATTGGGTGAAAGTAGGTAAACCCTTTTAAGCTGCCATATGCAATACGGCCATCTTTAAGCTCAGCCATAGCATTACTGTTAAATTCAGCTGAGAGCAACCCTTCAGATGTACTAAACTGTTGAAAATGAAGTGTTTCAGGATTTAGACGCCAAATGCCTTTATGGCTACTCATCCAAATCATGCCATCGTCATCAAGCACCATATCGTAAAGCAGTGTACCTAATTTATTTTTTTCTAAATCAATGGTATGCACTAGCTGATAAGTTGATGCATCAAGCCCAATTAAGCCAAAGTTAGACAATGATATCCATAAAATATTGTTATTATCAATTAAGTAAGAAAGCACACTAATAGCAACATTTTCATGCTGTTTTGGTACTTTATAAATCATTTTAAGTGTTAAATTGTTTGGGTTTACTTGGTATAAAATGCCTGCATTAAAAAACAGTGGCGAGTCAGGTTTATTGCTTAAGGCAGGTAAAAAGCCATGTGCTAAAAAAGGCTCAAACTGCGCAAGCTGCCCACCTAAGCGAGTAACAATTTGCGTATCTATATTGTATATAAATACCCCATGATCTGAATGTACAAAGTATAAGTCGCCATTTGGCATTAAAGTAACACCATGTACCCGGCCAGTAATAAACGCTTGGTTAGCAGAGTTGTGGGTTTTAGGCTGCGTAACTTGATGTGTTACTGGGTCAAAAATAAATAACCCACGGTTTGTATAAAGCCATAAATTATCTTTATACGGTGTTATTTCATATACAGTAAACTCGGTGGTGAGTAAGTCTACTTTGTAATCTTTTAAATAGGCTTTACCAATATTGGTTTTTAAATCAACCTCGGTTATGCCGTTATGAGTAGCAAGCCAAAGCTTGCCTTTATATTCTGTAATTCCCCAAATAGAGTGATGCGATAATCCATCGCCACCAAGCAAACTGCCATCAACATTATTAAAGTGATAACTATCGTGTGATAAATAAAAGGCACCATCTGTTTTAGTAGCAACCCATGTACCGCCCGATTTATCTTTTGCCATATCAATAATACTGGTATCTGCAAGGGTGTATTTGCTTTGCGTAATACGGGTATTTTTAACCATTTCGCCGGAGGTTAAATCAAACTTAAACAAACCTTTATCGGTAGCTAAATCTAATTTTCCGTGCTCGTTAGTAATCGCCCAAACATTTAAATCAGTAAGTAGTACTTTATTTTTAAACGGTAAGTCAGGGCGTTCAAACATTTTTGATAAGTTACTAATATCAACTTCATATAAGCCTTGTACAGCACCCACTAATAGCTGATTGTTTTCACCTAGTGCAAACGACTTTACGTTATTTTGATATATGTGCTCAGCCTCACCTCTAAGATGCTGTAGAGGCCTAACTTGCTCTGTAGCAATATCAAATACATAAGCACCATGGCTTGTGCCTATAAATATGTAGCCATTATAGGCAAATAGTTTTCTTACTAAGGTGTTTTTAAATTTTTCAGGAAGCTCAAAAATAGTGGTAATTTTACCCGTAGCTATATCAAGCTTTGCAAAATCTCGCCCCCGGCCAATCCAAAGCGTTTTTTTATCAACTGCAATCATGCTAAAAACAGACTGATTGATTATCTCTTCTTCACTGGTGGGTTTTTCTAAAAATTGTTGGTAAGAGTCGGTAACGGGATCGTATCTAAATAAGCCCGCTAGTAAGGAGGCTATCCAGATGTGGCCTTGGGGGTCTTGGTAAATACGGTCAATTATGGCTTCTTCTAATTCGCCATTAGGGCCATTAATTGGAATAACTTGATAGCCATCGTAACGATTAAGCCCAGCCTCTGTAGAAAGCCAAAGATAACCGTTATTATCAATGAGCATCGTATTTACGTAGCTTTGTGATAAACCTTCGCTAGGAGATAAACGTTTTACTTGTGCGCCAACTTGGCAACTTAAAATAGTTATTAAAACTATAAAGCAACTAATGATCCCATTAACGCATTTGCTCATGCTTATTCCATATTATTATTTTATTACTATGGGTACTCTAGGGCGATAATATTTCGGTGCTTGTAAGTATCAAAAAGTACTTGTAAAGCAAGAGTATATGTTAACACCTGGTTAAATCCAATAGCACAATATAAATCGGCTACGTTTTTATATGCGAAGGTATAAATTACTTTATTCTGCTGTTTTATAAGAGCAGATATTAATTGCTTAGCCACACCTTTACCGCGGTGCTTTGGAGCGACATAAACGGTAGATAAAAACAAAAAATCAGCCTTGTTTTGTAACCTACATGCCGCGACTATTTCATTATTATAGTAAGTAACCCAGAGCTTATCTTGTTTGTTTGCTCGCCCTCTTACGTTATATTTTTTATAAAACTTATTAACGAGTGGGGTTTTTAACTCATCGAGCACATAAACGCTATACATTGCTTAACCTAAACTCTCATTAAGAGATTAACTAAAATAAAATCATTTAAATCTATTATTCTCTAGCTAAGCATTAATGCTAAGTACTGCTCAAACTTTTGCTTTAGTACCATTTGCTCTGCCATCGGGCGGCTATGAATAGTATTGTATACTTGCTCACGTGTTTTTTTATTTCGCTTAATTTGATAAGCCCAAAAAGACGCTTCGTAATCGAGCTGAATTTGGTACTTTTCTTCACGTGGTAATAGGCATAAATTAAAACTCACAATACTTCCTTATTCATATATTAAATTGATAGCTCACCCACTAAACTGGGCAAGCGGTAATCAGCTTGCTATTATACGCGTCTTATTTTATTTATTTCTGTAGTTATTGGAACTGATAATGAACAGATGTTTTAGTACCTTGTTATTATTGGTAAATTTATTTTTTAGCGCTTCTTGCTTTAGCCATCAATATAGTCTGACCTTCAACCGCCCACAAAGTACTCCTCAAGCCGATTATGCATTAGAACTATTAAAATTAGCGTACGCCGATATTGGCTTTAAAATACATATAATCGATTTTAGCCGTAAGAATGCTTTGTTAGCGGCAAATAATGGCGTATTAGATGGCCAATTAGGAAGAGATATAAGCGTTGAACAAGATTACAAAAATTTAGTTAGGGTTAACTACGAGCTATTTAAATTCGACTTAATTCTTTATAAAACATGCCTACCCAATAAATTAGAACAACTTGAGAGCATTGCTATTGTTGATGCTTACCCTGTTCAAGAGCGCTATTTAGCGAGCACTAAATTTGCAGGCTCTATCATTAAAGTAAAAAGTATAAGCACACAACTAAACTTACTTGCTCAGCAAAAGGTTCAAGGTGCTTTGATGGTTGACTTTGTGCCTGAAAATAACTCTGCGGTTAAACCAAAAAGCTGCTTCGAAAAAGAAGTACTAACCACTTACCCGCTTTATCATTACTTAAATAAAAATAATAAAAACTTGGTAGATAAGCTCGAAAAATCGCTAATTAATTTAACTAATAACGGCACTGTTTACGCACTTAAAGCCAAATACGGATTAAACTTTTAAAAGTCGAACCCTTGCTGCTCAGCCTGTGTGTTTTGAGCTGCAGCTTGCTGCTTTTTCTGCAAATAGCGTTTATAACGCTGCTGACACAAACTAAGCACCTTCTTTTTTTGGGCATTAGTAAGTGTGTTCCATGCAAAGCGCTCATCACGACTTCGGTAACACCCCTTACAATATCCCCTGTTATTTACTAAGCAAATGCTTTTGCAAGGGCTTGGAATATCAAATATTTCAATTTGTTGCATGGCATTCGCACCGTTAAATAAGAGGTACTTAGTATAGCGTTATTTTTGCACAAAAAAAAAGCAGCAATTAAATTGCTGCTTTTATCTATTTGATCTGAAGTTAGCTTAAAAAACTTTCCAAAATAACAACTATTAATGCTCGCAGCTATTCGTATTTATTTCTGTTTTACGGTGAAATGGCTTAGCGTACATAGCCAGTACTAACGGCTTTAACTCCTCAGGTACCAGTGCTAAACGCTGCTCAAACTTAGCCGTATCTGGGGAGTCAATAACTGCCTTTTTACAGCCACCAGCAATATAGTTACCTGGATGCAGGTAAAATGAATCCACTATTTGCTGATCAATTGTTTTAGCAAGCTCTTCTGCGCTATCGCATTGCTCTTCTATTGGTTGCCCAAAGGCTAAATGTACATGCCCTTTCGCGGTGCTAAAACCTTCAACAATACTTGCAATGTCTTCACCGGCCGATTTTATATACTCACCATGGTGCTGCTTATGATAAAGCTCTTTGGCTTTAGCAATAGCACATGGTTCATACTGATACGAAATAGACACAGGAACAATTTTAAGCTCTTTAATATATTCGCCAAACTCTTTCTTTTGCTTACGACCATTTAATTGCAGCATTTTTAAAAGTGCCGGATCAGTTTGATCAAAGCCATCTTTTGCACGCCCTTCTTTTTGCGCAATCCAAATAGAATTACCGCCAACTAAAGAGTCGTAAATATAAGATGAAAGCTGGGTGAGCGCTTTAAGCATTTCTTTTGGCGCTTTTGCTGAGCGTTTAACAATAAAGCTTTTGTTTAGGCGCATTAGCTCAGTGATGTAAGGTATTTGCAATAAATTATCGCCAATAGCAATACGCACTGTTTTCATTTTATGCTGATATAAACCCCAGTTTACTAAAGCAGGGTCGAGCACTATGTCGCGATGATTTGAAATAAATAAATAAGCTTGGTTTGGATCTAATTGATCTAACCCAGAAAAAGTGACTTTAGAAGTCGTACGTTTTACTAATTTATCTAAGTATTGCGCCACTTCGTTTTGTACGTCTTCAACAGTGCTTACTTTGCCCCACTTTTTACGTAACTGACTTTTTACCAGCGGGCGGGTAATAAAAGGCATTGATGATAAAAATCGCGGTAAATTATACTTTGCTATTACATCAATAAACGCATTATCATTAATTAAACGTGTTAACGAAGCCGCAACTTCGCTGTCATTGTATGGGCGTATATCTGCGTATTTATCTTCTAATTCACTCATTACTACATCTATAATGTTAAAAAACGGCACGCCAAGGCGCACCGTTTATGTCTAAGTTCGATTATAACTCAGGCGATCTAAAATGCGAAATAACCAAAAAACGATTTTGATCTAATTTATTCTGAGCCTAAATAATAAATCTCTTAACCAAATTTAGCTAAGTAACTACTCTTATGACCATGAGGAGGCTCATAAGTGCAAAAAATCTGATCAGTTAACCAAAATACCATGTTATCAATGTGCTAGTGGGCAGACCACTATAAATAACGCATTAAGGCCTTATAGGCTTTCAGGGCCAGAACTGCTTTAAACAAGAGTGGTTTTATAAAGCAAAGAGCAGCGTATATTTAGCCTCAAAAGATAGCCTAGTCATTTGGTAGTAATACCATTTTCAAAGGCTTCCTTTCGTAGTACCTTAACTTCACATTTTCAGTTTCTATAAATCGCTAACACTTTCACGATTGAAACTATTCTAGATCTACTAATTAAAGGCTCATAATGAACATTACTATTCTTGATAACGCCACATTAGCTAACACATCTCTTGCTTGTATTGAGCAACTTGGTAATTTAACAACGTATGAACTTACCAGCCCAGAACAAGTTATTGAGCATTGCCAAGGTGCAGATGTACTTATTACCAATAAAGCAGTATTAAATCGCGATACGATTAGCCAGTTAAAACAACTTAAGCTAATTTGCGTTAGTGCCACTGGCACTAATAATGTTGATTTAGACGCTGCAAAAGAGTTTGGTATTGCAGTTACTAATGTTGCTGGTTACTCAACGCCTTCTGTTGTTCAGCATACATTTTCGTTAGTGACTAACTTACTAGGTAATACTCATCGCTATCAAGCCGATTGCCAACAAGGCGCTTGGCAAAAAAGTGAAATGTTTTGCCGACTAGATTACAGTTTTAATGACCTTCAAGGTAAAACATTTGCCATTATAGGTGGTGGAACACTGGGTAAAGGCGTAGCAAAAGTAGCTGAGGCGTTTGGTGCAAAAGTAATTATTGCTGAGCGCAAGGGCGTAAAATGCAGAGACGGACGCACCCCATTTGAAGAAGTACTAAAAACGGCTGACATAATCAGCGTTCACTGCCCTCTTACTGACGAAACTCGTGATTTAATAGCACTACAAGAGCTTAAAATGATGAAGCCAAGTAGTATTATTATTAATACTGCACGTGGTGGGATTATTAACGAAGCTGACTTAGCCAAAGCACTTGGACAAAACTTAATTGCTGGCGCTGGCGTAGATGTACTAACAAAAGAGCCTGCGGAGCTAACTAATCCCCTCGCTAATTACACTGGTAATAACTTATTACTTACACCACACATTGCATGGGCAAGCACTGAGTCAATCGTACGACTAATCAATGAGGTCAGCCTAAATATTACTGCATTTAATAACGGCGAATCTCGTAACCGCTTGGTATAACTGCATTGCTGACAAATAGTTAAAAAAACTAAAATGTGGCTGTTTTTACTAATTATTTTTGTAAATTATTAGTTAAATACAGCCCTGAAAATCTAACCGACTGAATTTAAATAACTTTTAAACTTGGCCTACTACTTGCCTTATATGATCAAAATATTAAAAACTCATTTAAGGAATATCATAATGAAAAAATCTCTATTAGCAGCGGCTCTTATTGCACCATTTTTAACCGGCTGTGTTATCGCCGTATCTGATGGTGAAGCTGAGACTCATTGGGCAGGGAAAAACTCATCAAGCTGGCAAGCACACCATAAGAATAACCGTGAGGCTATTTCAGAACTGACGATGGATAGCAGCTATCAATCTGTTTTAACGCAATTAAAAACGCCTAATTTCACAGAGCTATTAAAAAAAGATGACGATGTATACCAAGTACTTTTTTATGTCACTCATAGTAAGCATTCTGATTCTAAAACAACGAAAGATGAATGTACGCCGCTTGTATTTAAAAATGATAAGTTGGTAGGTATTGGTGACACTGCTTTGAGTATGATCGCGAACTAAACAGCAAAAAGTCTAACCTCAAAAGTCATTAGATACTAAAAACGCCAATATAAATATTGGCGTTTTGCATTTAAAAATATTCTTTTTAACGCGCTATTATTCTATCTCTACCTTCATCTTTGGCGGCATATAAGCCTAAATCAGCTTCTTCTAATAGGGCTTGCTCAGCGTATATTTGCCCGCTTTCGGTTGTTGCTATACCAATACTAATTGTTATGTGATCCGCATTTAACGATGCTCTATGCTCTATATCCAAAGCATTAACCGCACTACGTATTTTATTGGCAAATTCAATTGCGTCAGCTTTACCCACCCCAGGCAGTACTGCGGCAAATTCTTCACCGCCATAACGCGCTATAAAATCACTTCCTCGCTCGCATTGAGCTGCAAGAACTTGAGCAACTTCTTTCAAACACTCGTCGCCAGCTCGGTGTCCATAGCAGTCGTTGTAACGTTTAAAATGGTCTATATCCATAAGTAATACCGACAATGGCGTTCCACTGCGTTTACTTCTGCGCCATTCGCGAGATAAGTTTTCATCAAGGTAGCGTCTGTTAGGTATTTCAGTTAACCCATCAATAGAGGCCAACATTTCAAGCAAGTCATTTTTTTGCTTTATAAGTAGCTGATTGCGAACTCTTACTCTTACAATAGAGGGACTAAATGGCTTAGTAATATAATCCATTGCGCCTAATTCAAGGCCTTTAGCCTCGTCGTCATGACTACGGTTTGCTGATATAAATATGATAGGCACGGATTGAGTTATAGGGTTTTCTTTAAGCTGCACTAAAACTTCATAGCCATCAATACCAGGCATAATTACATCGAGGATAATTAAATCAACTTGTGTTGTTTTTACAAATGTCAGCGCTTTTTCACCACTATCAACTAAGAACACGTCGTGCTCGTCTTTAAGCGTTTTTTCAAGTACTAATCTGTTTAGCGGATCATCATCCACTATTAATACTTTAGCTCTTTTCGACATCCTTCTCCCCTAAACCATTTATAAAAACAATTACTTGCTCTAATTGCATAATAAGCTCTTTAAGTGTTGTTGCAACTGGCTCGTTAGTCGCTTTAAGGTTTCGCTCGCATACTAATGCACAATGCGATAATCGCCTAAAACCCAAATTACCAGCCACACCTTTTATGCTATGCACTAAGCGTACCAAATCATCTTTACTGGTGGTTTCTGCTATTTGCGCTAATTGAGTTTCGCACAAGTTAGCAAACTTACCAATCATGGTATTAAGCAATGTCTCGTCTAAGCTAAATTGACTAAGTGCAAACGAGCGTTCAAAAAAGCTTGGTTTTACTAAGTTTAAATCAGCTATTGCATCAATAAGTACCTTAGCAACTACAGGCTTTGTTAAATGCTTATTCATGCCGCACTTTAAAGAGCGCTCAATATCAGCGGGTTCACAATGCGCGGTTAACGCAAAAATAGGTAACTGTTTTGCGTCAAACTGTTGACGAATCAAAGTCGTTGCTTGGCAGCCATCTATGTGTGGCATTTGCACATCCATCAATATTAGATCCGGTTTTAATACTTGTAATAGCTCCATACCAATAGATGCGCTTAAAGCTGTTACTACGTTTATGTTAGCTTGACGAAGGACACTACTAATAATCTCTAAATTAAGCTGATTATCATCAATTGCTAATACAAGTAGACCTGATATATCTGCTTTTAGTTCTGGTACATTTTGCAATACCGTATTTATATCTGTTTTAGGCTCAATCAATGAGCTTAAGCTAAATAACCTTTGCCCAAGTGCAGAGGCCTTTACATGCTTAGCAGCTAAATGCTCACTGGTAGGAAGGTTAAGCGTGTGCTGATGATTAACTATAATCACTGATACTTCTTTCGCTGATAGTGAATCGTTAATCACTTCAACTTTTAATAGCTCAGGTAAATCATTTGCATCCACTATTATTTGTTGAGTGTTAGATAGCTTAATTGGGTATTTTAATACCTCATCTAAACTAATATTAGCCAGCTCACTATAAGCATTAGTAACGTGCTCAAGCTCTTTGCTTTGCTCTGATAAAATAGCGAGAGCATAACTTGGCAGCATTTTATTTTTACTGGAATCAACTAATAAGCTAATACTGAAGCTAAATTCACAACCATGACCTTTTTTGCTTTTAAGTGCTATTTCACCGCCCATTAACGACACTGCATGTTTAACAATAGCTAAACCAAGGCCAACTCCTTGGTGTATTCGTGTAGATGACTCATCACCTTGCGTGAAGGCATCGAACAAGCGCCTCTGATCGGCCTCATCTATACCCATACCTGTATCAATGACTTTAAAGCAAATATATTGCTGATCTAGGCTATCGCTCTCTATGAGCTCCATTTTAAGTGTAATCGACCCTGTATGAGTAAATTTAACCGCATTGGTTAATAAGTTACCTAATATTTGCTGAAGGCGGATACTGTCGCAAATTAAATCTGGGGCTATTAGCGGGTCAATATCAATTATAAACTCAATACCTTTGCCTTCACATAATGGTCCCGTTAGGCTTTCGCAAATATCAACGAGTTCAATAACACTAAATGGGGCTAGCTTTAAATCAGTTTGAGCGCTTTCAATACGTGCAAAATCAAGCATTCTGTTTAGCATTAATAATAAGCTTTGTGCTGCGTTTTTAGCCTGGTCAGTATGTTGCAATTGCTTTTGATTTAGCCCTTGCTCAATAAGCATATCGAGTAAACCTAATACAGCGTTAAGAGGGGTGCGAATTTCGTGGCTTAAGTTTGCAATAAAGCGGCTCTTAGCTAATGTTGCACGCTCTGCATCGTGCTTTGCCTTAGTTAAAGCACTAACATCCTGAATGTGAATAACATAATAAGCAGGGTCTCGATTTTCATCCCACACAAGCGACATACTCAACTGCAGCCAGCTAGCCAGCTTTCCTTGAGATAACGTTAAGTGATACACCCTTTTTTTATCATCAAGCAACTGCGCTAAAGCGTCTTTAATTTGCTGCCATTGTGACTCATCAAATAATGTTTTTAATGGCTCGCCCACTAAGGTGTTTTGCTCAGAAAACTGCTTTCTAGTCGCTTTATTTACTTGCACTATTGTATGTTCAAGTGAAAGTAGCACTACACAGTTGGCCGCAAATTCAATAGCGCTTCTAAATTTAGATTCTGAAGCTTTTAATGCATGAAGCGTTTGCTGCTGCTCGGTAATATCTCGTCCAATGCCCATTGTGCCTAACAAATGCTGATGTTCGTTATAAAAAGGTGCAATTGTTAACTGATATGATTTTGTATCAGTGTCTATTCGTTGCTCTACGCTATTTCTATTTTGCAGCACTTGTTTTTCTAATGTATTTATTTGCTGATCGTTTTCACCAAAGTCATCTACACGCATTCCAATAAGTGTTGTTTGATCTTTACCTATATACGCTTCAAATGCTCTATTGCACCCTAAAAATGTGCCATCAATATTTTTAAAGTAAATAAGGTCAGGCACACTATTTAGCATGGTGTTTAATAAGGCAAGGTGGCGCTCTTTTGCCTCATAGCTACGGCTGAGTTTTTCAGACTGACGCTGTACTTGTTCATCAAGCGCTTTGTTGGCATTTTTTAACGAATTTACTAGCTGCTCATTTTTGCTAAATACAGTTTTGACTTTAGAAAACCAAGGTTGCCAACTTAGCGGCACGTTATAATTTAATTTATTATTAAGCTGGGCATTATTACTTTCCAAAAAGTGCATTAAATGCGTCATGGGTTTTACAAAAATACGCTGGCTTAACCAAAAAAATACGGCAAACATCATGCTTAAAAACAGAGTTAAAAATATAAATTCTAATAATATTTCGTATTTAATTGAGCTTACAAATTGAGGTTTTGGTTCGTAATATGCTGCATGAATAGGTAAGTCAGCCATTGGTTGCATAAAAAAATTACTATTGCTGGCTAATACTGTCGCTTCTTTTGTATGCTCTACTAAATTAGGCCAATAAGACTCAAGCTGCACCGCTTTTTCTATTACGTTTTTTGAACTGGCAATAATTTGATGCGACTGATTCATAAATACATATTCACCACTACTTGGTGAAACTTTACTTAACCATGCAGAAATAGCCTGAACGTCATAAATTAAAATAATATAATCACTTGAGCCTATATCTCGTTGCCTACCAATAGCAAAATAGGACTTATCGTTTATTTTAATTATAGGGCTTGAGGTTAGCCTATTTGGAGAAAATTTGGGTTTAAACTTACCGTTTAATATTTCACTAAGCATTAAGCTTTGGCTTTTATTACGTCTACTCACATAAGCAAAATCGTTTTCATCTACATACGCTACAGCCGATAGCGACTGCATAAGTGCAAGCGTTGTATTAAAGGAAGGTCCAAGTGAAAAAACTTGCTGCCACTGTAAAAGTGCCTCAGTAGATAGCGAAAATTCCCCTTTACCTATAATTTCTGTTCCTTGCCCATTAAAGTGTCGATAGTAATAACCACTGTACTGATTAATACCTTCTAGTAAAGTTTGATTTATTTGAGCAGATATAGGTCGTTGATATAAATTAAACATAGAGCTGAGTAAGCCATTTACCGACTCCATGCCATGATTAACTTGAGCTGATACATTAGCAAAATCGGCTTCGCGTTTTTCTACCGCTCGCTCAAGCTTTATATTGTATAAATGCAGGCACAGTAAAAAAGCGACAATTAATGGCACTAACAGCGCAATAAATAATGAGCGGTAATAGTATTTTAGAGGTAAAAAATTCAACGTGTTGCCTGTAATTTGGCTCGAAAATCAACAGTTAGACTAACGAGCCAATTTGTTAAGCGCAAGCTATAAATTTTCTTCCGCAAAAGAGGCTAAACGGCTGCGTACTACACCATTTAAATTAATCGTTGCGCTGCCTTCAAAATCTTTAAAACGCTCAACTATATACGTTAAGCCAGAAGTAACAGGGGTTAGGTAATTACTGTCTATTTGCGCTAAGTTACCGCTACAAATAAGCTTTGTGCCTTCTCCGCAACGTGTAATAATTGTTTTTAGCTGAGAAGCCGTTAAATTTTGGCTTTCATCTAAAATTACCACCGCATTTTGAATGCTGCGCCCACGCATAAAGTTAACCGACTTAAATTGTATATTGGCTTTTTCCATAATGTAGTTACGGCTAGAAATTGGGTTTTCATCGCCTTTGTGTAATACCTCAAGCGTATCGGTAATGGCAGCTAACCACGGCGCCATTTTCTCCTCCTCAGTGCCAGGTAAAAAACCAATAGACTCAGCAATTTCTGGAGTGTTACGCGTTACAATTACCTTATCGTAAATACCTTTTTCAATAACCATTTCAAGTGCACTGGCAAGCGCTAGCAATGTTTTACCGCACCCTGCAGGCCCGGTTAAAATAACAAGTTCAATACTTGGATCTAGCAACGCATCAAGCGCCATACCCTGATAAATATTTTTAGGTTTAACACCCCACGCGTGTTGATGCATTAGTCGCTCAACGCTTATGTCTTTTAATGTAATATGTTCATCGTCGTACGATTTTACCCGCGCTGCAAAGTGCTCACCGCCATCGAGCAAATACTCGTTACAAAACACATCCGGTATTAAATTTTTAGAAACATGATGATAGGTATCACGACCGCTTTGCTCGGTATTGCATTGCCCCACATGCTGCCAAAAATCCCCTTCTATTTTTTTATAGCCACTAGTTAGTAATGTAATATCGTCAATTAGTTGGTCGGTTCTATAATCTTCAACATATTTAAGGCCAGCCCCTTTAGCTTTAAGGCGCATATTGATGTCTTTTGTTACTAATACAATTTTTGAATCGCTGTGCTGCTTTTGTAAATGTACGGCGCAGTTAATAATACGGTGGTCGTTTTCGTTACCCGGTAGGCCAGAGATTGAATCGGCAAATAAATGATCATTTACAATTATAAGGGTGCCTGTTGAGCTTTCTTTGGCCTTTTTGTTACTTGGTAATGCTACGCCTTGCAGCATTTGTTCGGGAGTTGCGTTTTTTAATACCTCATCTAAGCCTCTAATAGCTACACGTGCATCGCGGCTTACGTCGTGTTTTCTGTCTTTAATGTGGTCGAGCTCTTCAAGTACCGTCATGGGAATTACAACGTTATGTTCTTGAAATGACAAATAAGCGAGGGGTTCGTGCAACAGTACATTGGTGTCTAGCACATACATTTTACTTTCAAGGTTCGAAGCTTTTTCCATAGCACTTTCCTTACGTTTTATGATTTTTATGCTATACCAAAATAACTAAGTAAAACGGGCCAAAACTCAAACCTGCAATACTTAATTGCTAAGGCATAATGTAAGTTTAGTCTATTTGTCATAAAAGTCCGTTTTATTACAAACTAGATATAGTTTTTATTTACCTAAAAAAGAGCCACAAACAAGCGGTTTTAATAGTAATAATTAACACTTACAAAATTAATTAAAAGTGAGCCAAATAGCGCCTTGCAGTGGTGTTATGTAACAGGTAACATAGCCGCCTTTTTCTTCATAGACGAGACATACATGAATTTTTCCTTAGGTCAGCGTTGGATCAGTGATACAGAGTCAGATTTAGGATTAGGCACCGTAGTTGCCATTGAAGGCCGTCAGGTCAGCATATTATTTCCAGCCAGTGGTGAAAACCGTGTTTATTCTAGTGCAGAAGCACCTGTTACCCGTGTGGCATTTAATCCTGGCGATGTGATCAAAAGCGTTGAAGAATGGGAATTAGAAGTAGAGTCTATTGAAGTTCAGGGGGAACTACTTTGTTACGTAGGGTCGCGTGTTGATACCGGCGAAGAAGCAAAGTTAAAAGAAACCTTTTTAGATCATTTTATTAAGTTTAATAAACCACAAGATCGTTTATTTGCAGGCCAAATAGATCGCTTTGATCGTTATACACTTCGCTACCAAACTTGGCAGCACCAGTTTGAACGCCAGCAATCACCTATTAAGGGCTTAATTGGCCAACGTGCTAACCTTATTCCGCATCAGCTTTATATTGCACAAGAAGTAGGTAAACGTTTCGCACCACGCGTATTACTGTCTGATGAAGTAGGCCTAGGTAAAACGATTGAAGCAGGCATGATTTTACACCAACAAATCATTAGTGGCCGTGCAAGCCGCGTACTTATTGTTGTGCCTGAAAACCTACAGCACCAATGGTTAGTAGAAATGCTACGTCGCTTTAACTTACGTTTTTCTATTTTTGATGAAGAGCGGTGTGACGAAGCCTTTGCCGATTCGCCAAACGTATTTGATACAGAGCAGCTAGTGCTTACAAGCCTTGAGTTTTTAACTAAGAAAAAACGCTGGTTTGAACAAGCAACACTTGCTGACTGGGACTTATTAGTTGTTGATGAAGCGCACCACTTAAGCATTAATAACGGAAAACCAAGTACTGAATATCAACGAATGGCTGAACTTAGCCAAGATATTCCAGGCCTTATTTTACTTACCGCTACACCTGATCAACTAGGTCATAGCAGTCACTTTGCGCGCTTACAACTACTCGACCCAGACCGTTTTTACGACTACGACGTATTTAAAGAAGAAGAAGCAAATTATAAAGACGTAGCGCAAGCGGCAAATCAGTTATTGCAAGAGCAAGCACTAGACGATACAGCTAAAGCGACACTTATCGAGCTATTAAAAGAAACGGACATTACCGATATTCTTGCAAAAGCACAGCAAGGTGATTTACCAGCACGTAAAGAAATACTCAACATGCTGCTCGATCGTCACGGTACTGGCCGTATATTATTCAGAAACAGCCGTAGTGGCATTGATGGCTACCCTAGCCGTAAACTGCACGCCTACCCAATGGCATTACCAAAGCAGTACAAAACAGCTATGTCGGTACTAGGTAACATGGGTGGTATTCAAAACGCTGAACTAAGTGCACATCGCGCTCTTTTCCCAGAAAAAATATTTCAAGAATTTGAAGGCGAAAGTGCAAGCTGGGGATTATTTGACCCACGTGTAGATTGGTTAATCGAAACACTTAAAACGCTTAAACACGAAAAAGTACTCCTTATTTGTGCCAAAGCCGAAACCGCCATTAGCCTTGAGCAAATACTTCGTGAACGCGAAGCGATTAAAGCCTCGGTTTTCCACGAAGGTATGTCGATTATAGAGCGTGACCGCGCGGCTGCATTTTTTGCCGACGAATACGACAATGCACAAATACTATTGTGTTCAGAAATTGGCTCAGAAGGTCGTAACTTCCAGTTCTCGCATCATTTAGTGTTATTTGATTTACCACTAAACCCTGATTTACTTGAGCAACGTATTGGCCGACTTGACCGCATAGGTCAAACACAAGACGTGAATATTCACGTGCCATATTTTGAAAACACAGCTCAAGAAGTATTACTGCGTTGGTACAACGAAGGCCTAGATGCCTTTGAAACTACATCAACCACAGGTCAGTTATTATATAAAGAGTTTCGCGAAGATTTACTTGAATACATTTCAGCGCATAACTGTGATGAAGACGAGCTAGATCCAATGCTAGAACAAGTAGCGCAACAAAATGCCGTGCTACGTAAAAAAATGGAAAGTGGACGAGACCGTTTATTAGAGCTGCATTCTTCTGGCCAAGGTGCTGCTGACTCTCTGGTTACCGACATTGAAAAGCTCGACAATCAGTTTGAGCTTCCAAGTTACATGATCAACGTATTCGACACCTTCGGCGTAAGCCAAGAAGACAAAGGCGAAAACACGATTATATTAAAGCCAACAGAGCATATGCTAAACGCCTCGTTCCCAAGCTTAAAAGAAGACGGTATGACAGTCACATTCGACCGTGACACTGCACTTTCACAAGAAGATGTACATTTTATTAGCTGGGATCACCCAATGGTGCAAGGCACTATGGACATGATTTGTGACGACGACTTTGGTAGCGCATCGGTTGCACTGCTTAAAAACAAAAAATTACCACCGGGTACCTTTTTTGTTGAGTTGATATTTGTTGCCGAAGCAATGGCCCCAAAAGTATTGCAAGTTGGTCGCTTTTTACCGCCAACACCTATTCGTATATTACTTGATAAAGCAGGTAATAACTTAGGTGAAAACGTAGCGTTTGATGGCTTTAACCAACAACTTTCAGCCGTGGGTCGCCAAACAGCAAGTAAACTTGCTGGTGCACTGCAAAGTGCTATTCACCCAATGATCAACAATGCAAAAGACATGGCGCAAGAAAAACTAGAAGTGATTCGTGAAGCCTCTTTAACTAAAATGCAAAGTACGCTAGGTGAAGAGCAATCTCGTTTAGAAGCCCTTAAACAAATTAACCCGAATATTCGCCAAGAGGAAATTACTTTCTTCGATAAGCAGCGCAGCGAGCTGAGCACGCATATTGAAAAAGCGCAGTTACAACTTGATGCAATTCGCTTAATTGTGGTTTCGCACTAAGGTTTTTTGAGCTTTAAGTTTATAGCTGTCAGTCGTTAGTAAAAAATTAAAAATGACAGCTTAATAAGGCGCGGTATTTATACCGCGCTTTTTTATGCATCAGAAAACTGCATATAAGTTAGGAGCCTTTGTACAGGCTGTGAATGTTTTCCTTGAGCCTTTTCCTTCGCTCCCCTAAAATAGCGCCCTGCAAAATTACTGAGGTCGGCCGTGTTAGTTAATTACAATCCCCCAATGAGTCCGTATTTAACCATACTCTATCAAGATGACGACTTGCTCATTGTTAATAAGCCAAGTGAGTTATTAACGGTTCCGGGTAAAGATCCAAAACATGCCGATAGTTTAATTAACCGCGTTAATCGCGTTTTTCCAACAGCTAAAATAGTTCATCGTTTAGATATGGCTACCTCAGGTATATTGTGTTTGGCAATGAATAAGGCGGCGCATAGGCATTTAAGTATGCAGTTTCAAGAACGCGAAACCGCAAAACGTTATATTGCACGCGTCTACGGACTGCTTGAACACCCTAACGGTTCAGTAGATTTACCGCTTATTTGCGACTGGCCTAATCGCCCTAAACAAATGGTTGACCATGAAAGAGGTAAACCTTCGCTTACACATTATAAAATACTTGATCGCGAAGCTAATGCTACCCGCGTAGAGCTCACTCCAATAACAGGGCGTTCGCATCAATTGCGTGTGCATATGTTAAGCCTTGGCCATCCTATTTTAGGTGATAGGTTATACGCCCATAAAGATGCACTCGCTGCTGCACCTCGCTTACAATTGCATGCACAAATGCTTACATTAAAGCACCCAGTTACTGAGCAAGTACTTACTTTTGAAGTTGAGCCTGAATTTTAACCGGCGCAAATACTTCGTAAATTATTAAACTTTTAGTTAACTAGGCCGATACTTAACTAATGACTATTAGTTGAGTGTGTTATGGTTTTTTTGCAATTATTTAAAAAGATTTTGTGTTGCTTAGCGTTTAGCTACTCAGTTTTTTTAGCTCTACCTGCAACTGCGGTTGAGCATATTGCTCCTCCTGCACTTTCAAGTATTGAAAACAGCGATATCGAACGCCTACTCCCCAACGCTGAAATAAAACCAATTCTTGCTGGCGATACCGAATTTTTGAGCCTTTATAGCGAATATATGAGCAGCAATTTTAGAGGGGTTGTTTTACTTATTCCGGATTGGCATTCAGTCCCTACGAATAACTCAGGTATGAGCTTTCTTCGTAAAGAGCTTAACAACTTAGGTTACACAACCTACGCTATGACTGTGCCAGATATAGATTGGCAAGCAGAAAAAATGAAACCTGTTACGCCAACTGACGCTGTAGAAACCCCAACCAGCGATGAGTCTAAAAGTGATGCTAATGAACCTGAGAAACAAAGCGCAGAGCCACACTATGTTAATGCAATTGAGCCTGTAAATAATGATGTGCTTGAAGACTACAAAACTAATTTAATACTACGCTACGAAGCGCTCTATCAAACAGCGATGGCTGAGCCCAGTAATATTGTTGTAATAGCCCAAGGAGCGAGTGCAGGCATGTTACTTGAGTATTATGCAGATTTCCCAGAGTCTAAAATTAATGCTTTTGTTAGTTTAAGCAGCTACTTACCGAATGCTCAACGCAATGAAGAGTTAAGCCAAGCAACATCGTTAGTAGCCCCTGCGTTACTTGATATTTACTACACAAACGACAGTACTGACATTTTGCTTAGCCTTAAAAACCGCAAGCGCTGGGTTAACCGAAACGCTAAGTTTGATTACCGTCAGCGCCAGCTTTTTGGTATGCGAAACGCCCCACAGCAGCACGCACGTTTAAGCAAAGAAATAGACGGATTTTTACGCCGCCTTTTTTAAGTACTCGTAAGCTGCCTGTATGTCTTGGCTTTTTTTAACCGCAACTTCCATCATGTGCTTTGGTAACCCTTGCGACACAAGTTTATCAGGATGATGCTGCGCCATTAATTTTCGATATGCGACTTTAATATCTCGCGCAGTAGCGTCGCTATTTAACCCTAGTAACGCAAGTGCTTGTGAGCGGTTCATACTATTATCTGGCGGTACGTGATGCCCTGAACCTTCACGGTAACTACTACTTTGACCTTGTTGCTGTTGCTTGTAACGCTGCTGTTGCTGCCTAAAATTAAACTCAGCTTGGTAACGTTTTAAAACAAATGCAAAATGAGGTTTAGAAATACCTAACTGCTTACTTACCTGTGCTAATAACTGTTTTTCTTGCTCAGCTAATACACCATCAGAAAACGCCATTTGAATTTGTATCTCTAAAAACAGCTGCAATAAATCGTGGCGAGTGGTAAAGCGCTCCTTAAAATCGCTTACGGTTTCTTTTAAAGAGAAATCACTTTCTTTACCCGCTTGAAATGCATGTTGAGCTTCGCGACGTTCATCGCCTTTTAAGCCCATTTCATCCATAAATAAATTAGCTGCTTTTATATGTACTTCGCTTACACGGCCATTCGATTTTGCAATGTGCCCCATAACCGCAAAGCAACTTGAGAAAAATAATGCTTGGCGTTCATGTACATCATCACCTTTAAATAAGCTTGAAAAGCCACCGGCTTTGTCAAAATCGTTTTTAAGGCTTTTATCAAATAAATGACCTAGGTATAAACCTAATATGGCACCAAAAATTTTGCCAAACATAAAGCCAAAACAAAAACCGAGAATTTTTCCCCACATTTATAATACTGCCTTTTTAAAATTAATATTTACTGCGCTTTTAAACGTTTGTTTAATTCATCCAAACGCGCTGGCGTGCCAATGTCATCCCATTGTCCAATATAGAGCTCAGTAGAGACTAAATGTTCATTTAACTTTTCTCGTAATATTGGCCCTAAAGGCCGAACTCCTTGGGCTAACCCTTTAAAAAAGTCAGCGTGGTATCTACTGATCCCTGAAAACGTATATTTTTGGCTCTCATCCGATAAATGACTTAATGTAAAATCGCCATCAAGATTATGTGGCGGGTTTTCTATTAGTACTATATGCGCTTCGCCTGATTGTAAATGTAGCTGCATAAGCGCACTTACATCGTAATCAGTATATACATCGCCATTTATAACAATGAACGAATCACCTAACAGCGGTAACGCTTCAATAATACCGCCAGCAGTTTCAAGGCCGCCCTTAACCTCTTGGCTATAATTGATAGATACGCCAAATTGGCTACCATCTTTAAAATAATCTTTTATTTTATCACCTTGCCACGCGAGGTTTATTACAATATCAGTAATGCCCGCCGCCTTTAGATTATTTATATGATGCTCAATAAGTGGTTTTTCAGCCACTTTTAACATTGGCTTTGGCATATTTTGCGTAAGTGGCATCATTCGCTTGCCGCGCCCTGCAGCTAAAATCATTGCTTTCATGTACGCTCCACAGCAAGTTGCTTTGTAACTTTTGGCACAATTGTATTCTTTATCCACTCACTTAAATCACTAAGCTCTGAGTAATGTGCGGCTACTTCAACAATGTAATCGAGTGTTGGTAGAATATTATCTAAATAACCTGTTTTTGAATCCCGCAAATATAGCCGACAAAATATGCCCGCGGCTTTTAAATGGCGCTGAATACCGGTTAAATCAAACCAATATTTAAATTCACTAAAAGAGGTATTTTTTACTAACCCTTGAGCGATAAATTCTTTATAAGCAAAATCAAGTAAGCTTGATAACTCACTTTCAGGTAGTTTGTAGTAGCAATCGCGCAATAGCGATACTAGATCATAGCAAAGTGGGCCTTGTACGGCGTCTTGATAATCAATAATGGCCCACTGGCCGTTGCTATACATAATATTGCGACTGTGATAATCGCGGTGAACTGTCACGGTTGGCTGTAAAAGCATAGCATTTGTAAGTAACTCGCAGCTTGAGTGCCACATTGCTACTTGCTCAGTAGTGAGTGATTCACTTATAAAATCACTCACTAACCATTGGCTAAATATGCCTAGCTCAAGTTGGATGAAATCTTTGCTATAAGCTTGCATGGCTGAAGCTGATGGCGTTTTTGCCCACTGCGCATTTAAGCTGATTAATGCCTTATAATGCTCTATTTTATTTTTGTCATCGAGCATATCGGCTAAGTGAGTAGACCCTAAATCGCTTAATATAAAAAAGCCTTGTTGCTCATCGCTTGCAATTATTGAAGGAAGCAAAAAGCCTTGCTCTGTAAACACCTTATTTAACGAAATATACGGCTCGTTATTTACTTTTTTTGGATCTGAGTCCATCACTATTAAATGCTTATTATCGTGATTTAGACGGTAATAACGACGAAAGCTCGCATCACCCGTAATGGCATTTAGAGTGTGCGATTTGGCATTAAGCTGTACGTTTATAAATTGTTGTAAATTCTCAAAGCGTGTCATTTTATAGTGATATCTATTTTTATAGGTCAATTACTGTATTTGCCATTATTTTCCTTTATTATGTGTAGATTATATTTAATCACACAGCATTAAGGTCAATAAATGAGCAAAACCTGGGGCATATTGATGCTAAGCGTAGTTAGCGCACCATCGCTTGCCGAAACTGAACTTGCACACAACTTGTGTGGCATTTCAATGCAAACCAGAGCTTGGCAACCACTTGAAGGCCTTAACCTCGGTGAAGTTGACATTCAAGCTGATGATGTCGAGCTACTTGGCACCCAAAGCGCTGAATTTACCGGCAATGTTGATATTAACACCCTTAAGATGAGTTTGTCCGCACAAACTGCGTTGATAGACAAACAGCGTGGGTTACTAAATGCAACAGGGCCAATTACTTATCAAGATTATGTTAGTAAGGTAAATAGCACCGGTTTAAACGCCGATTTAAATAATTCAGAAGTAAGTTTGTTAGGCGCCGATTACAGCCTGAGCGAACAACAAGGCAAAGGCGGCGCTGAAAAACTTACTGTTAATCAGTCTGGCTTATTGCTAATGAATGCAAGCTTTACTACCTGCCCAAGTGATACGCCAGTATGGGAAATAGAAGCCGATGAAATTAACCTCTCACGAGAAGAAGGTTGGGGCGAAACCTACAACGCAGTTTTACGTATTTTAGATACACCTGTTTTATATTTACCATATTTCACATTCCCATTAGATGAGCGCCGTAAATCGGGCTTACTTACACCTACTATTTCAAGTTCTGATAAATACGGCGTAGAAACCGTTACACCGTATTATTTAAATATTGCGCCTAACTTTGATGCCACCATCACCCCTCGCTATATGTCTAATAAAGGGCTGCAATTACAAACTGAGTTTAGATACCTAACTGAACAACATGAAGGTTTAGTGGGTGTTGAATATTTAGATAGCGATGACTCAGAGCCTGATTTAGAAGAGCGCTACATATTTCATTGGCAGCAGCAAAGTTACTTAGGTGAAAACTGGCGAGCGAACGTTGATGTAACTAACGTAAGTGATGATAACTACATAACTGACTTAGGTTCAAGTTACGCCAGTAAAACCGATACTCAGCTTTATCGTACAGGCTCGCTTACTCACTTAGGTGAGACATGGCGCACCGATATAAAAGTACAAAATTTCGAAGTACTCGGCGATCACTTAGAATCATACACGGCGGTACCGCAAATTAACTTTACTCAAACTGCTCCGTGGCGTTTTGACAACTTTGACTTTACGCTATCAGGCGAGATTAGCCATTTTACTAATGGCTCTTCAGAGGTAGATATAGATAGTGCAACACGTGTGCACATTGAGCCTAAAGCTCGCTATAACTATGCAACTCATGCGTGGTCTTTTTTATCTGAAGTGAGCTTATTACAAACAAACTACAAGCAAAATGGTAATTTAACCGGTACGCAATATAGCGATACAGTTTCTCGTACAATTCCTAAAGTACGCTTGTATTCTCAGCTTAATTTTGAGCGTGACGCGTCTTACTTTTTTGAAGACGGTATACAAACACTTGAACCACAAATTCAGTATTTATATACCCCAAATAAAGATCAATCAGACATAGGCTTATTTGATACCACCAAATTACAAGACGATTATTACGGCTTATTCAGAGACGTGCGTTTTTCAGGTGTTGACCGAATAGCGGCAGCTAATCAATTTACCTTAGGTGCAACAACTCGCTTGTTTGATAAAAAACAAGAAGAAGTGTTTAACTTCAGTGCAGGGCAAATCTTTTATTTAAGTGACGATGCAAAACCTACAGAGCAAGGCTTAAACTCCGATACTAATTATAATGCACTATTTGCAGCACAAACCATGTTACATTGGCATCGCCGCTGGTATCTTGCTGGTGGCATTCAGTACGATACAGATGGCAAGCAAATGGTACAGTCTAATGTCACTCTTGATTACAAAGGTGATAATAATCAGCTAGTACAATTGAACCATCGCTATGCAAATGATGTCTCAGGAAATACAATCGAGCAAGCAGGTGTATTTACAAGTGTTCCTATTAGTGACGAATGGCAATTTATTGCAAGTTATCACCGAGACCTTGAAAATAATCGAAGCATCGAAGTATTGAGCGGATTTCAGTATGAATCATGCTGTTGGGCAATCCAAATTACTGGCCATCGCCAAATAGAAACTGATTTAAATCAGTTAATAGGGCAAGAACAAGCAACTTTTGATTCAGGTATTAGTTTGAATTTTGTATTAAAAGGACTTGGCAGTAAAAGCCGTTATGATGCACAAAAATTATTACAACAAGGTATTTTTGGCTATCGTAGACCGTATTTTCTTAATAACTAGTATCACAACAGTACTATTAGCAAGAGTAGTAAAAAGAATATGAATTTAAAAAAATTATTAACATCAGCAGTTTTAAGTGTCAGTCTTTGTCAAAGTGCAATGGCTGCACCAGTAGAAATAGATAAAGTTATAGGCGTTGTAAACCAAGGCGTAATTTTAAAAAGCGAAGTAGACACCATTATTGATCGTGTTAAAAAGCAAGCAGCAGAGCAAGGTCAACAACTTCCAAAAGACGAAACGCTTCGTGTACAAGCTGTAGAACGTTTAGTTAACCAAGCGCTTATGATGCAAATGGCTGAGCGAATGGGTCTACAAATTTCAGACAGCCAACTGGATCAAACACTTGCCAATATGGCTAAAGAGCAAGGCGGTACTATTGCTGATTTACGTCGTACTATTGAAGGTGCTGGTGAAAGTTTTCAAAGCTACCGCGAAGAAATTCGTAAAGAAATAACCACGCAACAAGTAACGCGAGCCAACGTTGATCGCCGTATTTATATCAGCGAGCAAGAAGTTGATAACCTTTTAAAAATTATGGAAACCCAAGGTCAAAATGCTGAAGAGTACGACATTGGTCATATTTTAATTGATATCCCTAACGATGCTACCGCTGAAGAGATTACGAGTGCTAAAACACGTGCAGATAAAGTTATTGAGTTATTAAACGACGGCCAAGAATTTAAACGTATTGCTATTTCATCATCAAGTGGCTCTCAAGCACTTGAAGGTGGTCAGCTTGGTTATATGGGTATTAATGAAATGCCATCGCTTTTTGCTGAAGCAGTAAAGGGGAAGAAAAAAGGCGCTATCGTTGGTCCTCTTCGCTCAGGCGCTGGTTTTCATATAATCAAAGTACAAGACGTACGTGGCCTACAAGTAGTAGAAACTACAGAGGTTCGTTCTCGTCACATTCTTATTAAGCCATCTATTATTTTAAGCGAAGAAAAAGCACGCTCTATGCTTGCAGGTTTTGCAAAAGACTTACGAGCTGGTAAAGCTGATTTTGCAGAGCTTGCTAAAGAATACTCTGAAGATCCAGGCTCAGCACTTAAAGGTGGTGAATACGACTGGACTGATCCTACGACCTACGTACCCGCGTTTAAAGATACACTACTTTCTCTTAAGCAAGATGAAATAAGCGAACCGTTCAGAACGCAATTTGGTTGGCACATTGTTCAGCTACTAGGAAAACGCGTAGCTGATAAAACAGAGCTTGCTAAACGTAACCGTGCTCACGGTATGTTATTTAACCGTAAATTTAAGGAAGAAAGTTTCAACTGGCAGCAAGAAATGCGCGAGCAAGCTCACGTTGAAATTTTCCCAACAGAACAATAAATATGACCTTACGAATTGCTATTACCCCGGGTGAACCTGCCGGTATTGGCCCAGATTTGCTTCTCACGCTTGCTCAGCAAGCGTGGGACGCTCAACTAGTAGCCATTGCTGATGGCAAACTATTAAAAGAGCGTGCAGAGCATTTAGGCTTAACAATAAACTTAATTGAATTTGATGAAGAAGCGCCAGCAATGGTAGCGCCTGCGGGCAGTTTATACATTCATCAAGTTGATTTAGGTGTAGATGTAGAGCTTGGCGTACTTGATGATGGTAACGGCCAATACGTACTAGATACCTTGCGCATAGCAAGCGAGAAAAACATGGACGGTAGCTTCGACGCTGTTGTTACAGGTCCTGTTCACAAAGGTATTATAAATAAAGCGGGTATTTCGTTCAGTGGCCACACTGAATATTTTGCGCAGCAATCAAATACCGCCGATGTAGTAATGATGCTAGCAACTGAAGGCTTACGTGTTGCCCTTGTAACTACTCATATTCCACTTGCCTATGTATCTCGCGCTATTACACCAGAGCGTTTAACTAAAGTAGCAGGTATTTTAAACCACGACTTACAAACTAAGTTTGGTATAGAAAAACCACGTATTTTAGTGTGTGGTTTAAACCCACACGCAGGTGAAGATGGACATTTAGGCACTGAGGAAATAGAAACAATTACCCCAACGCTTGAACTGCTCAATAGCCAAGGCATGAACTTAATTGGCCCACTTCCAGCCGATACCCTATTTCAAGATAAATATCTATCTGAAGCCGATGCTGTGCTTGCTATGTATCACGATCAGGGATTACCTGTGCTAAAATACAAGGGATTTGGTAAATCGGTAAATATTACCTTAGGCTTACCATTTATCCGCACCTCAGTTGACCACGGTACTGCGTTAGATTTAGCAGGCACTGGAACCGCTGATGTTGGCAGTTTTGAATTAGCGATCCGCGAAGCAATTAAGCTCGCCCAAGAAAAAGCACAGAATCAATGACCGATAAAGTACATTTAGGACACCGCGCCCGTAAACGTTTTGGACAAAACTTTTTATTTGATGAATCTATCATCGATAAAATAGTCACTGCGATAGATCCTAAACCAGAAGACAACTTAGTAGAAATAGGCCCAGGCCTTGGCGCTATTACTGAGCCTGTGGCTGATTTAAGCGGCCATTTAACGGTTGTTGAACTAGACAAAGATTTAGCACAACGTTTAATTGAGCACCCATTTTTAGGTCCTAAGTTAACGGTAAACCAAGGCGATGCAATGAAGTTTGACTTTGCAAGCCTGGTACGTGATGACAAAAAATTAAAAGTGTTTGGTAACTTACCTTACAACATTTCTACGCCTTTGCTATTTCACCTTTTTGAATTTGCTGATCATATTGAGCACATGCACTTTATGCTTCAAAAAGAAGTCGTTAAGCGTATGGTAGCTGGCCCTGGCAGTAAAACATTTGGCCGCTTAAGTGTTATGACGCAGTATTACTGTAATGCAATGCCTGTAGTTGAAGTACCGCCAGAGTGCTTTAAACCTGCTCCAAAGGTTGATTCGGCAGTTATTCGCTTAATCCCTAAAAAAGCAGAGCAACGTACAGCTAAAAGCGTGAAAATTTTAAACACAGTATGCTTAGAAGCATTTAACCAACGTCGTAAAACATTACGAAATAGTTTAGGTAATTTACTAACAGCTGATGAGCTTACAAGCATTGGTATAGATATTACTCTTCGTGCTGAAAGCCTATCGTTACAACAATTTATTGATATAGCTAACTGGATTTATGACAACAAGCAGTAATATAGGATCGCCTGTAAAGGTATCTGTAGAAACATTTTACGTAGAAGGTCAATCTCAACCTGAGCTTGAAAAATATGTATTTGCTTACTCAGTAACAATTAAAAATCATAGTCTTTGTAGTGCTAAGCTACTAAGTCGTTATTGGTTAATCACTGATGCAAACGGCAAAGAAGTCGAAGTTGAAGGTGAAGGTGTTGTAGGCGAAATGCCAGACATTGGCCCTGGCGAAAGCTATAAATACACCAGTGGTGCAATTTTAGATACGCCAGTGGGTACAATGCAGGGTCATTACACATTACGTAATGAGTTTGGCTCTGAGTTTCAGGCACCTATTAATGTGTTTCGTTTGGCTTGCCCTAACATTTTGCATTAAGTACTAACCACTGATGGCAGATTATGCAATAGGTGATTTACAAGGGTGTTTTAGTGAATTTAACACCCTTTTACAACGCGTTAATTTTAACCCAAGCCAAGATCACTTATATTTAGTTGGCGATGTTGTAGCCCGAGGGCCAGACTCTCTTGCTTGCATAGATCACATTTACAAACACCAGGATAGTATGACTATCACTTTAGGTAATCACGACCTTCACATGGTTGCCTGTTATTACCTTAACAAATCAATTAATCCTAAAGACAAATTAGGCCCTATATTTGAAAGCCCTCACCTAGCTCGCTACATTTCTTTTTTACAAACTCAGCCATTAGCAATAGAGCTAAAACAATATAATTGTTTTATTTCTCATGCAGGGTTAAACCCTAATTGGACAATAAACAATGCGCTAAGGTACGCCGAATTTGCAAATAGCTGTTACCAATCAAGTAATGCTAAACTATTTTTTGAGCGTATGTATCAGCCTCATCCTGGTAAATTTTCAAGCGAACTTGATGATTTTGAAAAGTTTAGATACATAGTCAATTATTTTACTCGCATGCGTTTTTTAACTGCTAATAATCAATTAGAGCTTAATGCAAAAGGTGCAATAACTGATAATCGCGAGCTAACGCCATGGTTTAAACACCCAAATATAGTAAATGCGACGCACGATATTATTTTTGGCCACTGGGCTGCCCTGGAAGGTAAAACAGCAAACCCATGTATTCATGCCTTAGATACTGGCTGTGTGTGGGGGGGCAGTATGACCCTTATGGAGCTGAGTAATAAAAAATTAATTGTAGAAAAATCCCACCTTTTGTCTAAATAAACTGAAATAAGCTAATACATCTGTTAGATTTATCAATTAAAAGTTAAAATTAGTTAAAGTAATTGATTTTAATTGCTTAACTTATTGGTACAAACGCCGATAAGATTTAATTGAAGTATTTTTGAGTGGAAAATTTATGAACCTAACAGTAAGCCAACGTATTTGGGGTGGTTTTATATTTATTACCCTTTTATTACTAATAATTGGTGGTAACTCCTTAATAAAAATAGCAAACATCGATCGCTCTACTCAAAAAGTGAATCAACTATCACTTCCAGCATTAAATAAAAGCTCTGAGTTACAAGCTGAGTTTATTTTAATGAGTAAAGCCGCTCAAGCTAGCTTTTACACTTCATCAGCTAAAGAATTAGAACCAATAAAAAAACAAGTTAATGAACAAAAGCAGCTATTTAATACACTACATCGCGAACTTCAAGAAGTAGTTAAAAACGATACCGCACTTAATCAAAGTAGCCAAAACGTAGAAAAAACTTACTTAAGCTTTTTAAATACAGTAGAAAACTTACTAACAGATAAAAGCAAACAGCTTGCACTAAATAAAGCCTTAACCGCCCAACTTGAAAATATAGAGCTAAGTGCAGAAGACGCTAACTCAGTCGTATTAGATATTATTGATATTGATGGATTTGAGCAAAACCACCCCCGTGCTTATCAAGCTGCAAACAATTTAGAAAACAATTTTATGTCGGTAGTAAGTAACAGCACCGATATGCTAACTGTAAAAACACTCAGTACGCTCGATATTGTTAAAAATGAGCAAACTTATTACCTTGATGAAGTTACCCGCACACTTGCTCTTATTAAACCAGCAATAGAACAAACACATAGTGACTTGTACATAAGCCTTAAAGAGTATGTAGATACGTTAGAGAGCAACATAAAAGGTAACAGCGGGTTAGCTGCTAATAAAAAGCGCTTAATTGATGCGATTACACTGACCGAAGCCGAGCTTGCTCAATCAGAACAAGCAACAAAAATGGCACTTAATCAAATTGATGAGCTTGTAAAACAAGCCAGTGATGTTGCGTTTAAATTACAGCAAGGCGTTCGTAGCGACGTTGACTCAGCTAATTTATGGACATGGGTAGGTATGATAATAGCTACATTAATTGCTATTGCCATAGCTATTATTACAGTAAGCCGCATTACTAAACCACTCGCTGAAGTTAACCGTATTTTAGACATTGTAGCTAGCGGCGATATGACCCAACGCTTAGACGATAGTGCTAAAGATGAGTTTGGCGAACTATCTAAAAGCTGTAATACCTTAATAGACAGCCTACGTAGCTTAATTAAAGGTATTATTTCTCGCTCTACCCAACTTGCTGCGGCATCAGAGCAAACTTCTGCAATTACTGCCGAATCAAGCCAAGCAATTCGCAACCAGCAGGCACAAGTAGAACAAGCAGCCACAGCAACAACTGAAATGAGCAGTACTTCACAAACAGTAAGTGGCAGTGCTCAACAAGCGCTAAGCGAAATTAAAAATGCCGATAAAGAAGCCGAACGCGTTAAAGGTATTTCAAACCAAAATAAAGCAACTATTGAGCAACTAGCTCGCGAAGTAGATGATGCCTCGCAAGTTATAAATAAACTACACCAAGATAGCGCATCAATTGGTAGTATTTTAGATGTTATACGCGGTATTGCTGACCAAACTAACTTACTTGCACTTAATGCCGCTATTGAAGCTGCACGTGCGGGTGAATACGGCCGAGGCTTTGCGGTTGTAGCAGACGAAGTGCGCTCTTTAGCGAGTAAAACACAAGAGTCGACCCAAGAGATACAATCGATGATTGAATCGCTACAAACAGGCGCAGAGGCTGCTGTAACAGCAATGGGTAAAGGTAAGCAACGTGCGGTATCGTGTGTTGAACAAACAGACCTAGCAAGTAGCGCGCTTGACTCAATTACTTTTGCGGTATCACAAGCGCATGATGTAAGTGAAGAAATATCAACAGCAGCACTAGAGCAACAACAAGTGGCTCAAGAGATTAGCGAACGTTTAGAGTCAATTGTAGCGATTGCAGAGCAAACTGCTGAAGGCGCAAACCAAACGAACATTTCAAGCTCTGAAGTTGCAAAACTTGCTGAAGAGCTACGTTTATCAGTAGATGAATTTAAAGTTTAATATCAATTCACTTAATTAAACGATCTATTTTGAGGCTGGAAAAGCGTGTTGATAGCTAGGCAAAAAATTTGCTATTTAGTGGCTCTCAGCAATTGCTCCTGCATTGCTCTACCTTCTGCATCCGTGCAGTCGTAAATGAGAATTTTTTAATACAGGTAGCAGCACGTTTAGCCCCGAAAAATGATTAAGTATTATTGCGGATTGGTATAAAACGCTTTATAGATAATAAAAACCCCGTTAGCACTATGTGTTAACGGGGTTTTCTTAAGAGCATTAAAAAGTAAAAGTAGTTACTTTTGGCAATTTGAACAAAAAACGGTACTACGCTGCCCCAGCCTTATTTCTTCTAACTCATTATCACACGTTAAACAGGGCTTTCCTTTTCGGCCATACACTAATAACTCTTGTGCAAAATAGCCCGGCTTACCATCACTTTGTGCAAAATCTTTAAGGGTTGTACCACCTTGAGTTATAGCAGCCGCAAGCGTGTCTTTTATTATTGGGATAAGCACTTGATAGCGTTTAAGAGAAACCTTCCCAGCTTCGCGTTTTGGATGTATCCCTGCTTTAAACAATGACTCGTTAGCGTAAATATTTCCTACACCAACAACCACTGCGTTATCCATAATAAACTGTTTAACAGGTACTTTTTTATTGCGTGACTGATCGTACACACGCTTTGCAAAAAAATCATCAGTAAGAGGCTCAGGCCCAAGCTTTGAAAGCAACTTATGTATTTCGCCAGGTTCTTGCCATAAGCAGCAGCCAAAACGGCGTGGATCGTTCAAGCGCAGCGCCTTATTATTTCCAAATACAAACTCTACATGGTCGTGCTTTTTTAGAGGCTCGCTTTTATCTACAACCCGTAAGTTGCCCGACATACCTAAATGTAAAATAGTGCTACCAAGCTCACAATGCAGTAATAAATATTTTGCACGGCGCTCAATACTAGTAACAGTTAACCCTTCTAGCTGGTAAACATCATCAGGTACAGGCCAGCGCATACTGGCATTATAAATATTGACCTTAGTTACAACCTGGTTTTTTATATGGGGGGTGATCCCCATACGGCTTACTTCTACCTCTGGTAATTCAGGCATTAATTAGACTCACTTTGTGAAAAATCAAAACTTGGAAACAACTGCTGTGCAGTACTTAAATCAAGAGCGAGTATTCGCTGGCTATTTTTTTCTAGCAAATAATATTGCCCAGCTCCTTTATAAAGCAAGTAAACCCAAGGAAGGCTCTCGCCCGCAAGCTCAAAAGTGGCAACATATAAAGGTGAATTAGGATTAAAAACTACTGATTCATTTACACCCATTAGCTGCGCGTTTTGCCAATAGCTAACTAAATCTTTAAGTTGCTGCTCAGTTGCCTGCCAAATAAGCGGCGCATCTTTTTGTAGTGGTGTTGTACGCCAGCTAGTACCTATACGTTCAATTTTTTGATCGACAAACTTAAGTGTTAATACAAAACTTTGCTCAGGAAGCACTGATTGTAATGCTGGTTTATCCTCCCCTCCCAAAAATTGCTTATGCCAGCCATTTAAAAAGAAGATCATAATCAACATTGAAAAAATTATAACGTTGTTCCAACCTTTACGGCCCAGTCGCATATTTATACACCTAGTAAATTCAAGATTTTAAAGTGTAACTAAAACTTAATTGCACTGTCTATATGTTAAAGAGCGCAGACTTTGTTAGAATATCGGCAAATTTAAAGGAGTTCCGTCAATGTCTATGTATGTAGTGGGCCATAAAATCCCAGATTCAGATTCTATTTGTGGTGCAATTGCACTGGCTTATTTAAAAAACCAAATCGATGAGCCGGCAATACCAACTCGTCTTGGTGAAGTTTCACCAGAAACTCAATTTATCCTTGATAAATTTGGTTTCGAAGCACCTGAGCTTAAATTAAGCTACGCGGGCGAAGATGTGTATATTGTGGATCACACAGAAAAAACACAAGCACCTGATGATATCGACCAAGCCCGTGTTGTTGGCGTGGTAGATCACCATAAATTAGGTGACTTAACATCATCAACTCCGCTTGAATGTTGGATCCGTCCTGTTGGCTGTTCAAACACCATTATTAAAATGATGTACGATTTTTACAGCGTAGAAATCCCTAAAGACATCGCTGGTATTATGATGTGTGCAATTTTAAGCGACACCGTAATATTTAAATCGCCTACATGTACAACTGCCGATATTAAATGTGTTGAAGCACTTGCTGAAATTGCGGGTGTTGAAGACTTTAAAGAACTAGGCATGGATATGTTCCGCGTCAAGTCTGCAGTAGAAGATACACCTGCACGTGACTTAGTTATGCGTGACTTTAAAGATTTCAACATGAACGGTAACCTAGTAGGTATTGGCCAACTAGAAGTAATCGACCTTGCTGTGTTTGACGATATTAAAGCTGACCTTGAAGCTGATATTGCAAAACTTAAAACTGAAGGTAATCGTCACTCTGTATTTTTACTGCTTACCGATATCATGAAAGAAGGCTCAGAGATGCTAATTGTATCTGACGATGCAAACCTAGTTGAGCAGGCTTACGGCGTTAAACCAGAAAATGATAAAGTATGGTTAGATGGTGTATTAAGCCGTAAAAAGCAAGTAGTACCACCACTACAAGATGCGTTTGCTAAAGCCTAATAGCTTTAATAAATAACACTAAAAAGCCGATAGTGCATATGCATTATCGGCTTTTTTGTTTTTAGAGCTATGCAATCTAAGAACCTTGGCAACAATTCTCTACTAGATACAACTACGAATCTCTCGCTAACAGTAAAAAAACTTACACGTAAACTACATAGGACGACATTAAAACTATAATAATAATTGTATATGAGTAATAATCTCTATAATAAAGTATACAATTATGGGGCGCTCATTATGCTAAGTTTTTGGTACAAAGAGTTTCCACAGTACCCTAAAGATCACAAGGACTTTTGGCGCACTCGCTTAATAGCCCACTCCTTGCTAATAACTACATGTTACTTTTTAGTTTTAACCCTGCTCAATCTTTTTTATTTTGCAAGCTACGACATAGCACTTATTGATGCTTTTGGCCTTTTTATATCGTTCGGTATTTGTATTTGGTTTAATAAAACAGCTAATGTAAATATAGCCTCTTGGGCCGTTACATTGATGATTGTTAGTTTAATTTTAATGTTTGTGATTTCAGTTGGTGGCCATGCCCACTCTTTATTTTGGGCCACGCTTATTCCGCCATTCACATTTTTTTTAGTTGGCAGAAATTGGGGGAGTATATTTAGTGCAGTCGCTTTTGCTATTTGTGCGTATCTGGTGTACTTACAACAACAGCAAACCATAACAATTGGCTTAGGCTCTTTATTTAATCTTATTGAAGTAGGTCTTGCTCATATTTTGATTTTTAGATTTTACGAAAAAACACGGTTTTCGGCATACACCCGACTATCTATCCGTAACCTAGAAATTCAACACTTAGCAGAAACCGATAAGTTAACTGGGCTTTATAACAGGCAAAAATTTGATTTTGAATTATCACAATTAATTGCTAAAGACGACGTCTTTAAAACCCCGCATTGCTTACTTATTTGCGATATAGACCACTTTAAAAATATAAACGATACCTACGGGCATTTAGTTGGCGATAACGTACTCACTGAATTTGCAAAAATATTAAAAAAACGAATGCGAAATGACGCACTTATTGCGCGATGGGGTGGAGAAGAGTTCACTATTATTTTGTCGAACACCTCTTTAAATGATGGTGCGAAACAAGCTGATGACCTGAGAAAATATATTGCCGAAAATACAATTACAAATATAGCATTTACTATAAGCATTGGCTTAGCAACGATACAAAAAGACGATACAGTGCTAAAACTATTAGAGCGGGCTGATACAGCGCTATATAGGGCTAAAAATAATGGACGAAATAACGTATGTGTTAGCGATAAGGATTCAACCGTTATCGCTCAATCAACTTACTTAAATGGCTCTATAGCCTAAACTTAGGCGTACTGCCCACAAGCGAATCCACAGCTCCAAGCATACTGGAAGTTGTAGCCACCAAGCCAGCCCGTTACATCGGTTACTTCACCTATAAAATATAAGCCTTTAGCTTTTTTAGCTTCAAAGGTTTTAGAGCTCAACTCGTCGGTATCTACACCGCCCAATGTTACTTCCGCTGTTCTATAGCCTTCAGTGCCATTGGGTTTAATTTGCCAAGCGTGAATGTAATTTACTAACTCATCTATTTGAGCATGTGTAAGCTGATTAATATTACAATCTGGTATCGCTTTGCTTTCGTGTAGTATTTCAATAAAGCGCTTTGGTAAAATAGTTGCAAGGCTGTTTTTTAGCGACTTTTGGGCTTGCGCTTCTCGCCAATCGGCAAGTTGCTGCCTTAAATCAATTTCAGGTAATAAGTTTATAGTAACAGCCTGCCCTGCTCGCCAAAATGAGCTTATTTGCAATATTGCAGGGCCCGATAACCCTCGGTGAGTAAACAAAATATTCTCTTTAAATACTGTGCCGTCTTCGCTTGAAACTTCACAAGGAATACTAATTCCCGAGAGCCCTTCAAAACGCTCTTTATCGTGCTGATGCAAAGTAAACGGTACAAGTGCAGCCATAGTTGGTAATACACTTAATCCAAACTGCTCTGCAATTTTATAGCCTATGGGTGAAGCGCCAAGCTTGGGCATTGTTAAACCGCCCGATGCAATAACTAACGACTCGCATGTTAAGGTTTCTTGCTCTGTGGTAACGCTATAGCCGATTTCGGTTTTTGATACGCTGATCACTTCGTTGCGTAGCTTTATATTTACCCCGGCCCACTCACATTCGGTCAGTAAAATATCAACAATGTCTTGTGCATTGTTATCGCAAAAAAGCTGTCCTAGTGTTTTATGGTGATACGCCAAGCCATGCCTGTCTACCAGCTCAATAAAGTCATGCTGTGTATAACGACTTAAGCATGATTTAACAAAATGAGGGTTGCCGCATAGGTAGTTTTCGGGGCTAGCATTTTCGTTTGTAAAATTACAACGCCCTCCACCACTTATTAAAATTTTTCGGCCTGGTTTTTTACCCATATCAAGCACTGTAACGCTTCGGCCTCGGTAGCCTGCTTGTGCAGCACTCATTAACCCGGCTGCACCTGCGCCAATAACAATTACATCTACTTGATTCATTACTTTACCCTACTAAAAAATTTTTCCGATTATAGCAAATATTGACTAAACACCTTGAATAGAATTTATTGTTAGAAATATAGCAACAAATGTAATCGTGGTTAGTTATGTCTTTTCGATAAAAGGACAAATTAACTAATACTAAAAACGTATTTTGTTATTTAGTCACAAATACTAAAAGACGTTAAAAGCACGGGTACACTAAGTTATAACCAAATGAAATAGGTACATAAGTAATTGGTATTTTAAAGTTATTAACAGATCATTTACCTTTGTTTCTGTTTCGTAATCACTGATTACGAATTTACTAATAACAACTAGGGATAATTATGACAACAAGTAATAACTTCAAAAAATGTGCTATTGCACTAACGGTAAGTACACTTTTTGCTGCTAGCTCAAGCATGGCTCAATCTGTCTCAACCTCAATGGCAGAAACATCTGCAAAACTACAAACCCAAACCGGTTTTGAGACTCAGTTTATTATTAAATACAAAAACAATAATAATGAAATGGCGAGTATTTCTAGTACAGACGCGAGCCCTTCAAATATGAAGAAGCGTGCACAGAGCTTTGTAAAAAACTTCGCATCTAAAAAAGGAAAAGTAAAAGCGAAGTATATCCGTGCTATGGCACTTAATAACCATCACGTTATGCGTGCAGACAAAAAACTAAGCGCTGAAGAAGCACAAGAATTTATGCAAGAAATGGTGGCTTCTGGCAATGTTGAATACATTGAAGTGGATCAAATGTTAAAGCCGTTCGCAACGCCTAACGATCCTCGCTATGGCGATCAATGGCACTACTACGAACAAGCAGGTGGTTTAAATTTACCGACCGCTTGGGATACAGCAACAGGTAGCGGCGTAGTGGTTGCGGTACTTGATACTGGTTACCGACCGCATGCAGACTTAAACGCTAACATTTTACCTGGTTACGATATGATCTCTAACCTGTCGGTAGCAAATGATGGCGGCGGTCGCGATAGTGATGCACGCGATCCAGGCGATGCCGTTGCGGCAAACGAATGTGGTAGTAATGCAGCCCAAGGCTCTAGTTGGCATGGGACTCACGTTGCAGGTACGGTTGCTGCAGTTACTAATAATGGCGAAGGTGTAGCCGGTGTTGCTTACGACGCAAAAGTTGTTCCGGTACGAGTACTGGGTAAATGTGGTGGTTTAACATCAGACATTGCTGATGGCATTATTTGGGCTTCTGGTGGAAGTGTGTCTGGCATTCCGGCAAACTCAAACCCTGCTGACGTAATTAACATGAGTTTAGGTGGCAGCGGCTCGTGTAGCTCTACTACTCAAAATGCGATTAACACAGCACGTAGTAATGGTACTGTGGTTGTTATTGCTGCAGGTAACGATAACGATAACTCAGCAAACTACAACCCTGGTAACTGTAGCGGTGTAGTAAACGTGGCATCGGTAGGCCGTAACGGCGGACGTGCATATTACTCAAACTACGGTAGCAATATTGATGTTGCTGCACCGGGTGGCGCGCAAAGCTTTGCGAATGACTCTGAAGGTGTTCTTTCGACTTATAATTCAGGTTCTTCTACACCGTCAAGCGATAGCTATGCCTTCTCTCAAGGTACATCAATGGCAGCCCCTCATGTTGCCGGTGTAGCAGCTCTTATAAAACAAGCTAAACCTAATGCGACTCCTGATGAAATTGAAAGTATTCTAAAATCAACTACTCGTTCATTCTCAGCAACATGTACTAGTTGTGGTACAGGTATTGTTGATGCAGCAGCAGCAGTTGCAGCTGCCAGTGGCACCACTACTCCACCAACTGGCGGAGATAATGAACTTGTTGATGGCGAAGCTAAAACAGGGTTAAGCGGCGCAGCAAATGCACAAGCATACTACACAATGACCGTACCAAGTGGTGCTACTAACGTAACGTTCACTATGAGTGGTGGCACGGGCGATGCTGACTTATATGTACGTGCTGGAAGCCAACCAACCACAACTAGTTATGATTGTCGCCCATATGAAGGCGGTAATAGCGAAGAGTGTTCAATCGATAGCCCTGCAGCAGGTACATACCATGTAATGCTTCGTGGCTACTCGGCATACTCAGGCGTAAGCTTAGTGGGTAATATTACAGGTGGCTCTACAGGTGGCGGTTCAAGCACGCCTGAAGCCGGTGGTGGTACAGTAAGCGATGTTAGTGCGACTACTGGTAACTGGAAACATTATACTTTAGATGTGCCAGCAGGTATGAGTACATTTACTGTAACAACCTCTGGTGGTAGTGGTGATGCCGACTTATTTGTTAAGTTTGGCAGCCAGCCTACAGCTTCTAGCTTCGATTGTCGTCCGTATAAAAATGGAAATGCTGAAACATGTACGTTTAGCAATCCACAAGCGGGAACTTGGCACTTAAGCGTAAATGCTTACAGCACCTTTTCTGGTTTGACGCTTAGCGGACAATACCAACCATAATATTCCCTTCCCCTGGGAGAAAAGGCCGAGCTAGTTAGCTCGGCCTTTTTATTTGTACTTAAATTACAAAAACAAAAAACCCAGCATAAGCTGGGTTTTTACATTCTGAAAGAAAACTAAAATTACTTGATTTTAGCTTCTTTGAAAATCACATGTTTACGAGCCTTAGGATCGAACTTTTTGATTTCCATTTTTTCAGGCATGTTACGCTTGTTTTTGTCGGTAGTGTAGAAGAAACCAGTACCAGCAGTTGAAACTAAACGGATTTTATCGCGCATAATTCAATACCTTAAACTTTTTCGCCGCGAGCACGGATTTCTGTAAGAACCGCGTCGATGCCTTTTTTATCGATAATACGCATACCTTTAGTAGTAGTGCGTAATGTTACAAAACGTTTTTCACTTTCAACCCAAAAACGGTGTGTTTGTAGGTTAGGTAGGAAACGACGTCTAGTCGCGTTTCTCGCGTGTGAACGGTGATTACCAACCGCTGGACGCTTACCTGTAACTTGACATACTTTAGACATGTCTATATATCTCCAATAACTTCGCTCGAGCTTAATTTAACCTAAGGCCATGTATTTGTGCCCTAGATAAATCGAAGGGCGCTCTTTATACAGCTTTTACAGGCAAAGATCAAATACTGATCTATCCAACCAGCTCATATGTAAATTTGATAGCGGCTAATTATAAAGATCGAATGCCCTTAGGGAAAGTAAAAACTGCATTTAAATTAAACTAATTTGCTAAAACGCCCCAAACCGCTCATTTTTAACACACTTCTTCACCAAGCAACATTAAATAAGCCCTCTTTGCGCGAACGAAACACAGGTTTCGCCGCCAACAATGATGTGATCAAGCACACTTATGTCAACTAATTGCAGTGCTTGTTGCAATTTATTAGTAATAAGTTTGTCTGCTTGGCTTGGCTCTGCAATTCCACTTGGGTGATTATGTGCAAAAATAACCGCGGCTGCATTATTTTTAAGCGCAGCTTTAACTACTTCTCTTGGGTAAACACTGGCCGAATTAATTGTCCCATAAAAAAGCACCTCGTCTTTGAGTAGTCTATTTTGACTATCGAGGTGTAACACCATAAAAACTTCCTGCTGCAAACCACGCATTTGAATTGTTAGGTAATCGTATACTGAATCTGGAGAATTAAATACAGCCCCACGCTGACAGCGCTCTTGCATATAACGCTGACTTAGCTCAAGAACCGCTTGTAATTGTACATATTTGGCAGTACCAAGACCTTTTTGAGCGCAAAACTCTTCTTGGCTGGCATTAAATAAATTATGTAACGTTTGATTTTCGTTAAGCAGATGCTGAGCAAGTTCTATCACGTTCATTCCTGGCAGACCTGTGCGTAAAAATATAGCAAGTAACTCGGCATCACTTAGCGCTTTAGCCCCTTTTGCAATGAGTTTTTCGCGTGGGCGCAGTGAATTTGGTAGCGATGTTAATTGCATTATTCATCCTTGAGGAGCCAAAGTGTCTTATAACTGTAATGCAAATTTTAAAATTCGCCTGATTATTTCAAATTAAAAACTTAGCTGTACGGGTCAAGATTTGTTATTTTAGCCACAATATTAAATAAGACTGATGAACCACCATGATTAACTTAACAAACAAAAAAATTGTACTTGGCATTAGCGGCGGTATTGCAGCTTACAAATGTGCAGAGCTAGTTAGGCGCTTAAAAGACGCAGGTTGTGAAGTAAAAGTAGTCATGAGCGAATCAGCTAAACATTTTATAACGCCACTGACCATGCAAGCAGTAAGTGGAGAAATAGTGTCTGATTCATTACTTGATCCATCAGCAGAGGCTGCAATGGGGCATATTGAATTTGCAAAGTGGGCAGACCTTATTTTGGTGGCACCTGCGACAAGCAATATTATTGCTAAAATGGCGGCAGGTATTGCAGATGACTTACTGACCACACTACTACTTGCCACCCCTGCAAAAGTAGCCGTAGCACCTGCAATGAACCAACAAATGTACGCACACCCAGCTACACAAGCAAATTTAGCCACCTTAAAAGCCCGTAACGTGCTTATTTGGGGGCCAGGTAAAGGCGAACAAGCGTGTGGCGATGTAGGCGCAGGGCGCATGCTAGAGCCTCACGAGTTAGTTGCACTTTGTACAGCTAAAGAACAGCCACAAATACTCGCAGGTAAAACAATAACAATTACTGCAGGCCCAACACGAGAGCCTCTTGATCCAGTTCGTTTTATATCAAACCATAGTTCAGGGAAAATGGGTTACGCTCTAGCACAAGCGGCTCTAGAGCTAGGTGCGCAGGTTAATTTAATTTCAGGGCCGGTAACAATTAAAGCGCCAGCTGGTGTAAATTTAATAAATATTGAAAGTGCTGAGCAACTATTAAACGAAGCATTAAACTATGCACCGCAGTCAGATGTATTTATTGGCTGTGCAGCAGTTGCCGACTACAGAGCCGCAAATGTTGCAGATCAAAAAATGAAAAAACAAGGTGATGAGCTCACCCTTACCCTTGTTAAAAACCCCGATATAATTGCCGCTGTTGCTGCTATTAAAAACAACCGACCTTACACTGTAGGCTTTGCAGCCGAAACTCAAAACGTTGAAAGCTACGCTAAAGGTAAGCTTAAAAATAAAAACTTAGATATGATTTGCGCGAATGACGTATCAAAAAGTGCCCTAGGATTTAACTCTGATCATAATGCTTTAACATTATACTGGCACAATGAAAGCGTAGAATTACCAGCAGCGAGTAAAACACAAATCGCACATCAAGTGATCGAACAGCTCGCTAAACATCTATAAAAATGCTGGAAACAAACTGAATAAAACATTAACATAAGCGACTCATTTGAACAAAAAATGACTGGCCCCAGCTAAGAATAACTAATAAAAAAGGAAGGTTCATGCCTGCGACAAAAAGAAGTAATCGCAAAGAGCAGATACTGCAAGCACTCGCACAAATGTTAGAAACCAGCCCAGGACAACGAATTACCACAGCAAAGCTTGCTGCTGAAGTAGGCGTTTCTGAAGCAGCGCTTTACCGTCATTTTCCTAGTAAAGCACGTATGTTTGAAGGCCTAATTGAGTTTATTGAAGACACACTTTTGTCGCGCATTAACCTTATTTTAGAAAACGAAAAAGAAAGCCAGACACGTATTTACAACATTTTATTATTACTCCTCACCTTTGCTGAAAAAAATCCGGGGATTACTCGCATATTGACCGGCGATGCATTACAAGGTGAACAAGAGCGCCTACGTGAACGTGTACAAGGTTTGTTTGAAAAACTAGAAACTCAGTTTAAACAAGTACTACGCGAGCGAAAACTGCGCGAAGGCAAAACCTTCCAAAGCGATGAGCTTACGCTTGCTAACTTTTTGCTTGCGTACGTTGAGGGCAAAATGAATCAATTTGTACGAAGCGACTTTAAAGCAAAGCCTAGTGTACAATTTGAAAAACAATGGCCCGAATTACAAAAAATCTGGCTTTAGTTTTACTCAATTAAACACAAAAAAACGACCTTCGGGTCGTTTTGTCGTATTGAGCTGCCATTTATCTGATCCGCTCGAATTGTGAGCCAAACTCGTTACAATGAAATAATGTCACAATACGAGAACCTATAATGAAAAAAAAGCTCACTTTACTAAGTTCAGCACTTGTTGCTAGCTTAGCCAGCACTGGTATTTACGCAAAAGAATCACTGCAATTTAAAGATGTATTTGATTTTAAATCGGCTAAAAACACGCAGCTATCTGACGATGGCCGTGTACTTACTTTTAGTGCAACGCCATATAGAGGTAATGCTACCGGCGAAGTTTATTCACTTCAAAAAAATAAACTTATTGCACAAATAGAACGCGGCACAAAGCCCTACATCAATAAGGCAGCAAACTGGGTAGCCTTTACTCAAGTACCTACACTCCTTGAAAAAGAAACCACTAAGAAAAAAGAAACGCTAAAAAATAACTTAATACTCGTTAATACTCAAACAGCTGAGCAGCAAAATTTTGATGATATAAAAGATTATAAATTATCTGATGACGGCACTTGGCTTGCCTATCGCTTAAATAAAAAAGACGATGAGCCAAAGGTAGAGCAAAGCGATAATGAAGATAAAAGTGCTATAACGCCTGATCAAAAAGATAAAACTTATCCGCTCGTTATTGTTAATTTAGCCGATAAACGAAGCCACACTATAGATAACGTATTCAGCTACGCCATTAACTCTATGGGTAATCAACTACTCGTTAGCCAAAGCTACAGCGACGGTAATGATAACCAAGTTACACTCGTTGAGTTAAATAACTTTACTATCAGCACACTAATTGATGAGCCCGGTGTTATTGCTAATACCATAGCGTGGCACCCTACAAAAAATATTGTTGCATTTACATTGGGCAATTATGTAAATGATGATACTCGCCGTCGAAATTATAGCTTGCAGCTATATAAAAATGAGCAGCTATCAACAATAGATTCACCAAATAAAGAATGGGTTATAGGTAAAACGGCATCGCTAGTGTGGTCAGAAAACGGCGAACGCTTATATTTTGAAAACCACCCTAAGCTTGCAGTTAAAGTAAAAGCTAAAGAATACACAGATGAAGCCTCACTTTACGACTTTGACACGATTCGTGAGTATAAAGGGCTGAATGTTTGGCATAATAACGATGCACAAATAAAGCCACGCGAAGAGCAGCAGTGGAATGCAGTTAATAAAAACCGCCATTACAGTGGCGTGTATCATGTTAACTCGCAAAAAGTTGTGCAGCTTAGTAACGAAACAATGCCAGAGCTTGCACTTAATCCTGAGCGAAGTGAATCGCTACTGGGCTCATCTAATATTCCTTACTTAAAAAAAATAATGTACGGAGGCTTCTTTGCTGATTACTTTGCTGTAAATATAAGTACAGGTAAACAAACACCTATTATTAGCAACTCTCCTTTTAGGCCAAGCCTTGCACCTAGCGGTGAATTTGCAGCTTACTTTAGTGATAGCCAAATACAGCTAAAAGATTTAAAAAATAACAAAGTAACCGCGCTTACCAAAGCCATTCAGGCAACTTTTGCCGATGATAAACACGACTACCCTTCTACACAACCTGGGTATGGTTTTGCAGGTTGGATGAACGACAGCAGTAAAGTGCTCGCTTATAGCAAATATGATATTTGGGCATTTGATGTGGACACTCAACAGGCTGAGCGTTTAACCAATGGCAAGCAAAGTAATACTCAATACCGAGTTATTAAACTTGATAAAAACCAAGTCGGCTTTGAACAAAACGATACATTACTCGTATCCGCTATTAATTTACAAACAAAGCAAAGTGAAGTTGCTAAACTCGATTTAGGCTCAAATACAATTACCAACGTTCTTAATGGCCAGAAGCGCTTTGATATTGTAAAAAAAGCAAAACATGCCAATAAATATGTATTTACTGAGCAAAGCTACCAACAATACCCTGATTACTATCAAACTGATTTTAGCTTTTCAGCGCCTAAAAAGGTGACTAACTTAAACCCACAAACAGCTGATTTTGCCTGGGGCGAAAAGCCAGAGCTAATAAGCTATAAAGGCTTTGATGGCGAAGATTTACAAGGCGTGTTAATCAAACCTGCTGGCTATAAAAAAGGCGATAAAGTACCGGTTGTTGTGTACTTTTATCGCTACATGAGCCAGCGTATGTATGATTTTCCTAAAATGGAGCTAAACCATCGCCCTAATTTCCCTATGTTTACCTCAAACGGCTACGCTGTATTTTTACCTGATATTCGCTTTGAAATAGGCCACCCGGGTAAATCTTCAACGCAAACCATGATTAACGCCACCCAAAAATTAATAGATTTAGGTATAGCCGACCCTGATAAAATAGGCCTACAAGGGCATTCATGGGCGGGTTATCAAAGTGCATTTATGATCACTCAAACAGATATGTTTAAAGCGGTTGTATCCGGTGCGCCAGTATCAAATATGACCAGTGCCTACAGTGGCATACGTTTAAAGTCGGGCCTTGCGCGTCAATTTCAATATGAAACAGGGCAAAGCCGTATAGGTAAAAACTTATTTGAAGCACCCGAGCTGTACATAGAAAACTCACCAGTATTTTTTGCTGATAAAGTAAATACTCCTATTTTAATTATGTTTGGCGATAAAGACGATGCAGTGCCTTGGCACGAAGGCGTACAGTACTACTTAGCACTAAGAAGAGCAGGTAAAGACGCTACGTTTTTACAGTATGAAGGTGAACCACATCACCTGAAAAAATTTCCTAATCAGGTCGATTTTTCAGTACGTATGATGCAGTACTTTGATCATTACTTAAAAGGCAAACCAGCTGCAAAGTGGATGAAAGAAGGCGAACCATTCATTGAAGAGTAAATAATAGCAATCTGCAATAAGACTTAATCAATTTGAGAGATTAAATCTGTCGCTAACTACGTTAAAAATTTCTCATTGACGACTGCATGGATGCAGAAGGTAGAGCGATGCAGGAGTAATTGCCGAGAACAACTAAATAACGAAATTTTTGCCTTGTTACCGACACGATTTTCTTACCTAAAATAGATCACTTAATTAAGCTGACTGGTAAAAACCACACTAAAAAGCCGATATTGCATGAGCAATATCGGCTTTTAATATTTTGGCAATAAAAAACCGCGTACTAAACACGGCTTTTAAAAATAGTTTATTAAAGTCCTGCGCGGTCTTTAATTACAGCTATAAGGGGTGAACCAGCGTGATTGCCTTCAGCCCATGAGATGTCTGCACCATCAGAAAGCGAGCTCTTAGATAGGTTTTTAACTATATACTCACCAGTATCAACTGCGTTACTAGCAACAGCATGGCGAAGCAAGTTATTACCATTACACTGTACTGCATCATAAATGTTACGAATTTTTACGCGAGAGCTTTTAAGCTTACTACGTAATCGGTTTTTATCATCTGCAGCAATGTACTCACAAATAGATACCGCTAATTGATCTTCAGCGTTTACAGGTGCTGTATACGAAAACGAACTTACAGCTACAACAGCAGTAAGTACAGCTAGCTTTGGTAATTTAAACATGACAAACCCTTTATGGTACTTTTTTCTTATATCGACTGTTTAATATTGTACCAACTCACCAAAATTTACGCAATAATGTTAACGTTTTTTGTATAAAGTTACGAATTTATAACTAGATTTATTCTTCTCATCAGGAAGATTTTTCACTTCTTCTTCGATATGCCAATTAGCTATTTTATTATAATCAGGAAACTGAGTATCCCCTTTTACATCCAAATCTATAAAGGTTAAATATAGGCGATCAGCTTTTTCTAAAAACTGTTGATAAATATTTCCGCCGCCGATAATCATTACTTCTTCAACGTCACTAACCAGTTTTAATGCAGCCTCTGGCGTAGTTACTGTTTCAATGCCTGGTGCGCTATATTCGTTATTACGCGTAATAATAATATTTCGACGACCGGGTAAAGGACGCCCAATTGACTCAAACGTTTTACGCCCCATGATCACAGGTTTTCCCGTTGTCACTCTTTTAAAGTGCTGTAAATCAGCAGGCAAATGCCATGGCATTTTATTATCGAGGCCAATTACACGATTGTTTGCCATTGCAGCGATCATAGAAATTATCATATTAAATACCTAGTACTTTATTCTTAAACAAAGAAAAAGGAGCATAAGCTCCTTTTTAATAAATTCAGTTTTATTAGCGCTCGTAGACAACTTCTACGTCGTAATCATCTTCATCCCAGTCGTCCCAATCATCATTGCCTTTACCTTTGGTGGCTTTTTCATGATAGGTATCCCACTTAAATTCAACTTCTTCATCTTCAACCTGTACAAACTTTTCTTTAGGCATACTATCTAGAAGTGTCATGATGTCGTGAATTAATGGCTGAGTGTGTAGCTTATTAATTGCTGAAATATTATAAATATTTTCAGTTTCGCCTAGCTCTTCTGCAATAGCTGTACATAACGCTTGTGCTTCGTCTTCTGGTAATAAGTCAATTTTATTGAATACTAACCAGCGCGGCTTCTCTGCGAGTTTAGGGCTGTATTGGTGTAACTCATTAATAATGGCAAATGCATTATCTACAGGGTTGGAACCGTCCACTGGCATTACATCAATAATATGCAATAGCACGCGACAACGCTCTAAATGCTTTAAGAAACGAATACCTAAGCCAGCACCATCAGATGCACCTTCAATTAATCCAGGTATATCTGCTATAACAAATGACTTGTTAGCTTCTGGACGCACAACACCTAAATTAGGAATAAGCGTCGTAAATGGATAATCAGCTACTTTAGGGCGTGCTGCAGATACACTACGAATAAACGTAGATTTACCGGCATTTGGCAAGCCAAGTAGGCCTACATCGGCTAATAGTAGTAACTCTAGTTTTAAGTTACGTACTTCACCCGGTGTACCTAATGTTTTTTGACGAGGAGCACGATTAGTACTTGATTTAAAACGTGCATTCCCCAAGCCGTGGAAACCACCTTTTGCAACCAATATTCTTTGACCATGTTGAGTTAAATCACCTAGTCCCTCTTGGGTGTCAACATCCATGATTCGTGTACCAACCGGTACCATAACAAATAAATCGTCGGCTTTTTTACCTGTACAGTTACGGCTTCGACCATTTGTGCCACGTTCAGCTCTATGAAAACGCTCAAATTGATAATCAATTAGGGTATTTAAGTTTTCATCAGCTTGTAGATAAACACTACCACCGTCTCCACCGTCACCGCCATCAGGTCCACCATCTGGTACATATTTTTCACGACGGAAAGACACAATGCCGCTGCCACCGTCTCCAGCTTCTGCGCGGATTTCTACTTCATCTACAAACTTCATGATTACTCACTTTAGGGATTGGCTTGTTTAATAACTCTATTATATACCCAAGCCAACGCAAATGCAGGCTTGGGTATATATTTGACTGGACTACAAAACAAAAAACCCCGCAAAGGCGGGGTTTTTAACTACCTTACTGATTACTCAGCTACGATAGTTACGTATTTACGGTTTAAAGGACCTTTTTGTTCAAATTGAACTTTACCATCTGCTTTTGCGAAGATAGTGTGGTCTTTACCGATACCTACGTTTGCGCCAGGGTGGAAACGAGTTCCACGTTGACGAACAATGATGCTACCCGCTAGAACTGATTCGCCACCAAAACGCTTAACACCTAGGCGTTTGCTTTCTGAATCGCGACCGTTACGAGTACTACCAGCTGCTTTTTTATGTGCCATTTCTAAGTACCTCTAATTAAGCGCTAATGCCAGTGATTTTAACTTCAGTGAACCATTGACGATGGCCCATTTGCTTACGAGAATGCTTACGGCGTCTAAATTTAACAACCTTAATCTTCTCACCGCGACCATGTGAAACAACCTCAGCTGTTACTTTACCACCGTTTACGAACGGTACACCGATCTCGATTTTCTCACCATCAGCAACTAAAAGTACTGAATCAAATTCTACTGCCGCACCAGTTTCAACGTCTAATTTTTCAAGACGAATCGTTTGACCTTCAGTCACACGATGCTGTTTACCACCACTTTGGAAAACCGCGTACATAATTAACTCCGTCTGTGCGCCCTCAAATCGACGCAACTAAAATATTCTTCGATAGGGCGCGAAGTTTACGCTAACGCGAAATAACTAGCAAGCCTATTTTGTAATTAAAATGAATAAAAAGTAGCTGCATTGAGAGCAATTCAATATTTCCCCCATTTTATATTAATTAGGCCTTTTGCCAAGCGCTTTTTAGCCCTTGCTTAAAATTATTTTATGTAGGCAAACAACCCGTCAACAGTACAATAACTAATCGTAACTGACACTGCGATTTGGTTATCAATTAAACAGTTATCTTGGCTAATTCAGTCTAAATTAAGTACTTTAATAGTGTTTTTTCAATCAATCGTCACAAAATATCGAGCTAGTGCATTTTTTGTTGTACAATCTGCGCCGTTCACACATAAAAATTGGCTCGGAGATCAATGGATATAAAAGCTATCCAGGCGTTAATCGAAAGCGATATGAATGACGTCAATCAACTTATACATGCGCAAATGCGCTCAGATGTGGCGTTAGTTAACCAACTAGGTTTATACATTGTAAACAGCGGTGGTAAGCGCGTGCGTCCAATGCTGGCTATATTAGCTGCCAGAGCTTTAGGCTATCAGGGCAAAGATCATATTACGCTTGCAACAATTGTTGAGTTTATTCATACCGCAACGCTATTACACGATGACGTTGTAGATGAGTCTAACTTACGCCGAGGCACACCTACAGCAAATGCTGAATTTGGTAATGCAGCTAGCGTGCTTGTGGGTGACTTTATTTATACTCGCTCTTTTCAGCTAATGGTTGGCCTTGGTAAAATGCAGGTTATGCAGGTCCTAGCGGATGCAACTAACATTATAGCTGAGGGCGAAGTACTGCAATTAATGAATTGTAACGATCCCGATACTACCGAAGCTAGCTACATGCAGGTTATTTATTCTAAAACAGCTAAATTATTTGAGGCTGCTACAGGCCTAGCTGCAATTATTACCGAGCAAGATCAATCAACACTTGAAGCACTTAATTTATACGGTATGCATTTAGGTACTGCTTTTCAGCTTGTTGATGACGTACTTGATTACAATGCAGATGCTGATCAATTAGGTAAAAATATAGGTGATGATTTAGCCGAAGGTAAGCCAACTTTGCCACTTATATATGCAATGCAACATGGCAATACACATCAAACACAATTAATTCGTAATGCTATTGAACACAGTAATGGTATGGAGCATTTAGAAGAGATTTTATCTACGCTCAAACAAACCAATGCGCTTGAGTTTACAATGCAAAAAGCAGAGCTTGAAGCCGATAAAGCGATTGCTTGCTTAGACTTTTTACCTGAATCTAAATACAAACAAGCATTAGTCAGCTTAGCCCGTATAGCCGTTGACCGGGATCACTAACCTTAGTATGCATCTTAATTTTGATTAAGAGTAAACAAATCTCGAGCAACAAAAAAGCCTGCAAATGCAGGCTTTTTTATACTCAATTGGCTATTACGCCATGAAATCAACACCTTCTTTGATGTCTTTTTTCAGTGTTTCAAGCATATCGTTTTTAGCTTTTTCTTCAAATGCGCTTAGCTCGCCGTAAGAAAGAATTTCTTCTACGCCGTTTTTACCTAAACGTACTGGGTGAGCAAAGTACTCTGCATCGCCATTTTCAACAGCAACATATGCGTAATCTACTACGTCTTCACCTTGTAGGCCTTTAACTAAAGACATACAAAAACGCGCAGCAGCAGCACCCATAGATAATGTAGCAGAACCACCACCCGCTTTAGCATTTACAACTTCAGTACCTGCGTTTTGGATACGTGGAGTAAGTGCAGCTACTTCTTCATCAGTAAAGCTTACGCCTTCAACTTGAGAAAGTAGAGGAAGAATAGTTGTGCCTGAGTGACCGCCAATTACTGGTACTTTAACAGTTGCTACGTCTACGCCTTTAAGTTCAGCAACAAAAGCTTCTGAACGAATCACGTCAAGTGTAGTAATACCAAATACGCGTTTAGCGTCGTAAGTACCTGCTTTTTTAAATACTTCAGCAACAATTGGCACAGTGCCATTTACTGGGTTTGTAATAATACCTACAAACGCTTTAGGACAGCTTGCAACAATGCCTTCAGCTAATGTTTTGATGATGCCGGCATTTACGTTGAATAAATCCGCACGATCCATACCTGGCTTACGTGGCATACCCGCTGGGATAAGTACGATATCAGAACCTTCAAGCGCTTTATTTAAATCGTCTGCGCCAAAGCCTGCAACTTTAACATCTGTTGGGATGTGAGAAAGATCAACAGCAACACCTGGTACTACTGGTGCAACATCGTAAAGTGATAATTCAGAGCCAGCTGGTAAGCCTGTTTTTAATAATAAAGACAACGCTTGACCGATACCGCCTGCAGCACCTAATACAGCAACTTTCATTGGAATTCTCCGTAATTTGAGGTAGGAAATATTTGTGGCTCTTAAGATAATGAAATTAGCGACTAAAAACAAATTTATCCTGCTTATTTCAGGTATATTTTCGACCATAGTTGTAAACTTTGCTCGTTTATCGCATCAAACTGGCAAGTTAACTAAACAACTGCTGCATAATTATTCATTTTTGTGTAGAATTTGCATTATAAATAATAAAAATGAATAAAGACTATGCAACCACAAGATAAACAAGAAGCGTTAGTTAAAGCGTTTAAATCCCTTTTAAAAGAAGAAAACTTTGGCTCTCAAGGCGAAATAGTCGATGCTCTAAAAGAACAAGGCTTTGACAATATAAGCCAAAGTAAAGTGTCGCGTATGTTAAGCAAGTTTGGTGCTGTACGTACACGTAACGCAAAGCAAGAAATGGTTTACTGCTTACCGGCCGAAATGGGTGTACCAACAGCTAAAAGCCCGCTGCGTCAGCTTGTAATTGATATTATGCATAATGAAATGATGATTATCATCACGACAAGCCCTGGGGCTGCACAATTAATTGCACGTTTACTGGACTCATTAGGTAAAGCGGATGGTGTTTTAGGAACTATTGCAGGTGATGACACCATATTTATTGCTCCAGCAAAAATATCAGAAATAGACATTACGCTGGAGCGCGTTCGTATTTTATTTGATACGGTTTAAAGCTGCTTTAAAAAACCAATTGAGGGTGCAAAAAACGCAGACCCCATATCGGCTTGAGTAAAATCAAGCCAATGGTCATAACACTCCCCTGTCCCTAAGCGACTCGTAAGTACCTTTTCAAACGCACCACCCGATGCAGAGCAAGTAATACTTAGCATTCCTTGCTCATAAACATCGCCATAAGGCATGCTTTGATTGAGTAATAACGCATGACCATTTTCATCTTTTAATTCACTTCGCGATGCATGACTAGTGCTAATAGCTGGCTCAATGAGTGTATTATCTAAACGCGTACGCCCCATAATTTGCTCTTGCTCGCTCAGTGATAAGTGCTGCCATACAGTTAGGTCGTGTTTAAAACGCTGCACATGAATATAACTGCCCTGATCTTCAAAACTATTTGGCTTATTAACTAAAGCAGTTGCACGCTTTTGCCTGCCATGTGGCGTGTTGCCTCCATAAATAAAACCATTAAAGTCACGACCATCTAAAAAGCGAAAGTTACGAATTTGCTCCACCAACTCAACATCAGGGGCAAATAACTTTAAAATTTGTAGCGCAAATAAATGGTTAACGTCTTCTCGGTCTGAGCGTATTTGAATAAATAAATCACATGGCTGGGCACTCATAACAAAATCGCTATGGTTTATATTAGGAAAGCTTTGTAGTTCGCTAGGGATATATTCAGGCAAAATATGCGGCCAATACTGGGCGCCAATAGCAACCATGCACGAAAGCATAGACTCCGAGAACTGATCGCTAAACTCCTCCTCAATAGCGCTAACTCGTTTGAGTTTTGCACGCAACGATTCGTCCTGAGCGTCAAATACATTAAAAAATAGGTGCAAACCATGTAAGTTTGCTTCAGCACAAATCCCAGACTGCGCTTGCGCCATTGTTATTCCTTAGCTTTTTATATAACACAGCGAATAACACATTGATTATGATTCGAAAAAATTCACCGTGTGGGGTTTTATTTTTATAATAACCTGTTCATTTTTCTCAAATGACTGGCCATATTGTGCAGCAACTTCAATCTCTTGCTCTGCAATTACAACACTATAAACATAAGCAGAGCCAATAAATCGACGACTTAAAATAGTAATAGCTTGACCATTTTCATCGCAATTTTTACACGCTAACTCTATTTGATGAGGGCGAATATATAATTGCCCATTTTTAGTTTTGTGCGTATGCGCAACTTGCGATTTAACGACACCAAACGCCGTATTATATTCAGTTGCTGTTAATGCTTGTGCGTCTAAGTATATGCCCTGACCCAGAAACTCTGCAACCTCCTTTGACTTTGGCATAGCAAAAAGCGCTTCTGGTGAGCCCTGCTGAGCTATTTTACCTCTATGCATAATGGCAAGCGTGTCTGAAAAAGCAAAGGCCTCTTCTTTTGAGTGCGTAACGAATACAGCTGACACTTGCTGCGTTTTAATAATGCGACGGATATCAGCAATAAGCTCAAAACGCACTTGCGTATCAATATTAGAAAAGGGCTCATCGAGCAATAATAAACTAGGTTTATAAGCCAGTGCCCGCGCTATAGCTACACGTTGCTGCTGCCCACCAGAGAGCTGATGTGGAAAACGTTTTGCACAGCCGGTTAAGTGCACCAACTTAAGCATTTCCTCAACACGCGCGCGCTTTTGCTCTTTATTTGTTTTGTTTAGCCCAAACGCAATATTATCGGCCACTGTAAGGTGCGGAAACAACGCATAATCTTGAAACATCATTCCTATATTACGATGCTCTGGTGAGACAAACGATTGCTCGTCACTTACAAGCTTACCATCTATAAATATACTACCTTGATTAGTCTCTATTAACCCTGCAATTGCTTTTAATGTTGTTGTTTTGCCACAACCACTGGCACCAAGTAAGCAAACTATTTCGTCCTTACCAACCGTTAAATCTAAATTATGTAACACTTGCGTGGCACTGTAGTGATAGCTCACGCCTTGTAAAATTAAACTACTCATTTAACTGCGCTGCTCCATAGAACGGTTAATAAAATACAAAGGTATAAACCCAACAATAACAATAAATAATGCAGATATAGACGCAAGCTCTAATTGCTCATCACTCACGTACTGAAAAACATGTGTCGCTAAACTTTCAAAGTTAAAAGGTCGCAACAGCAAAGCTGCTGGCAGTTCTTTCATGCATTCAATAAACACTAATAACGCAGCGGTCAGTAACCCTCTTCGTAGTAAAGGTAAATGCACTAAACGCAGTGTTTGCCCTAAGCTTTTACCCATAGATTGGCTGGCCATATCGAGCGAGGGGCTGATCCGTACAAAGCTTGACTCTATTGCACCATGAGCAATGGCATAAAAACGCACAACATAAGCGAGTATGATGGTTAAAATACTGCCTGTAAGTAATAAACCTATATCTAAGTTATAGGGCTCTAGCGCTGTATTAATAGAGTTTTCTAGTAAAGTAAGCGGCAGTAACACCGCAATTGCAAGCACAGTACCTGGTAGCGCATAACCTGTACTTGCTAACCGACCTGGTATTAAAGGATATGTTTGTTTTGCTACGCGTTGATAAAACACCACAAAGATACTCAATACAATAGTTGCAACACTCACTATTGCTGCCACTTTTAAGCTTTGCCACGCGTAGCTAAAAAATGCGGCATTCCATGCCTTATCAAAGTAAGTAATTGCATAACTCAAAAGCACAGTAATAGGAATAATAAACGCAAGGATTAAAATAGCACTACAAAATAATGTAGCTAACCATGCTGACTTACCTTTTAGAATATATAACGACTCACTATTAACACCTGATTGGCGCTCAAACACGGCTTGCTTGCGGCGACTAAAGCGTTCGGCCATTAATGCTAAAAATAGAAGTAGCAGCATGACACCCGATATTTTGGCAGCCGCTGTTAATGAGTAATAACCAAACCACGTATCGTAAACTGCAGTCGTTAATGTACTTACGGCAAAATAACTAACGGTTGCAAAGTCAGCCATGGTTTCCATACTAATCAGTGCAAGTGCCGCGACTATAGCCCCACGCGAAAGCACTAAACTCACCCTAAAAAAGCTCTGCCAAGGAGACAAGCCCATTAGTTGGCTGGCTTGCACTAACTTAAATGACTGTTCACGAAGAGCCGTTTTAAAGATTAAAAACAAATATGGGTAAAGCACTAAGGCAATCATGACTATTGCACCAGGTAAAGTGCGTATATCAAAAAACCAATAATCGTTAGGGGATTGCCAGCCAAACCACTCTCTGAGGGCTATTTGAACAGGGCCTGCGTAATCAAGTAAGTCGGTATAAACATAAGCAATTATGTAGGTCGGCATAGCAAGTGGCAGCATAAGTGCCCATTCAAATTGCTTTTTACCAGGAAAGTGACAATACGCAGTGAGCCAGCCAAGCGGTAACGCAATAACGCAGCTAAGCACAGACACACCAACAACAAGCAGTACCGTATTTAAAATATAATCCCACAGCACTGTATTCCAAAGGTGAGAAAACACCTCAGAGTCGCCTTGTAAGGATTCAAGTAATAGAAAAAACACCGGGGCCGACAGTATTAAGCCTGTTGCCCACGAAAATAGCTGCCATTTCGACAGCTTAAATTGAGAATTCATTAAAGATCGAATTTCACCTCATCAATTAACTTAAGTGCTAACGGACGATATTTACTAATTTCATCAAGTGGTAAACTGTCTTCTTTGAAGCTTCCCCAAGAGGCAACCAAACTTGATATCTCAACACCTAGTTTAACCGGATATTCCATATTAACCGAAGCGTACATATTTTGTGCTTTATCATCGGTCATGTATTCTATGAGTTTTAAAGCGTTTTTAGGGTTTTTAGCATACTTAGTAATAACCGCACCCGACACATTAATATGTGAACCTCGGTTAGTTTGGTTAGGAAAGTTAATACTAACAGACTCAGCCCATGCTTTTTGTAAATCATCTTCCAACATTTTACCAAGGTAGTAACTGTTACCCAGCGCTAAATTACACAAGCCTTCTTTAACCGCCTTTACTTGCGCTCTATCGTTACCTTGTGGCTTACGAGCTAAGTTAGCCTTAACACCTTCTAGCCATGATTTTGTGTTTTCTTCACCATGGTGTGCAATCATCGAAGCCACTAAACCCAAATTATACGGATGCTTACCAGAGCGTGTACAAATTTGTCCTTGGTATTTAGGGTCTGCTAAATCTTCGTAAGTGAGCTCAGGTAATGCTCCAAGTCGCTCTTTAGATGAATATACATTACGCACACGCTTGGTAAGTGCAACCCATTGGCCATCGCCATCACGAAACGCCGCTGGTACATTTGTATTAATGCGGTCACTTTTAATCGTTTGCGTTAGCTTTAAATCCTCAAGCTGAATAAGCGCACTAAAGTTAGATGTTAAAACTAAATCGGCTTTACTATGCTTTCCCTCACGCTTTACACGTTCAATTAGCCCTTTTTTAGCAAAAACAACATTGGTTTTAATACCTGTTTGCTTTGTAAAATCGTCTAAAATTGGCTGGATTAAAAATGGCTGACGAAAAGAATAAATATTAACCACATCGCTTGCCAAGGCTGGCATAGACGTAACTAACCCCAAACACAGTGCTAAAGCTTTCTTCATTACTTCACCTAAATAGTAATTATTATCAAAGAATTCTACCGTGATCAGCTAAAAAGTGCACACTTTAAATAAATGTAAATATGTAAATAACGCCCAAAAAGGAAATTGCGCGTAAGACATATCTCACGGATATGGCAGCTAATGAGTAAAAAACGTTATAAAAAAACAGTAGTTAAAGCTTAACGCTTTGTTTTAAATGTATTTTTAAAAACTTACAATTGTATTAAAGGAAGTTTAATGTAGTTTATATCCTACTTTACTTAGGGTTAGCCATTATAATTACTACATCAACCAAGCAGTGATGCTTATCGAGTAAAAGGAAATGGACTGCTTACTCGAACAACCAATGATTAGGTTACTACGGACAACACGGAAATTAGGACAGGCTCAGGATGAGTATCGCAATGGATTGTTGCACAAAGGATAGTATCAGGATGGTACGTAAAGGAAGCAACTGAGGATTAAGTTGTTTAACAGGATGTAGGAATAAATGGACAGGCCTTTTAGGTAACACAACGGATTGATTAACACATGGAAGCACAAGTAAGTGCAAAGAAGGACCGGTAATAGTTTTTACCATACAGGATGTTTTAGGATTTAAAGGATACAGGCCCGGATAGCCTAAATTACATAGAACTAAAAAGTAATATAGTAATAAACATGGATTAGTGAAAATTGGAGTTGATTAAGTTCAATTGCAGGATGCAAAAAAATTAGAAGATTCCGCAAGCGCGCCTAGAGATAGAGCGCGCTTTTCTTTGCCCAAAATTCAGTAATTATACCAATTAGCTTAATTATACCAATTAGCTTAATTAAGTGATCTACTTTGAGACTGGAAAAACGTGTTGATAGCTAGGCAAAAAATTCGTTATTTAGTTGTTCTCGGCAATTGCTCCTGCATTGCTCTACTTTCTGCATCCATGCAATCGTAAATGAGGATTTTTTATTGCAGGTAGCGATACCTTTAGCCCTGCAAAATGATTAAGTATTATTGCGTATTGGTATTATACTGCTGGCCTGCCTTTATTTCGCTTACCTAATAAGTATGCATCGCGAAACTTTATAAAGTGATTTTCTAATTTTTTAGATGCTTCAGCTTCACCAGCCAGAGCAAGCACCATAATGCCTACTTCAGCAGTACCAAGTTGATGCGCATGAGGCGCTACACGTAAGCGATAATCAGATAGTTTATCAGCAGTAACAGACAATACAGGCAAGTTATCTAGATAAGGGCTTTTACGGATCATTTTTTTAGCTTCGCGCCACGTACCATCTAAAAATATAAAAAGTGGCTTTTTACCTGATTCAATATTCACTTCAGTAATCGCTCTACCTTCTTCTACGTCTTCAGCAGGAAACACGACCATCGGTTGATATTGAGGATCGTTTATTAAAGCTAAAAAAGCAGAATCGGGATCTGTTCTATCCCATCTAAATGCATAGTTATCAGGAACAATCTCAGCAATTAATCGTCCTGTATTAGACGGCTTAAAACTTTCGTTATGGTACATTAGTAAACATACAGCAGCACCGCACTGAGCGTACTCAACACCTTTACAAATACAGTAATGTTTGGCTATTAGGCACTGCTCACAGCGATCTAATTTACCGCCTCGCGCATTGAATTCACGGCGAGACTCACTTATTTGCTGAGCGCGTAATGCCAGAACTGAGTTTTTAAAAGAGTTGGCCACAGTGATTAATTACCTTAAATTTGATCGGCGCGTATTGTAGCTAAAATTAAAGGGAATAGATATCAGCTATCAGCTATCAGCTATCAGCTATCAGCTATCAGCTATCAGCTATCAGCTATCAGCTATCAGCTATCAGCTATCAGCTATCAGCTATCAGCTATCAGCTATCAGCTATCAGCTATCAGCTATCAGCTATCAGCTATCAGCTATCAGCTCAAAATAAAAAACGATACCAACAAAAGCTAGTTTTGTTTTATTTATTTTTAATTGGCGGCTATAAAAACAAAAACCCAGCAAAAGCTGGGTTTTTAAAAACTAAATTAAAAAGTTAAATTACTTCTTCTTTTTAACCGCTTTTTTGTTTGGTAAATCAGTGATTGAACCTTCAAAAATTTCAGCTGCAAGGCCAATAGACTCGTTCAATGTTGGGTGAGCATGAATAGTAAGTGCTAAATCTTCACCGTCTGCGCCCATTTCAACTGCTAAGCCGATTTCGCCAAGCATTTCGCCTGCGTTAATACCCACCATAGCACCACCGATTACACGGCCACTGTCTTTATCAAAGATAAGCTTAGTAGAACCTTCAGTACGAGCAGATGCAATTGCGCGACCTGATGCTGCCCACGGGAATACTGCAGTTTCAATGCTTAAGCCTTGCTCTTTTGCTTCTTTCTCAGTAACACCTACCCACGCGATTTCTGGGTCAGTGTACGCAATTGAAGGAATACATTTAGGATCGAAGAAATGCTTCTGACCAGAAATAACTTCAGCAGCAACATGGCCTTCATGTACCGCTTTATGCGCAAGCATAGGCTGGCCAACTAAGTCACCAATCGCAAAAATGTGGTCTACGTTTGTTTTAAGTTGCTTATCAACATTAATAAAGCCACGCTCATCTACATTAACACCTGCCTTATCAGCATCAAGCAAGTTACCGTTAGGCGTACGGCCTACTGCAACAAGTACTTTGTCGTAACGTACTGGTTCAGCTGGTGCATTTTTACCTTCAAAAGTAACGTATAAGCCATCGTCTTTCGCTTCAACGCCAACAACTTTAGTTGAAAGCATAACATTGAATTTTTTGCTTACGTATTTTTGGTAAATCTTGATGATATCTTTATCCGCAGCCGGAACTAACTGGTCTGCAAACTCAACAACATCAATGTCAGAACCCAATGCGCGGTAAACAGTACCCATTTCAAGACCGATAATACCACCGCCTAAAACAAGTAGCTTCTCTGGAATGTCTTTAAGCTCTAATGCGCCCGTTGAATCAATTACACGGTCATCTTCTGGGATGAACGGTAAGCTTACAGGTTTAGAACCCGCAGCAATAATTGCATTATCAAATGTAATAGTTGTTGTGCCGTCAGCACCTTCAACGTCTAAAGTGTTGCTGCCAGTAAACTTACCGTAACCTGGTACAACTTTAACTTTACGCATCTTAGCCATGCCGTCTAAGCCACCAGTAAGCTGGCCAACAACCGACTCTTTCCAAGAGCGAATTTTGTCTAAATCAATTTGCGGAGCGCCAAAAGTAACACCGTGAGATGACATTTCTGCAGCGTCATCAATCACTTTAGCTACGTGTAAAAGTGCTTTTGAAGGAATACAACCAACATTAAGACATACACCACCTAATGTTTCACGAGATTCTACTAATGTAACTTCTAAGCCCAAGTCAGCAGCACGGAAAGCCGCAGAGTAACCACCAGGACCACCGCCTAGTACAACAACTTGAGTTTTTAATTCGTTGCTCATGCTATTACCTTAATTGTTTGAACGGGACACAGCCCTAAAATTTAACTGCCATGTTTCTGCATGGGCAGAAAATCAGAGCAATTCACAAATAGTGCAAAGATTGTATCATTGCATATAGTAAAAATCCCAGCTAAAAACAACTGGCTGGGATTTGATTTTGTTCATATTGTAGCGATTACATCACTAATTGACGTATGTCGCTCATGTAGCTAGCAAGCGTTGCTGTAAAGCGTGCAGCTAGTGCACCGTCAATCACACGGTGATCGTACGACATAGATAGCGGAACCATTAGTTTAGGTTCAAAGTCTTTACCATTCCACTTAGGTTTCATTTCAGATTTAGATACACCTAAAATAGCCACCTCTGGTGCATTAACAATCGGCGTAAATGCCGTACCGCCAATACCGCCTAAGCTTGAAATAGTAAAACAGCCGCCCTGCATATCAGATGACGTTAGCTTACCTTCACGTGCCTTTTTAGAAATATCCATTAGCTCGCGAGATAATTCCATAATGCCTTTTTTGTCCACGTCTTTAAATACCGGAACAACTAAGCCATTAGGCGTATCTACTGCAACACCTACGTTTATGTACTTCTTAAGAATTAAGCTTTCGCCATCTTCAGAAAGTGATGCATTAAACGTTGGGAATTCAGCAAGTACTTTAGCTACCGCTTTCATCACAAATACAAGAGGAGTGATTTTAACGCCAAGCTTTTTCTTCTCGCTTAACACGTTTTGCTCTTTACGGAATACTTCAAGGCTTGTGATATCAGCTTCGTCAAACTGTGTAACATGCGGGATTTGTACCCAGTTACGGTGTAAGTTTTTACCTGATAGCTTTTGAATGCGAGATAGTTTCTTCTCTTCAATTTCGCCAAACTTAGCAAAATCTACTTTAGGCCACGGAATTAAACCAAGCTCACTACCGCCCGCATTGCCTTTACCTGCTGGTAATTGGCCTGATTCAACTTGCTTAACTAAGTTTTTAACATAGTTTTGCACGTCTTCTTTTACTACACGGTTTTTACGACCTGAGCCTTTAACGTTTGCTAGGTTAATACCAAACTCACGCGCTAAACGGCGAACAACTGGCGATGCATGGGCATATGCGCTGTTGTTTTCAAAACCTTCATCGCTTGCTTTAGCCGCAGGTGCAGCTTGAGCTGGCGCAGACTCGGTTTTTGCAGGTGCTGCAGCTGGCTTTTGCTCTGCAGGTGCAGAAGCTTTTGCAGGTGCACTGCCGGCAACTTCAAATACAAAAATAAGCGAACCTGTTTTTACTTTATCGCCCGCTGCAATTTTAATTTCTTTAACTGTGCCTGCAAATGGTGCTGGTACTTCCATTGCTGCTTTGTCGCCTTCAACGTTTAAGATAGATTGCTCTTCTTCTACGCTATCGCCAACAGCAACCATGATTTCAGTTACTTCAACTTCATCATCGCCAATATCAGGTACATTTACTTCTTTTGTGCTTGGCTGTGCACTTTGAGCAGTTTCTGCTGGTGCAGACTCTTGCTTAGGTGCATCTGATGCGGGTCCACTTGAACCGGCAACTTCAAAAACAAACACTAAAGAGCCTGTTTTTACTTTGTCGCCTTCGGTTACTTTAATCTCTTTTACAGTACCAGCAAATGGTGCTGGTACTTCCATTGCGGCTTTATCGCCTTCAACGTTTAAAATAGATTGTTCTTCTTCAACAGTATCGCCAACGGCAACCATGATTTCTGTTACTTCAACTTCGTCGTCACCAATATCTGGTACCGTGACTTCTTTAGTTGAAGAACCTGAAGCCTCTGCAGGTGCAGCAGCTTCAGTTTTAGTCGGCGCTTCTGGCTCGCTTTGTGAACCAGTCTCTTCGCCTTCAAAAATCATAATTAGCGTGCCTGTTGTAACAGTGTCGCCTTCGCTTACTTTAATTTCTTTAACTGTACCTGCTTGTGCAGCAGGTACTTCCATTGAGGCTTTGTCGCCTTCAACGGTTAGTAGCGATTGATCAACATCTACTTTGTCGCCAACACTTACTAAGATTTCGGTTACTTCAACTTCATCGCCACCGATATCTGGTACATTAATTTCAATACTCATTGCAAACCTCTTATGCGTACAGTGGGTTTAGTTTATTTGTGTCAATGTCGAACTTTTTAATCGCTTCAACAACCACTGACTTTTCAACTTCACCGCGTTTAGCAAGTTCAGATAACGTAGCAACAACAACGTAGCTTGCGTTAACTTCAAAGTGACGACGTAAGTTTTCACGGCTATCAGAACGTCCGTAACCATCTGTACCAAGCACCTTATAGTTGCTGCTTGGAATAAATGAACGTGCTTGTTCTGCGTAGTTTTTCATGTAATCAGTTGCGGCTACAGTTACTGAGTCGTTTAATACGCTCGTAATGTAAGCTGTTTTTTGCTCGCTTTCTGGGTTAAGCATGTTGAAACGTTCAACATCTTGACCATCACGCGTAAGCTCATTGAATGACGTTACAGAGTAAACGTCTGATGCAATGCCGTAATCATCACTTAAAATTGCAGCAGCTTTACGCACTTCAGTCATGATAGTACCTGAGCTTAATAGCTGTACGTTGGCTTTTTTACCTTCGTAGCTTTCAAGTTTGTAGATACCTTTACGAATACCTTCTTCAGCGCCTTCTGGCATAGCTGGCTGATGGTAGTTTTCGTTCATAAGCGTTAGGTAGTAGTAAATGTTTTCTTGGTCGTCACCGTACATACGACGAATACCATCTTGTACAATTACTGCTACTTCAAATGCGTAAGTAGGATCGTAAGAAATACAGTTAGGAACCGTGTTTGCAAGAATATGGCTGTGACCATCTTCGTGCTGTAGACCTTCACCATTTAGCGTTGTACGACCCGCAGTAGCACCTAATAAGAAACCACGTGCTTGTTGATCCCCCGCCATCCATGCCATGTCGCCAACACGTTGGAAACCAAACATAGAATAGTAAATGTAGAACGGGATCATTGGTAAATCGTTAGTGCTGTATGATGTTGCAGCAGCTACCCATGACGACATTGCACCTAGCTCGTTAATACCTTCTTGAAGTACTTGCCCTGATGTAGCTTCTTTGTAGTAAGAAACAATATCACGGTCTTGAGGGGTGTAGTTTTGGCCATGTGGGTTGTAAATACCGATTTGGCGGAATAAACCTTCCATACCAAACGTACGCGCCTCATCTGCAATAATTGGTACGATGTTTTTACCAATGCCTTTATCTTTTAATAAGATATTAAGTGCACGAACAAAGCCCATTGTTGTAGAAATATCACGCTTTTGCTCTTCAAGTAGCGGCTTAAATGCATCTACTTCTGGCAATTGTAATTTTTCGCTAAAGCGAGGAATACGAGTAGGTGTGTAACCTTTAAGCTCATCACGACGTGCGTGTAAGTACTTGTATTCTTCTGAACCTTCTTCAAGTGTTAAGTATGGAAGATCTTTAATTTGCTCTTCAGATACTAAATCTTGCAGGCCTAAACGGTCACGTAAGTGTTCAACATGGCTCATGTCCATCTTTTTCACTTGGTGCGCAATGTTTTTACCTTCTGCTGCTTCACCCATGCCGTAACCTTTAACAGTTTTAGCAAGAATTACAGTAGGACGGTCGTTAGTTTGCTCGGCCTTTTTAAATGCAGCATAAAGTTTTGATGGCTCATGACCACCACGCTTAAGTGCAAAAATTTCGTCATCCGTCATATCTGCAACAAGTGCTGCTGTTTCTGGGTAACGACCAAAGAAATGCTCACGTACATACGCGCCATCTTTAGCTTTATATGTTTGGTAATCGCCATCAATTGTTTCGTTCATCAATTGTAGTAATTTACCTGTTGTATCTTTAGCAAGAAGGATATCCCAACCGCTACCCCATACAACTTTAATTACGTTCCAACCAGCGCCTTTAAATAGGCCTTCTAGTTCTTGAATAATTTTACCATTACCCATTACTGGGCCATCTAGACGCTGTAAGTTACAGTTAATTAAGTAACATAGGTTGTCTAGCTTTTCACGTGCAGCAAACGAGATTGCGCCACGTGATTCTGGCTCATCCATTTCACCGTCACCTAAAAACGCATATACACGTTGGTTTTTAGTTTCTTTTAAGCCACGTCCGTCTAAGTATTTTAAGAAACGCGCTTGGTAAATAGACGCGATAGGACCTAAGCCCATTGATACTGTAGGGAACTGCCAAAATTCAGGCATTAATTTAGGGTGAGGGTATGAAGGTAAGCCTTTACCATCTACTTCTTGACGGAAATTATCTAGTTGAGCTGCGCTTAAACGCCCTTCAACAAACGCACGCGCGTAAATACCAGGAGAAATATGGCCTTGGTAATAAACTAAGTCACCACCGTCTACCTCGTTTGGCGCTTTAAAAAAGTGGTTAAAACACACTTCATAAAACGCAGCAGATGATTGGTAAGACGCCATATGGCCGCCTAAGTCGAGATCTTTTTTCGATGCACGTAGAACGATCATAATCGCGTTCCAACGTATGATCGAACGAATACGGCGCTCTAGGTTAACATCACCTGGGTAAGCCGGTTCTTGATCTACTGGAATAGTATTAACGTAGTTCGTGGTAATACCCGTTGGCATATCAACGCCGTCTAAACGGGCTTGCTCTAACACTTGCTCAAGTAAATACTGAGCTCGTTCAACACCTTCTTCGCGCACAACTGATTCAAGAGCTTGTAACCACTCTTGTGTTTCTAGCGCGTCTACGTCAATTTTATTGACTTCAGACATATGGAGGTTTCCTTATGTTTAAAATACGAATGTTGTTAATTTAATACAACGTATACTTAATTTTGTGTGTTCTAAGTACAGCGTATTAGCTTAATTTTGTTTTGTGCGTCTTAAACTACGTTCAATTCGCGAATGCTCTTTACCTGCTTCAAGTAATGCTTCTTCAATAAACGCTAAGTGCGCGTTACTTGCTAAGCGGGCTTGTTCTGGATTGCCATCAATAACGGCATCCATTAATAAACGCCTGTGTTGGGCTAACTGACTGCTTATATCTGATTTTTTTAATAAAACAGTTAAATTTTGCAGTACATTTTGCTCAAGCAGCGCTTGCATACCTCTAACCAAATGCAATAAAACAACATTGTGCGAAGCTTCTGCAACGCTAAAATGAAAGGCATTTATTGCTTTTGCTTTTTGCTGTAAATCGTCATTAACTAAAGCAATTTTATCAAAGCTTTGTTTTACTTTGGTAAAGTCGGTGCTGGTTCCGCGCAGTGCTGCATAGTAAGCAGCAATGCCTTCGAGTGCATGACGAAATTCTAGTAAATCAAATTGCGATTCAGGATGTTTACTGATCAGTTCAAATAACGGATCGGTTAGCCCTTCTTCAAGCTGATTTTTTACAAACGTACCGCCACCTTGGCGACGCGTAACTAAACCTTTAGCTTCAAGTTTTTGGATTGCCTCACGCAATGACGGACGAGACACTTCAAACTGCTTTGCTAGTTCACGCTCTGGTGGCAACTTTTCACCTGGTGCTAAAGAGCCTTCAAGAATCATGTTCTCGAGTTGCTGTAAAATAACATCAGATAATTTTGCTGCTTTAATCTTTAAAGACATGAATCAACGTCCGCGTTGTATAAATACCAAAAGCCCTAAAAACATGGCGTAGAGTTGGATGACTTGCCCAAAAGGTAAATTGGTCATACCAAAAATTTTCAATAAGGTATCAAAAACCCTAATAGCTGTCAATTTACAGCCAGCTTGAGCAATTAAAGTAGCGTAACGCATTTTGAACGAAGATCAAACAATGCACAATTGAGGCAACGTCCCTAAAAGTTAATAAGATGAAAACAAATGGTCTGACCAGAAAGAGTAGAGTTTTAGCTCTAGTTGAATTTATTAAAGAAATTAGTAGCAGGATGAAGTAACGAGGAGGCTGCAGTTATTTATACACACCTGATTATCTAAGAGTAAAGCAGCATGCGCGATATAATAGATGCGGGTTTACCCCGCATCTAATTATTTAAGATAGGCCGCCAAATAATGTAAGCAGTGCAATAAGTACTAAATAAAAGAGCACGTTACGCTTAACGAGCTTGATCATGCAGGTTGCCTCGTAAGTGCAACCGTAATAACGTTTTTCAACTTGTTCTGCAGCGAGGGCTGTACACGTTACAACTTCACGATTTGGTGATTTAAAGTTAAGTACATAACGTAGCCAGCAACTGGTACCTTTATTAAAATTACCAATGACTAAATAACCAAAGCTTGTAACTCTTGCCGGTAACCAATCAAGCCAAAATAATAATTTATGAATAAGCTTAAAGCGATTTGCAAAGATAACCTTGTGGTCTTCTCGTACTAAGTCGGCAAATGTTCGTACTAATGCATAAAGTACAGCACCTGGTGCACCTAATAATACAAACCAAAAAATTACCGCGCAGTAAAATCTAAAGTTTACCCACGCAAGTGTTTGCCCAAAAGTTTCGCCGCCCTCTTCATCCTCTAAATGTTTTTGCCCTATTTGTAATGCATACAATGAAGCCGCTGCTTGGTCATCACGTGTTAATGCATTTAAATACGACTTATATAAAGCACGCTGTTTAGCACAGCCAAAACAAACTAGTAATACCGCTATATTTACAGCCAATTGCCACAACACAAAATCAGATAGTAAATAAATAAGCCCGATGGCTATAACCGGTAAAAATAACCACACTAAAAAACCAGTGGCTGAACCAAATAAACCTTTTTCATCAAGTAGCTTAGTAGAACGTTTTAAATAACCATTGGCGTAATAACTTATTTGCCAATAGTTAGACCGTGCACCTAAGCGCTCGAGTATTAGTGCAATTATTATTGAAACTAAAATCATGGAAATAACTCTCTTAACTTGGTTGCTCAAGCATATTTAAAAACAATTGCCAGTTAAAACTCTCGCCAGGGTCGGTTTTGCGCCCAGGTGCAATATCGCAATGCCCTACAATTCGCGAAGGCGTAATTTTTGGGTAGCGCTGCATTATAGCTTTACTAATAAGCGCCAATGCCTTGTACTGAGCACAAGTATATGGCGTTGTATCGGTGCCCTCAAGCTCAATACCAATACTAAAATTATTACATGCCGTAATACCATCAAATTCAGATTGCCCCGCATGCCAAGCACGCTTTGCAAAGGGTACGTATTGTATAATTTCGCCGGTGCGTTTAATAAAACAATGCGCCGACACGCGAAGCCCTTTTAAATCAATAAAACTCGCATGAGCATCACAACTAATAACCCCCATAAAAAGATCATCAACATAGGGGGTACCAAACTGCCCTGCGGGCAGTGAAATATTATGAATAACCAACAAAGAAATATCGGCTTCATCAAGGCGCTCATCAAAGTGTGTACAAGGGCGCTGCGCTATAGAAGTAACAACACCGTTTAAATCTATTCTCATAATACGCTTGTTAGTTAAATCCCAAAATATATAAGGTTGATGCTAAAGGAATTATATAAATAATGATAGCGCACTGCGCTTTGCGTAAATAAGCTAACTTAGCGCACTCATCCATCTAAATTTTATTAGTCATATTAAATAAGCAGCTTAATAAAAAACCTTCTCAGCTAAAAGCACTTCTATTAGTTATTTAAACATAGTAAAATTTGCTTAATTTATTAACACTTATGAGCCTTCATATGTCTATTTCGCACACGCTTATTACCCAACTTGTTTCTCTCGCCTTAGATGAAGATTTAAATTACCAAACTGCGCAAGATGGCGATATTACCGCTCAGCTGATCCCACAAAATGAGCAAGCAAACGCCAAAGTAATAACTCGCGAAGATTGTGTTTTTTGCGGCAAAGACATCATTATTGAAGTTTTTAAACAAGTAGACCCAAGTGTTGAAGTGAACGTGCTTATAAATGATGGCGATACTGTTACAGCTAATAGCACTTTATTTACTGCCAAAGGTTCTGCTCGTGCAATATTAACAGCAGAACGTACCGCTCTTAACTTTGTACAAACCTTATCGGGCACAGCCACTACAACCGCTCATTATGTAAAAGAGCTAAGCGGCACCACTACACAATTACTCGATACCCGCAAGACAATACCCGGCCTTAGAGCACTTCAAAAATACGCAGTAAAATGTGGTGGCGGCGCAAATCATCGTATTGGCCTGTTCGATGCGTTTTTAATTAAAGAAAACCACATAGCAGCGTGCGGCGGTATTGATAAAGCAGTGGCTCAAGCTAAACAAAACCACCCAAACAAACCGGTAGAAGTAGAAGTAGAGTCACTCCCAGAACTTAAACAAGCGATTGAAGCCGGCGCCGATATAATTATGCTCGATAATTTTAGCGTAGAACAAATTAAACAAGCTGTAGTTTTAACCAATAAACGCGCCAAATTAGAAGTTTCAGGCAACATGACCCTAGAAACCCTAAAAACTTACTCGCAAGCGGGTGTAGATTTTATATCAAGCGGAGCATTAACAAAAAACTTACAATCGATCGATTTATCTATGCGTTTTGAGCAATTTTAAAGCTATATTTAAACTTTAATAATGCTAATTAATTGACAAGCTAAGCAAAAAGACATTTAATAACCCAAAAGGCTTACTTTGTAACATTTTGTTAAATAAAATAGCTTTTTTAGGAAAAGTAACGTGCTAATTCCTAAAATAAAATGATACACTAATCCTGTTGTAGTATTTTATTAAAAAAAACAACCATAAATAATTAGATTTAAAATCTGCCTAAATTTTTAAAAAAAGAATTAAAAACTTAAGCAACTAAACTATTTTATTTATGTCTATACTGATTGTTGCTGCAACTGGCAACAAATTTAGTAATGTTTATGTAATTAGTACTAAACATAATGAATTCACACCTAGCTTTTGTGTTTCATACCCTAAAGCTAAAGTGCAATAAAAATTTATTTTAAGTAAAACTGTAAAGTAAATCAGATAAATTAAGTTTGGTTGTTTTAACCACTTAAGTGATTTAACTTACAAAAATCTATCCTTTAGGAGAGGAAACATGAAAACAATGACTCAAAAACAACAGGGTTTCACCCTAATTGAATTAATGATTGTTATCGCAATCATCGGTATTTTAGCCGCTGTAGCTTTACCTGCTTATCAAGATTATACAGCTAGAGCAAAAGGGACTGAGATAATGCTTGCAGCTAGTACAGCAAGAACTTGTGCTAGTGAGAAGGCTCAAGTTGGTCAATCTCCGGATGATTGTGATACAGGTTTCGTTGCAACAAAATATGTAAGTGGTATGACAGTGTCTGATGCTGGTGTTATTGAAGCTACAGGTCAGAGCGACATGGCAGGCTTAAAAATAATTTTAACTCCTCAGAATGGTGCCGCGGCAGCAACTGCTGCAAATTTCACATCGGGGTTTACTATCAGTGAGTGGGTTTGTACAGGCTCTGTATCAGGAGATGCAAAAGCAAGCTGGTTACCAAGCTCTTGTACCGTTCCAGCAGCTGCTCCTTAATAGCTTTTTAATTTCTTTGAATTTAAGGTAGCTCATTTAGCTACCTTTTTTATTTAAAAACAAAGAGTCAAATGGATGTCTAAAGAAGCAAAAAAAAAATTAGATACTTTTCAATGGGTTGGTGTTAGCGCCCGCGGAAAAAGACTTGAGGGTGAACTTACAGGTAATAGCATTGCACTTGTTAAAGCACAACTACGAAAACAAGGTATTACACCTTCAAAAGTAAAGCGTAAACCAAAACCCCTCTTTGGCATTCAAAGCGTTCAAAAAATCACCCCTAAAGACATAGCTTTACTCACACGACAAATAGCAACTATGTTGATGGCAGGTGTACCACTCATTCAAGCGATTGAAATGATAGGTTCGGGTTCTACTAACAAAAGCGTTGCCAAGTTAGTGGAGACCATTGGCGATGAAGTTAAAGCTGGCCAACCGCTATCTGCAGCGCTTAGAAAACACCCCCGTTATTTTGATGATTTATATTGCGATTTAGTCGCATCAGGCGAGCAATCAGGTGCGCTTGATAAAATATTTGACCGTGTTGCTCTTTATAAAGAGAAGTCTGAAGCGCTAAAATCAAAAATAAAAAAAGCGATGTTTTACCCGATTGCCGTTTTAGTTGTTGCGCTTATTGTAACTTCAATCCTGCTTATCTTTGTTGTACCTCAATTCCAGGATATCTTTAATGGCTTTGGTGCAGAGCTCCCAGCTTTCACGCTATTAGTCATTAGTATATCTGAATTTATGCAAGAATATTGGTGGATAATTTTAATTGCTATCGTTGGCTTTGGTTACGTGTTTAAAGAAGCCAAGCTCAGAAGTTTAAAACTTAGAGATGCAACAGATAGAGCCATATTAAAACTGCCAGTAATTGGTATGATTTTAAATAAAGCGGCAGTTGCTCGTTATGCTCGGACACTTTCGACCACCTTTGCTGCCGGTGTACCACTGGTTGATGCGCTAGACTCTGCTGCAGGTGCATCCGGGAATGCTGTTTACCGTTATGCAATACTAGATATTAAAGCTGAGGTTAGCTCTGGTAACCAAATGAACTGGGCAATGCGAAACTCTAAAATATTTCCTGATATGGTAATACAAATGGTCGCTATTGGCGAGGAGTCAGGTTCATTAGATGGCATGCTAGCTAAAGTAGCTACAATCTATGAGCAAGAGGTTGATGATGCGGTTGATGGCCTTTCAAGCTTATTAGAGCCGCTTATTATGGCAGTACTTGGTGTGCTTGTAGGTGGGTTAATTATTGCTATGTACTTGCCGATTTTCCAGTTAGGATCTGTAATTTAATTAATAAAAATTTACAGGAATTAAAGAGAGCCTTATTTTATGGGGTTGGCGGCTAATGTCTTCCCATTTACTCTCTTTAACTTCTCTTTGTGATAATTATTTCACTTAATTTTTTAGACTCTTAATTTTTAGAATAATTTTCAGGTAAATAAATGCAAAGTATTATTGAAGTAATGCAAAGCCAACTGTGGTTTTATTTAACTACTGTTGGCTTAGTCAGTTTATGTGTAGGCAGTTTTTTAAATGTGGTTATTTACCGCTTACCACTTATGATGCAACGAGAGTGGCAAAGTGAATGTAGATTATTATTAGAAGATGAACTTACAGCCAATCAGTCTAAGCAAATTAACACCAACGAGCCTTTTAACTTAGTAAAACCTAACTCTACCTGCCCAAAATGTAAAACAGCCATTAAACCTTGGCAGAACATTCCTATTATTAGTTGGCTCGCACTTAAAGGTAAATGTGCAAGTTGCAGTAACCCTATTTCTGCTCGTTACCCTGCTGTTGAGGCAATTACAGCCATACTAAGTCTTATTATTGCTTATAGCTTTGGTGCTACAGAGCAAGCCCTTTTATATATTTTTATAACATGGATTTTAGTAGCACTAACCTTTATCGATATAGACCACATGCTGCTACCCGATCAGCTAACTTTACCGCTTGTTTGGCTAGCACTTATTGCCGCTGTTGCCGGAATTACAATTACGCCAAGTGATGCAATTATGGGTGCCGCTTTTGGTTATTTAAGCTTATGGAGTGTGTTTTGGTTATTTAAGTTACTAACCGGCAAAGAAGGCATGGGCTATGGCGACTTTAAATTACTAGCCGTGTTTGGCGCACTTCTTGGTTGGCAATCACTTTTAACTATTATTCTGCTTTCGAGCGTAGTGGGTGCAATTATAGGTATTGCCCTTTTAAGCATTCAAGGTAAAGACAAAGCAACGCCAATCCCTTTTGGCCCTTATTTAGCAATAGCGGGTTGGATAACACTATTGTGGGGCAGTCAAATTCAAAATATGTATTTTAATTTAATTGGCTATTAATATGGGTGAGCAAACAGCTAAAATAAATAACTGGGTGCTAGGCTTAACGGGCGGTATTGGCTGTGGTAAAACAGCCGTTAGCAATATGTTTGAAGAGTTAGGCATTACAGTTGTTGATGCCGATATAATTGCTCGTGAAGTAGTAGAGCCAAATAGTGAAGGGCTAAACGCTATTACAACGCACTTTGGTAAAGATATTTTACTGCCCGATGGCACATTAAATAGGACAGCACTGCGCACTAAAATTTTTACAAACGATGCTGAAAAAGAATGGCTAAACGCACTGCTTCACCCCCTTATACGGATAAAAATATTGGCCGATTTAAATGGTGCAACTAGCCCTTATGTTGTACTGGTAGCGCCTTTATTGTTTGAGAATAATCTTGATAAGTACTGCGACCATACCTTACTTATTGACGTACCAACCTCTGTTCAAATAACGCGTACAGCTAAACGTGATAACACAACTATTGAGCAAGTAAAAAGTATTATTGCTACGCAAATGTCTCGTGAAAATAAACAACAAAAAGCGGATGATATTTTAAATAATGACCGCAATTTAAGCTTAGTCCATACAGAGGTTGTTGATCTTCATAAAAGTTACCTACAATATGCTTTACATAGTAAAACTAAATCCCATTAATAGGGTCATAACTCACATAAACTTATATTTTAGTTAGTAAAATCGCAGCAAAGAACGAAAGATAATGTAATCCCCTTCTTGTTTCTGATAAATTGCTTACTATTGAAGGAATAAAACAGGTGCGCAATGAATATTAACTCACCGTTATTGAGAAAATTTATTACCCTTGGCCGTATTGATGCCGACACGGTTAAAGCAAAACAAAACGAATTTGCCTCAACTGCTGAGCTTATTTCTAAATGCGGAAAAATCGATAGTCTAGATTTAGCTGAGCAATGTATAGATTTGTTTCGAGTACCCTATTTTGATTTAAAAGACTTTGACCCTGCATCTATTCCAGCTGATCTTGTAAAAGAAAAGCTGATCCGTAAGCACCATATTTTACCACTCGTTCAAAAAGAAAGAAAAGTATACATTGCCGCCTCAGATCCTACTGATTACGGTGCCTTTGAAAACTTTGAATTTAGCACGGGTTTATCGTGTGAAGTGGTAGTGGTTGATTACATTCAACTCGACAATAAAATAGAGCAGCTATTAGATGCCACTGGTAGCTTAAATTTAAGTGATGATGAGTTTAAAGAGTTTGCCGACTTAGATACTGAAGGCCCTAAAGAAACCACACCTAAAGATGATGATAAAGACGATGCGCCAATCATTGTTTATATCAATAAAATTTTAATGGATGCCATTAAAAAAGGGGCGTCAGATTTACACTTTGAACCGTATGAGCATAAATACCGCATTCGCTTTCGTATAGACGGAATTTTGCACGAAGTAGCCAGTCCACCTAATACGCTTTCTACTAAGCTTTCTGCACGTATAAAAGTAATGTCGAGGCTCGATATTGCTGAAAAACGTAAGCCACAAGATGGCCGAATTAAATTAAAGATTACTGAACGCAAAAGTATCGATTTTCGTGTAAGTACTATGCCGACCCTTTGGGGCGAAAAAATAGTAATGCGTATTTTAGACTCATCAAGCGCTATGCTAGGCATTGATGTACTTGGCTATGAAGAAGAGCAGAAAAAGCTCTATATGGATGCTCTAGCTCAGCCACAAGGCATGATACTCGTTACAGGTCCTACAGGTTCTGGTAAAACAGTATCACTTTATACGGGCTTAAATATTTTAAACCAGCCAGAGCGAAATATTAGTACCGCAGAGGATCCCGTAGAAATAAACCTCGAAGGGGTTAACCAAGTACAAATAAACCCTAAAGCCGAGATGACTTTTGCAAACGCACTGCGTGCATTTTTACGTCAAGATCCTGATGTAGTAATGGTAGGTGAAATACGTGACCTTGAAACCGCTGAAATATCAATTAAGGCGGCGCAAACGGGTCACTTAGTGTTATCAACACTGCATACAAACTCTGCTCCCGAAACCATTACACGTTTATTAAATATGGGCGTACCCGCTTATAATGTGGCAAGCTCTATTAGCTTAATTATAGCCCAGCGATTAGCGCGCCGATTATGTCCTAAGTGTAAAACGCCAGAGCAACTTCCTAGTGAAGAACTAGCTCGCCAAGGTTTTACAGCTAAGCAAATTGAAGATATGACACTCTACGCACCTAAAGGCTGTGATAGTTGTACCGATGGCTATAAAGGCCGTGTAGGTATTTATGAAGTAATGCAAATTACGCCAGAAATTGCACAAATTATTATGCGTGGTGGTAACTCACTAGAAATAGCAGAGGTATCCCTTAAAGCTGGGTTTAATAATTTACGCCTATCGGGTTTACGAAAAGCCGCCGATGGTTTAACGTCTCTGGCTGAAATAAACCGCGTAACTAATATGTAAGTGTATAGCTCTAAGGGTTGCCTTTAGAGCTATAAATAAAAAATTTAGAGAGTAAAGTATGCCAACTATTGTTAACTGTCCAACGTGTAAAAACAAAGTTGAATGGTCTGAGCAAAGCCCACACCGCCCTTTTTGTTCAAAACGTTGCCAACTTATTGATTTAGGTGAATGGTCGTTTGAAAATAACAAAATTTCAGCGCCAATCACTTCGGCTGAACAGTTTAGCCAAGACATGATTGAAGATATTGAAGCCATGATGGCAAAAAATGAAGACGAGTTTTTTAAATAAGTTTAAGTGATTATATAAATATAAAAAGCCAGCATTAAGCTGGCTTTTTAGTGTTTAATCTATAATTAAACGATTAGTCTCTTTGCTTACGGTGCTTTTTGCCCATACGTTTTTGCATTTTAGCAAATTTTTCTTTTTGCTCTGCGTTGAGTACTTGCAGTACTTGGTGCTGAGTTTTTAGCTTAATTAAGCCAAACTGTTCGCCCTTATCGTGACGAGCATTTAACAGCTCTTTTGCTGCATTTTCATCAAAGGTTGCCGCTGAAAGTAGCGCATCCATTTTAGCTTTATGTGCTTCGCGCTCGGCTTTACGTGCTTCTTTATCGTCGCCTCGCAATGCTTTCATTTGCGTTTTTTGCGCTTCAAATATAGCTTCGAGCTTAGTTTGCTGCTCATCGGTTAAATCAAGCTTTTCGGCACCGCGCTCAGAAAGTAAAAAACGCGCTGGAGAATGGCCTTGCTTGTCATGCATGCCGCCTTTAGCTAATACGCTGCCTGCGCCAAGTGTAGCCGTTGCTAGACCACAAATAAGTACTAATTTTGAAAGTGTATTTACTTTAGTCATAATCATCACCTTAATATTGGATGGATTGAATTTGGTTGTAACTGCTAAGCCAGTGAGTTAACTATACATAACTCAACGCAAAGTAACGCAAAGCAGTGTAAAGGTTGTGTAAAGATTCACTTTTGCACAATTTTAGAAGTAAAATAACAATATGAGAATTGCCTAAGGGTTTGAAATGAAACTATTAATGATTGACGACGACACTGGTCTTTGTGAGCTTTTAAGTGAGTACTTGACTGCGCAAGGCTTTGAAATTCAAAGCGTACACGACGGTGCTCAAGGTCTAAAGTTAGCTCAAACAAACGACTACGCACTTATATTATTAGATGTAATGCTACCTACACTTGATGGTTTTGAAGTACTTAAACAACTTAGGCAAACAAAGCTTACACCGGTCATAATGCTTACCGCTAAAGGCGAAGACTTCGACCGCATTTTTGGCTTAGAGCTTGGTGCAGACGATTATATACCTAAACCTTTTAACCATCGTGAGCTACTAGCCCGTGTTAAAGCAATAACCCGCCGTATAGAGCATATTAATAGCTTAAGCGTACCCACTACCAATAATAAGCTGCTTGTTAATGGGATTACCGTAAACCTTGCTGCGCGCGAAGCTTCAATTAATAACTCCACACTGACTCTTACTGGCACCGAGTACGAAATTTTAGCGCTATTATGTAAAAACGCTGGCGAAGTTGTGAGTAAAGAACAAATAAGTGAGGAAGTTTTAGGCCGGCGCCTAGCCTCTTTCGACCGCTCTATTGATATGCATGTAAGTAATATACGTAAAAAAATAGCAGAGCATATACAAGCCGAGCGAATTAAAACCATGCGAGGTACGGGCTATGTCTTTATCCAAGGCGAATAATAACGTGTATTTTGCTTGGCTAAAACACCCTAGGCATTACTTATTTTTTAAAATATTTTTTTGGTTTTGGCTAACTATAATTGGCACTGTAGCGGCTCTTGTATTTTTGAGTAACATAACCGCAATTAATGCTGTAACCAACGAGCCACTATCTGGCCCGATGAAAAAAAACCTTATATACACAGCCAAAAGTGTAGAGCGATCAGTAATAAAGCATAAACGCAGCTTAAACGAAATATTAGTACATCCAAGACTAACAAAGCGTAAGCTTTTATATTTAAGCGCTGCGCAAGGCGAAGATGCCCGCAGCAATAAAGAGGTACCGGAAGATATAGACCTTAGTTTATTAAACTTTACTCAAAATATGTCTCCACAAGTTATTTTTACCGAAAAATACCAGGCGTTCGGGCCTGTAAATATAAATGTGCCGGAAGGAAGTTTTTATCTATACGAAATAGATATAAACCATCAACCACCGCTACTTTTACGCTTTAAACTAATGCCTAATTGGATGAAGATATTTATTGCAATTGCGGCCTCACTGGTTTTGAGCTTTGTATTTAGCCGTAACTTAATCGCTCCTATAAATAGCCTAAAAAAAGCCGCTATAAAATTATCTGCCGGCGACTTAACCGCCAGGGCCGATATTCCATTAAACCGTAAAGATGAACTAGGTGTTCTTGGACGCGACTTTAACAGTATGGCTAATCAATTAGAGCTACTTATTAGCTCACAAAAGCGTTTACTTGCCGATATATCGCATGAACTTCGCTCACCTCTAACACGTTTAAAAATGGCTACAGGGCTTGCACAAATGCAGGCTAACGAACCCAGCCAATCGTATTTATTACGTATAGAAAAAGAAGCAAACCAGCTTGATAAAATGATAGCCGACGTATTACAGGTTTCTCGTTTAGAGGCAAAAAGCCAAGCGCTTTCGCTACAAAAGCAATCACTGCAAGTTATTGTGGATCACGTAATTAATGATGCTCAATTTGAAGCTAAACAAAACAATAAGCAACTAAAAATTACAGGCAGTGTGGCTGTAAATATTAATTGCGATGAAACACTTATAGCTAGTGCGCTTGAAAACTTACTTCGTAATGCTATTAAATATGCTCAGCACACCATTAGCATAACGCTAAAGCATTCAGATGCCATTTATATAGAAATATGTGACGACGGCTCAGGCGTGCCTAATGAGCAGCTAAGTAAGCTTTGTGAGCCCTTTTTTAGACAATCAGATGCTCGTGACCGCGTAAGTGGCGGCACTGGCTTAGGGCTTGCTATTGCTAAAAATGCCATTACCGCACATGGCGGAAATTTAGTCTTATCGAATAAAGAACAAGGTGGCTTGTGTGCTAATATAACCTTGCCATTAATCAAAGAGTAAAACATGTTTTATAGTTCAGAAGCCCAGCTTGAGAGCAATCAAGAGGCCATTAATGTTTTTTATACTTCAAATTTAACTAAAAGCTACTTAGATACGCCGTCAGGAAAGCTATTTTACGCATACGCAATTCCTACAAATGCTACAACCGCAATAGTAGTAAGTACAGGGCGTATTGAAGGCCTAGAAAAATATAAAGAACTGTTATGGGAGCTATATTGTAATAATTTTGCTGTGTTTATTATGGATCATCAAGGTCAGGGGCGATCTTACAGGCATCTTAAAAATAAGCATAAAGGCTTTGTAAAACATTATAATAACTACAGCAGTGACCTAAATAACTTTGATCAGCAAATAGTTTCAAAGCATTGGCAGGGTAAAAAAGTCATGCTGGCTCATTCTATGGGTGGCGCGATTGCTATTGATTATTTAGCAAAATTTGAAAATAACTATAAAGGCGTGTTTTTGTCTGCGCCTATGTTTGATATTTTTACAAAAGACGTACCAAAAATACCTACGCAGTTTATTGTTAAGTTAGCCACTTTACTTGGTTTACACTCTTGCTATGCATTTGGACAAGGCAATTACAACCCGATCCCATTTACCGAAAACGTCCTTACTAGCAGCAAGGAGCGTTACACCTACTTTAGGCAAACTTATAAATTAGAACCTAACATACAATTAGGTGGCGTTACCTTTGGCTGGCTAGCAGCTACAATAGCGTTTTTAAAGTCTATAGATACTCTAAACGTACCAATTCCTTTGTTTATAGCAAGTGCAGCTAGCGATACAGTGGTTAATAATGAAGCACAGTACAGCCTTGCAAAAAGACATGCTCATGCAACAATCGAGAGTTTTGAAAGTGCAAAACACGAACTACTTTTTGAACGTGACGAGATTCGAAAGCCGCTATTAACTAACTTTTATCAGTTTTGTGAGTCTGTTACTTCTTGATCAGTACTAGGGTTTACTAAAACAGAAAGCGGGTCGAGGTGGATGAGTATATCTACCTCAGATTCAAATCGTGCACTTATCATCGCTTCCACTTCATCAGCCACATTATGAGCACGTATTAAACTTAAGTTATCATCCAGCTCTAAATGCATTTGGATGAACTTAATTTTACCGCCTTGGCGAGTTCGAATACCGTGTACACCATGTACATCGGCATGTTCTTTAGCTATATCGAATATGCTTTGCTTTTCATCGTCTGGTAATTCTTTATCCATTAAATGATCGGCACTATCACGCGCTATATCCCAACTGTTATAAAGTAAGTAGCCCGCCACCCCAATTGCAAAAAGAGGGTCGGCGTAAAGTACGCCATAATAAGCGAGTAAAATAGCCAATAGCACGGCCGCATTTAATATTAAATCGCCTTTGTAATGTACTGAATCGGCTTTTATAGCAATAGAATCGGTATACTTAACTACTTTATTTTGTACAAATACAATCACCAGCGTACACACAATTGCAAAAATACTTACCCATACGCCCAATAAAGAATGCGTTAACTGTATTGGGTTAAATAAGCGCTCAATACCATGAAACGCAAGTAAACACCCTGAGCCTGCAATAAATGCAGCCTGCCCTAACCCTGCAAGCGCCTCAGCTTTACCATGCCCAAAACGATGATCGTCATCGGCAGGGCGCAGTGCGTAACCTAACACCAAAAAACTCATGGCTGTGGCGGTAATATCCATTAACGAATCAGTCAACGAGCCAAGCATTGAAGCTGAGCCTGAAGCAAGCCAAGCCCATGTTTTTGCGCCAATCATTAAGCTCACCATAACCATGGTGACAATACTTGAGGTTTTAACCCAAAATTCGTAGCTGCGGTTGTGCACGCGTATATCCGTTAATCACTGTATTCAATGCATTGAGTATATCATTTTTTTAAAAGGTTTCGTGTATACTGCTGCGCTCAACCGATTACTAAAAAGGCTCATTATGCTGGATATTGTTTTATACCAACCTGAAATTCCACCTAATACAGGTAATATTATTCGCCTATGTGCAAATACAGGCTATGCACTGCATTTAATTGAGCCTTTAGGGTTTGAGTGGGACGACAAGCGTGTAAAACGTGCAGGCCTTGATTACCACGAATTTAGCCACGTACAGCGTCATGCATCATTTGAAGCCTACCTAGAAAAGTGCCAGCCAAAAAAAGTGTATGCATGTACAACTAAAGGCAGCCAGTTTCATCATGAAGCTAGCTACGAAGCGGGAGACTGTTTAGTCTTTGGCCCTGAAACACGTGGCCTGCCTGATGAAATGATTCAAGCATTGCCAAACGATCAACGCGTACGCATTCCTATGCAGCCAAACAGCCGCAGCATGAACTTATCTAACGCGGTCGCCGTATTTGTGTATGAATCTTGGCGCCAGTTGGGCTTTCCTAACGCGCAATAAACACCTTGTACCAAACAACAAAAAACCGACATAACGTCGGTTTTTTAGTTTAAGTATACTTTGTATAGATTTATTCAGAACGCTGCTCTCGGCCTAATAGCGCCATTGCGGCTTCTTTCATGTCTTTATTTTCATAAAGTACTTTATAAATTTGCTCAGTGATTGGCATTTCTACGCCAGCACGCTGCGCTAATAAATACACTTCTTTGGTATTTCTAAAGCCTTCGACTACTTGGCCAATAGACTCAATTGCTGCCTCTACACTTTCACCTTTACCAAGTGCTAAACCAAATCGACGGTTACGTGATTGATTATCTGTACAGGTTAAAATTAAATCGCCAAGGCCTGCCATACCCATAAAGGTTTCTGGCTTTGCACCTAAAGCGCAACCTAAGCGAGTTAACTCTGCAAGCCCACGAGTAATAAGAGCGGTTCGCGCATTTGCACCAAAGCCCACACCGTCCGAAATACCGGCACCAATAGCAATTACATTTTTAACCGCACCACCTAACTGTATACCAATAAAGTCGTCATTGTTATACACACGAAATGAGCGACCACAATGAAGTAAATCAGCTAATTGCTGAGCAAACTCAGGCGACGTAGACGAAACAGAAATAGCGGTAGGCAAACCCATTGCCATTTCTTTAGCAAATGTAGGACCTGAAAGCACGGCAAGCGCAACTTCGTCACCTAACTCTTGTAAAGCTACTTCTTGCAGTAAGCGCCCTGTATTTGGCTCAAGGCCTTTAGTTGCCCACGCAATCTCAGCACCCTCTTGTAATGCAGGTTTAATTTGTTGAAGTGTGTCGCCAAATGCATGGCTTGGTACCACAACAAGTACAATTTTGCTGCTAGCAACGGCTTGATGTAAGTCGGCTTCAAGAGTAAGAGTGTCTGGGAAAGGAGCATTAGGTAAGTAACGTTGATTTTTCCGCTCAGCTGCAAGCGTGGCAACGTCGTCGCTATTTCTACCCCAAAGAGTCACATTATGACCATTTCGGGCTAAGCAAATAGCAAGGGCGGTGCCGTAAGACCCCGCCCCTAATACAGTAACAGCTGTAGTTGCTGTACTCATAGGTTATGCGTCTGCTGTAACCTGGTCTGTTTGCGCAGTACGTTGTTGCATGTATTGTGCAAACAATGCGTCAAAATTAACTGGCGCAAGGTTAAGCTGTGGGAAAGTACCACGATTAACTAAATTTGATACTGCTTCACGAGCATACGGGAATAACACGTTAGGACAAAATGCACCTAGCATGTGTGCAAGTTGCACTTCTTCAACTTCAGCAATAGTAAAAATACCTGCTTGTTGAATTTCACATAAAAACGCAGTTTCTTCGCCAATAGATGCGGTTACAGTTAACGCTAGAACAACTTCAAACACGCCTTCATCTAACTTATTAGAGCGAGTATCTAGGTCTAGCTTAACTTCTGGCGTCCATTCTTTTTGAAAAATAGCTGGTGAGTTTGGCGTCTCAAACGATACATCTTTAGTGTAAATGCGTTGAATAGTAAATTGTGCGCCTTCTTGTGCAGCTGCTGCGTTTTGAGTTTCTTCGTTCATTGTTTTTCCTAACTTGTTCGTTATTATAATTTAAGTTTAAGCGTTTAGCTTAGCGTCAAGTTTACCTTGCGCTTCTATTGCCATCATGTCGTCGCAGCCACCGATATGTTCATCATTAATAAAAATTTGCGGTACTGTGCTTGCGCCGCCTGCTTTGGCGATCATTTCATCGCGAAGTTCAGGCTGTACACCAATATCAATATTTGTATATTCCACGCCTTTGCTATTTAAAAGCGAAAGAGCGCGCTGACAAAATGGACAATACGCTTTGGTGTATAAAACAACATTACTCATAATAAATCCTCTATCGGTCTAGCTAAACTGATTAGCGACCTGTTGTAGTTGGTAGGCTCGCTGATTGCCACGCACCCATACCGCTTGCCAATACATAAACCTCTTCAAAACCAGCTTTATGCATCGCAGTTGCAGTACCTTGGGCAGTCATACCTGTGGTACATACCAATATAATGGGTTTGCTCTTGTACTTTTCAAGGCTTGAAAAGTCAGATTGTTTCGCTTTTTCAGGGCTCAAGTGCACAGAGTTAGCAATATGGCCTGCCGAAAACTCTTTTTGAGCGCGAATATCAACAACTTTACCGTCTTCACGATTAATTAAAAGCGTAAGTTGTTGAGGGTTAATTTGACGGATTGCTGAAAATTTACTTTTAATCAAACCGCTTACAATAAGAAAAACAAGACCAACCCAAGCAAGGCTTAAAATGGGATGATTTGTAATAAATTCAATATATTGATCCATTCTACTTCCACTATGAAATTATGTTCTAAACCTAGGGCGTGTTGACCTTTGTGGATTGAAATTTGTTCAATCTAGGGGCGATTAAATCGCGGCGCGAGGTTTGTAACCTAGTGGGCTAAGTAAAAACCGAGCAACAAAGAGGTAATAGTCCCTAGAAAAAACCCAACGGGCAGCGCATGTTCGGGATTTATGCTACGTTATCGCCTATTTATGGGGAGTAACCACACTTCATAGGCTCTGCATTGCCTAAAAACCAAACACACTGCTGCAAATTCAGCCACCAAAGTGCAACACGCCCTAATATTTTAGGTATTTTGTACTTTAGCCCCGCAAGTATACCCAAACCAAGTTAAAATGCGAGTTTGACACAGTTTAAAAAACGATAAAGCACCCCATATATGAAAGTAAGTAAAAAATTTAATATCTTGTTTTCAGTGCTGATCCTATCGCTAAAACGCGGTATGCTAAAACGAACCAGATAACCCTTTCGGTACACAGTACCCATCAACAGGTGCTAATTTTCAGGAGCTATTATGACAGAGCATAAAAAACCACTGGTATTAATGATTTTAGACGGTTGGGGACACCGCGAAGATGAGCAAAGTAACGCTATTCTTGCAGCTAACACACCGGTATTAGACGAATTATGGGCAACCCGCCCACACACATTAATATCAGCTTCGGGTTTAGATGTTGGCCTTCCTGACGGGCAAATGGGTAATTCAGAGGTTGGCCACGTGAACTTAGGCGCCGGGCGAATCGTTTATCAAGATTTCACTCGCATTACCAAAGCAATTAACGATGGTGAGTTTGACTCAACACCCGCATTAGTTGAAAACATAGATAAAGCAGTAAACGCAGGTAAAGCGGTTCATATTATGGGCTTATTGAGCCCAGGTGGCGTACATAGCCATGAAGATCACATTGTTGCCAGTATCAAACTTGCAGCAAAACGTGGCGCTAAAGAAGTATATTTTCATGGCTTTTTAGATGGTCGTGATACACCACCGCGCAGCGCTAAAGCCTCAATAGAGCGCATCGAAGCGTTATTTGCAGAGCTAAAATGTGGCCGTTTAGCCTCACTTGTAGGGCGTTATTATGCAATGGACAGAGACAACCGCTGGAACCGAGTAGAAAAAGCATATGACGTAATGACCCTAGCAAAAGGTGATTTTAATTTTGATAACGGTGTAGACGCACTCAATGCCGCATACGAGCGCGACGAAAACGATGAATTTGTAGCCGCTACAACAATTACTCCAGCGGGTTTTGAGCCTGCGGCAATTAACGATGGCGATACTGTTATTTTTGCTAACTTTAGAGCCGACAGAGCCCGTGAAATAACTCGCGCATTTGTTGAGCCTGAATTTGACGGCTTCACCAAGAAAAAATCTCCAAAACTTAGCGCATTTGTAATGATGACAGAATACGCAGCCGATATTGATGCACCTGTTGCTTTTGGCTCGTCAGCACTTGTAAATGTGTTAGGAGAATGGCTAGAAAAAAATGACAAAACGCAGCTACGTATTTCTGAAACAGAAAAATATGCACACGTTACGTTTTTCTTTAGTGGTGGGCGCGAAGACGAATTTAAAGGTGAAACACGCGAGTTAATTCCTTCACCACAGGTAGCAACTTACGATCTACAACCTGAAATGAATTCAGAAATGCTTACAGATAAACTCGTAGAAGCAATTAAAAGTGGAAAATACGACGCTATTATTTGTAACTACCCTAATGGCGACATGGTAGGTCACTCTGGTGTGTTTGAAGCTGCCGTTAAAGCCTGCGAAGCTGTAGATACGTGTATTGGTCGTGTTGTTGATGCATTAGAGGAGTTTGGTGGTGAAGCATTAATTACTGCCGATCATGGTAATGCAGAGCAAATGGCTAACCTTAAAACAGGTCAAGCCCATACAGCTCATACTAGCGAGCCAGTTCCATTTATTTACGTAGGTCGCGACGCTGAGCCTATGCAAGGTAAAGCACTAAGCGATGTAGCACCAACAATGCTTCATTTAATGGGTATGGAGCAGCCTAACGAAATGACTGGCACACCTATCATGATGTTGAAATAACATATGAATAGATGTATTAACCGGTTAATACAGTGCGGATTAATACTTACTTCATTAGTAACTGCTTATGCAGTTGCTAATGAAGATCGCACTAAAAAAGACTTATCAGAAGTACAAAATGCACTTGAGCAAAGCCAAGCTGAATATAACGCACAAAGAAAAAAAATAGCCTCATTACAAAAAAAACTCAAAAGCCATGAACTTGATATAGCTAAAAATGCAAAAGCACTCAACATGGCTGAAAAATCTGTAAAAGAAACCAAAACACAACAAAAGCAATTACAAAATAAAGCTGATGAACTCGACGAACAACATGCAGAGTTTCAAAAGGTATTAGCCGCACAATTAAAAAGTGCTTATATGGCCGGTGGCGATGACTACTCTAAAATGTTGCTAAACCAAGAAGACACCGCTAAATTTGAGCGTACACTTAGTTATTATAATTATTTGAATAAAGCCCGTATTGAACAAATTGAAGAGCTAAAGCAGCTTCAACAGCAAATAGCACAAAACCAACAAGAGCTTGTTAAAACACAACAAAAATTAGAGCTTTTATATGAAGAACAAAAAAGACGTCAAACCGCATTAGTAAATGCTCAAAGCGAGCGACAAACCAATCTAAAAAACCTACAAGCCCAACTAACAGGTACAAAAAACTCTATTAACTATTTAAAAGAGAACCAGCAAACGCTGATCACAACGATTGAAGAGTTAGAGCAAGAAAAAAATCAAAAAATAGAGCTTATCGGGCTTAACAAAAGCAAAGGTAAATTACCTTGGCCAAGTAAGGGTAAATTAGAGCACACGTTTGGACAGCGCAAACATGGTGGTATTGATTGGAAAGGCGTACTAATTGGCGCAAAAGAAGGCACAAACGTAAATAGCATTCAAAACGGTCAAGTTGTGTTTGCTGATTGGTTAAAAGGTTTTGGCTGGGTGATTGTGGTTGACCATGGAGAAGGCTTTATGAGCCTATACGGCCATGCTCAAACGCTATTACGAGATGTTGGCGACATGGTTCGCGAAGGCGAAACACTTGCATTAGTAGGCCAAAGCGGCGGACAAGCAAATTCTGGTCTATACTTTGAAATACGCCACAAAGGACGCGCAGTAAATCCTGTAAAATGGTGCAGACGCATTTAATTGAATAAACCGCTGCACCGCATTAGGAGCAGCTGATGACAACCAAAAAAAACGCATCAAATACAGTCATTAAAAAAAATACAGGCTTTTTTATAAGCCTGTATTTGGTTATATTACTTACCTTATTAGCTTTTAATACACACGTATATGCAAGCTCTGTAAAAGAACTTAAAAGCCAACAAATAGATGAAATCCTCTTTAATATTCATGCCTACTACGTAGAAGATTTAGCATTACAAAATAGCGACCATATCAATTATAACAACAAACAATTTGAGCGTTTGTATTCAAAGCTCGACCCCTACTCTAAATATTTAGACGAGCATGAGCTTACGTCGTTATTTGATAATACAAACGGGCGTTATACAGGTATTGGGATTGAAGTTAAAAACGTTGATGAAAAAATGACTATTATTGACGTAGTAAATAACTCGCCGGCTAAAATAGCGGGAGTTTTACCTGGCGATAAAATAATAAGCGTAAATAATAACAGCGCGAATAATCGTACAATCGACGAAGTGGCAACACTCATACGCGAAAGTAAATTTGCAAATATAGATCTAACTGTAAAGCGCGATAACACTAAAGAGTTAATCACTTTTCATGTTGCTCGCCGTCAAATAAACCTTGAAAGCGCAAGCAGCGAGCTTTTAGACTCTGGTACTGGCTATTTAGCTATTAATAACTTTTCTAATCATACTTTACATGAAGTGGCCTTGCAGGTTGCAGCTTTACAAAGCCATTTTGGCTACCCACTTAAAGGTTTAGTAATTGATTTACGCGATAATCCAGGCGGTACATTACAAAGCGCGGTAGCAGTATCTGACCTATTTTTACAAAGCGGGACTATTGTTACTACCAAAGGGCGCTTTTATGACGCTAACCAAGCCTTTTACGCTAAGCGAGGTGATATTTTAAAAGGTGCGCCTATTGTTGTACTTATAAATGAAAACTCAGCCTCTGCCGCCGAAATACTAGCTGCTGCACTAAAAGACAATAAAAGAGCAACAATTGTAGGCAGCCAGTCATTTGGTAAAGGTTCTGTCCAATCGTTAATCCCCCTAGGTGATGGCAACACAGCACTTAAACTCACTACAGCTAAATACTATACTCCCCTTGGCCAATCTATTGATGGCATAGGGATAACCCCTGATGTGGCGATTAATCAAACAAGTCTTTCACAAACTAATAAAGCCGTTATAATAAAAAATGAGCAAACTAACAGTAACGCGCAATTACTCACGGGTAACTTAGCCGATCAGCAATTAGTTAAAGCAAAACAATTACTCAGCATGCAATAAAACAGCTTTATTTAAAGCAACCTACTGAGATTAAAAAAAGATAATAAAAACTATAAACGTGAAAATAATAAAATGGTTAATACTGTTTATTTTCTTAGCCTGCACAAGTGTTAGTGCCAAGCAAATAGCAATAGTAATAGATGATATAGGTTATCATCAACGGGACTTAGAATTCCTTTCCTTACCAGGGCAATTGACGTATTCAATTTTGCCTCACACACCTTATTCTCAAATTTTTGCAACGCTTGCGAGCCAGTCAAATAAAGAACTGTTGTTACACGTTCCTATGCAGGCACTTAACGGCAAAGAGCTTGGCCCAGGCGCATTAACTTTAAATATGAATAAAGAACAATTACAACAAACTTTAGGAACTGCTCTAGCCAGCTTACCCCAAGTCAAAGGCGTTAATAATCACATGGGCTCAGCGCTCACACAAAAAAGCCAAGCCATGAAGTGGACTATGGAAGTACTAAAAAAGCGTCACTTATACTTTTTAGATAGTCGCACCACTGATTTAAGCCAAGCACAAAATGCAGCAAACTTTTTAGGTGTAGAGAATATTGGCCGTCACGTATTTTTAGACAACATAACTACGCCCGCGCAATTGCAATTTAGGCTCGATGAATTAAAACACAAAGCTGAAAAACATAACTTTGCAATTGCAATTGCCCACCCCTACCCAGAAACAATTAAGTTTTTACGCCATGCTTTACCACAACTGACTGAGCAAGGGTTTGAGCTCGTGCCCGTTTCGCAATTAGTAGAAAGAAAATATATACAGTTAGCGCAAGCTGAGAATAAAGGAATAAGTGCTCGATAATATGCACTTTAATAATGCAGTCGTTCATATGCCAAGCAAAAAGCTAATTTATATAATCCTTTAATAACCTCTGTGCAGTGGCGCTGGCTAAATAAACTATCAGTTTACCTGCATTAAGGACATTTACAGGTATTCTCAATTACCTAGGTAAGTAGATTTAATTATCTAACTTTATCAGCGAGTAGTTTTAAACTTCCGCTATAAAGCAAAAAGCCCCACATTTTCATGCAGGGCTTCTAAATTTTACAGCTTGAGCAGTATTAGCTCATAGCGCTTTGCAGCTTTTTCATTGCTGTTTTTTCTAGCTGGCGAACACGCTCAGCCGATACGCTGTATTTTTCAGCAAGCTCTTGTAATGTTGCTTTGTCGTCAGATAACCAACGAGCACTTACAATGTCTTGCGAACGCTCATCTAGCGTTTTAAGTGCGCTAAATAAACGAGTATGAGACTGCTCTTGCCACTGCTGCTGCTCCACGTCATCAGCTAAATCGGCAGAACCATCTGTTAAATATTGTACTGGAGAGTAAGTACTTGTAGGCGCGTCATCATTATCGTCACCAGTTAGGTCAAAGCCCATGTCTTGGCCGCTCATGCGCGATTCCATTTCACGTACTTCTTTTTCACTCACACCTAGCTCACTAGCAACAGTGCTAACCTCAGCTTGATTGAACCAACCTAAACGCTTTTTGTTTTTACGAAGATTAAAAAACAATTTACGTTGCGCCTTTGTGGTTGCAACTTTAACTATGCGCCAGTTTTTTAAAACAAACTCATGGATTTCGGCTTTAATCCAATGCACTGCGAACGACACTAAACGTACACCTACTGTAGGGTCAAAACGTTTAACCGCTTTCATCAGGCCTATATTACCTTCTTGAATAAGGTCAGCTTGTGGTAAGCCGTATCCCGAGTAGCTTTTAGCAATATGTGCTACAAAGCGTAAATGCGACATAATGAGTTGCTTAGCAGCGCCAAGATCGCCTTCTTCCTGAAGCTTTTTAGCAAGCTCTTGCTCTTGCTCAACTTTAAGCATAGGAATAGTGCTTACCGCTTGAAGGTAACCGTCCATGCTTGCGCTTTGTTGTCCGACTGTAAGTGCCATTGCGTATAAATCTTTACTCATTTTTCACCTCGGTGATAAACATTTGAAACCATCTTAGCACTCTTTCTCTAAGAGTGCTAACCCCAATTTAAAACTTTTTTAAAGTATAAATCAAGTAGTTTTTTGGTATGTATTTATTCTACTACAAGCGACTGAATAAGTGATGAATTAAGGGTTTGCAAGCAATTAGCTCTGTCGCAACACGCTATTTACAACTCATTACTTTTAAGGAGGATAGTACACAAATATGACAGTTTTAATAAACTAAGGATGTATCCAACTTGATACTCTACGCGTATCAAGTTGAATTGGTTCACTTATACCTTATCGGGTTCTATTTCTTTAATATAGCGATTTACAGATAGGTACGAGCCAATAAAGCCCAAGCTCGTAGCAAGTAATACTAAAAAGCCGAGCTCGCTAAGCGATAACCCAATAAGCGAAAAACTTGTTTGATACACGCCTGCAACACTGCTTACTGCGCTCGAAAGCCACCACATCATTAACCCAACACATATAAAAGCAAATAAACCACCTATTACGCCGTACCATATACCTGTCCATAAAAATGGCGCATGTATAAATGTATTCGTTGCTCCTACAAGTTTCATTACTTGGATTTCTTCTTTTTTGTCCATAATAGACAACCGAATAGTATTACCAATTATAAGTGTCACAGAGGTAAGTAATAATAGTGCGATAGTTATTACACTTTCTTTAAGTAAATCAAGTAGTGCATTTAAGCGCTCTAACCATGCTATATCAAGCTTGCCAAAGTCAACTTCACGTTCACTCTCAAGCTTTGTCAAAAGTACCTTAGCGGCATTTGGCTGCCTGTTACGTTTTGTTGGCGTAACCAGTACTACGTCTGGTAGTGGGTTCCTGTCTAGGTATTCTAAAGCCTGACCAAATCCAGATACGTCCTTAAACTCAGTAAGTGCTTTTTGCTTTGAAATAAACTCAACGCTTTCAACCTCTGGATATAACGCTAAGCGCTTTACTAAAGTTTGCGTTTCTTGGGCACTCATACTTTCTTTTACAAATAATGAGATTTCACTGGCTTCTTCAAAGCCGCTACTGACTTGCTGTACGTTTTTAACAACTAAGTAAAGTGTAGCTGGCAAAGTTAGGCTCAATCCAAGTACTGCAATGGTCATCATTGAAGCAAGTGGTGTACGCCACATTTCACCTAAACTATGTACGCCTTGGCGAAATATATTAAGTATAAAAAAATATCCACCCGCTAATATCGATTTTTGTTGCTTATCGTTACTATTTTGACGACCTTTAAAAAGTAAACTCATAATGCTCCCTCAGCAAGCGGATCTTCAAGCATACGACCGTCTTTTAAAGTTAGGCTTCGGTACTTCATACGCGCCACTAAACCAAGATCATGTGTGGCAATAAGCACTGTTGTACCGTGCTTATTAAAGTCTTCAAACAACTTTAATATTTCCATTGAAAGTTCAGGGTCGAGGTTACCAGTAGGTTCATCAGCTAATAATATTGGCGGGGAGTTTACAATGGCTCTGGCAATACCTACTCGCTGCTGTTCACCACCAGAGAGCATAGAAGGATGACATTTTATTTTATCTATCAAGCCCACTTTATCAAGCGCGCCATGCACTCGTTTTGCTATTTGCTTATGGTGAGTGCCCTCAATAATTAAAGGTAATGCTACATTATCAAAAACGGTATAGCGCTCTAACAAACGGTGGTTTTGAAAAATAATACCAATATCACGACGAGCATAAGGAATTTGACGCGAGTTAACTTTATTTAAATCAACTCCATTAATAAACACGTTACCTGCAGATGGACGCTCCATTAAACTAATTAGCTTAAGTAACGTACTTTTACCGGCGCCACTGTGGCCCGTTAAAAAAGCGAGTTCGCCAGGCTTAATATGAAAATTAACCTTTTCAAGTGCACGATGCCCACCAGGGTAAGTTTTACTTACTTGCTGAAAATTTATCATCTTTTTATTATGCCAACGCCATTAGCTTATTAATAACGCTGGTAATCCTCGCAATTAAAAAGGGAGCAAGCTCCCTCTTTTGGTAAATTAAACGTCGTCCTCATCTTGGCTAAATAACGCATCAATAAAGTCATCGCTTTTAAAAGCGCGTAAATCATCAATACCTTCACCAACACCAATGTAACGAATTGGAATATTAAACTTATCGGCAACCGCAAAAATAACACCGCCTTTTGCAGTACCATCAAGTTTTGAAAGTGTAATACCAGTTAAACCAACACATTGATTAAATAAGTTTACTTGGCTAATAGCGTTTTGACCTGTACCAGCATCAATAGTAAGCATTACTTCATGAGGTGCATCTGGGTCAATTTTTTTCATTACACGGGCTATTTTTTCAAGCTCTTGCATTAAATTATCTTTATTTTGCAAGCGCCCAGCTGTATCGGCAATTAATACATCAACATTACGTGCTTTCGCGGCTTGAAATGCATCAAATACTACCGACGCGCTATCTGCACCTGTGTGCTGTGCAATAACCGGAATACTGTTCCGCTCACCCCAAACCTGTAATTGTTCTACAGCTGCGGCTCTAAACGTATCTCCCGCGGCAAGCATGACCGACTTACCTTCGTTTTGAAATTGCTTAGCTAACTTACCAATCGTGGTTGTTTTACCAACTCCGTTCACACCTACCATTAAAATAACAAACGGCTTTTTATCTTTATTAATAACCAAAGGCTGCTCAGCAGTTTTTAGCATCGCTGCCATTTCTTGCTTCATTAGCTCATATAGGGCATCACCATCTTTAAGCTGCTTTCGGTTTGCTGCATCAGTTAAGCTATCGATTAACTTCATGGTGGTATCAACGCCTAGATCAGCGGTGAGCAGCTGTGTTTCAAGATCTTCAAATAACTCATCATCAATTTTTTTACCACTAAAAATAGAAGCAAAGCCAGAACCTATATTTACACGAGTTTTTAATAAGCCCTTTTTAAGACGAGAGAAAAACCCTTCTTTTTTTGGTTTTTCTGCTTGTTTTGCTTCATCTATTACAAGTTCAGCTGCAAGTCGTTCTTGCTCTAAACGCTCATTCTCGGCTTCTTCAGCGGCAATGCGTTCTTGCTCTAAACGTTCACTCTCGGCTTTTTCAGCTGCAATGCGTTCTTGCTCTAAACGTTCACTCTCGGCTTTTTCAGCGGCAATGCGTTCTTGCTCTAAACGTTCACTCTCGGCTTTTTCAGCCGCAATGCGCTCTTGCACTAAGCGTTCATTCTCAACTTTTTCAGCTGCAAGTCGTTCTTGTTCGAAACGCTCATTCTCTGCTTTAGCAGCGGCGATTCGTTCTTGCTCTAATCGTTCATTCTGGGCTTTTTCGGCGGCTATGCGCTCTTGCTCTAAGCGCTCATTCTCAACTTTTTCAGCGGCTATGCGTTCTTGCTCTAAGCGTTCATTCTCAACTTTTTCAGCGGCTATACGTTCTTGCTCTAAACGCATTTGAGCTTCTTGCTCAGCTAGGCGCTGCTCTCGTTCCTGTCGTTGTATTTCAGCATCAGCCTGCTCTTTTGCAAGCAATTGTGCATTTGCTTTATCTATTGCAAGCTTTTCTGCATTTGCAGCTTCTTGCTCTTGGAGACGAACTCGTTCTAATCGCTCCGACTCTGCTTTGTCAGCTGCAATGCGCTCCTGTTCTAAGCGCATTTGTGTTTCTTGCTCAGCTAGCCGTTTAGCTTGTTCTTGCTTTTGCGCTGCTGCATCTGCATCTTGCTTTGCTAATAATTCGGCATTAGCTTGCTCTATCGCTCGCTTTTCGGCTTGTTCTGCTTCATATAGGCGTTCTTGCTCAAGCTTTTGCGCTTGCTCTTGAGCTAGCTTTTCTTGAGCTAAACGTTCAGCTTCAGCCTGCTCACTAGCTATACGCTCTTGCTCTAAACGCTTAGTCTCTGCTTCTGCTTGTAAACGCTCAGCCTCAGCCTGCTCTGCAGCTATACGTTCTTGCTCAGCTTTTTCGGCTTGCTCTTGCGCTAATGCTTGTTGTTTATCAGCTTCTGCTTTTTGCTCTGCTTCTTTTTTATCTGACTTGCCAAAACCGAGCCACGACATGAATTTACTTTTTTTTGCCATACTTGCTAATAACCACTTATAAAAATCTGATAAACTAAAATTTGAAATAGCTTGGCGATGCCTAGCAATCGATGCTAGTAAAACAACCATTCAAAACGTAAGTGTTCAATAGTAACACTTTTAATACGGTTGAAAAATGAAGCTACACGTAATCTGCTGCAATATTATCTGAGCTAGATACCATATACCATTTTTTAGTGAGCTAAATGAGAAATAAAACGACACAAAATAAAGCTATTAGCAAATCCAGCGATGGTTTTATTAGAGTTATAAGCGGCCAATTTAGAGGCCGTAAATTGCCAGTAAAAAACGTAGAAGGTTTACGCCCGACCACCGATAGAATTAAAGAAACGGTGTTTAACTGGTTAATGCAAGATACCCGCGACGCTCATGTACTTGATTGTTTTGCGGGTTCTGGCGGGCTCGGTTTTGAAGCGCTCTCTCGTTTTGCAAAAAGCACCATCTTTATTGAGTTAGATAAATTTGCGGCCAAACAATTAGAACAAAATATCAGCACCTTAAAGCTTGAAAATGCACAGGTAAAACACACTAATTCTTTGAGTTATTTAGAACAAAAAAATAAAAGTGAGGCATTTAATTTAGTATTTGTTGACCCGCCGTTCCGCAAAGATTTAGCACAAACAACATGCGATTTATTAGAAAAAAACCAATGGCTAAGCAGCGAAGCACTCATTTATGTGGAAGTAGAAACCGAGTTAAGCACGTTTCAACAACCCGATAACTGGCTGTTAATAAAGGAAAAAAAGGCGGGGCAAGTGTTCTGCAGGCTATATCAACGTCAATCAAATTAATACTATTTTAGATGATGCGTTTCTGTTAATATTATCCTTTACATGTGGTGTTGCTTCGGATTACAATACCGCACCATTTTTGAACCACTTGATCAATGTTTGATCAACTTGAGCAACGCTCATAATTTAGGTAGGTGAATTTTTAATGCCAGTAATTAAAGTAAGAGAGAACGAACCGTTTGACGTAGCACTTCGTCGCTTCAAGCGTTCATGTGAAAAAGCAGGTATCCTTTCAGAAGTTCGTCGTCGCGAGCACTATGAAAAGCCAACAGCTGAGCGTAAGCGTAAAAAAGCTGCTGCAGTTAAACGTCACATGAAAAAACTTTCTCGTGATAACGCACGTCGCGTTAAATTATACTAATATATTAGGTCTTGTATAAATGAGCCTTTTAATAACGCTAAAAGATGCGCAAAAAGATGCGATGCGAGCTAAAGACAAACAACGTCTTAACCCTATTCGTATGGTACTTGCTGCAATCAAGCAACGTGAAATTGACGAGCAAATTACACTAGACGACGCGGGTATTACCTCAGTTATAGTGAAGCTTGTTAAACAACGTCGTGACTCTTACACTCAGTACAAAGATGCTGGGCGTGATGATTTAGCTGATATTGAAGCCAATGAAATAGTAGCACTTGAAACTTTTTTACCTCAACAATTGAGTGAAGAAGAAATAATTGCTCTCATTGATGCGGCTATTGCTGATACTAACGCAGCAGGTATGCAAGACATGGGTAAAGTAATGGGTATAATCAAAAGCAAAGCTGAAGGTCGCGCCGATATGGGCAAAATCTCTGGTTTAATTAAGCAACGATTAACTGCCTAATATACGCCCACATACATTAAAGTATGATTGAAGCAAACCGAGCCTAGCGCTCGGTTTCTTTGTTTTTAGCTTTAATTAACCTAACAACAAGCTAATTAGATACGCTTACATGCTTCAATTTAACTATTGAAATTTATGTGTACTGCCCTATTTATTTACAGTATGTTTTGGTAAGTTAAATAGGCTTTATTTGGCACTAAACGTACATTTCGTTTTCGTTATTCTTCTTATTATCTCAGGACCTTATTTTACTAATGGCTGGAAAGATCCCACGTAATTTTATAGACGATTTACTTGCCAGAACCGACATTGTCGAACTCATCGACTCTAAAGTTGGCCTTAAAAAAGCCGGTAAAGATTACCAAGCCTGCTGTCCATTTCATAACGAAAAATCGCCCTCATTTACCGTATCGCAAGACAAGCAGTTTTATCATTGTTTTGGCTGTGGTGCGAATGGCAATGCAATATCGTTTGTTATGGAATACGACAAACTAGAGTTTGTTGATGCCATTGAAGAACTTGCCAGTTTATTAAACTTAGATGTACCACGAGAACAAGGCAGCAACTCAGCTCCAGAGCGCACAGCAGCCCAAAAACGCTCAGACTACGATTTAATGCTGCACACTGCGCGCTTTTATCAACACCAATTAAAGCACCATAGTAACTCAGCAGCTGTAATTGAGTATGTTAAAGGACGTGGTTTAAGCGGTGAAACTGTTAAAAAGTTTATGATTGGTTACGCCCCAAGTGAGTGGGATGGATTATGTTTACAGCTTGGCCGTAACAAAGAACAAAAAGAGCAATTAGTAGAGCTAAAGCTTGCCTCTGAAAAAACACCTGGTAGACAGTTTGATTTTTTCCGCGACCGCTTAATGTTTCCTATACGCGATAAACGTGGGCGCGTTATTGCCTTTGGCGGACGTGTAATGCAAGCCGACCAAGGCCCAAAATACCTAAACTCGCCAGAGACCCGAATTTTTCATAAAGGCTTTGAGCTGTATGGGCTATATGAAGCAAAGCAAGCTCATAAAAAACTTGACCATGTAATGATTGTAGAAGGTTATATGGATGTAGTCGCGCTTGCCGAGCAAGGGATTGAATATGCTGTTGCCGCACTAGGCACCGCAACTACAAGCGAGCACATGCACACTTTGTTTAGAACCACAGACAAGGTAATTTGTTGTTATGATGGCGACAGAGCAGGCCGTGATGCTGCATGGCGAGCTCTTGAAAACGCACTTCCCTATTTAAACGACGGTAAAGCATTACAGTTTGCATTTTTACCTGACGGTGAAGACCCTGACTCGCTAGTACAAAAAGAGGGGAAAGAGCAATTTGAACAACGCCTTAGTCAAGCAGATGACTTTACCAAGGTACTGTTTAATAAACTTAGCCAAGAAGTTGATTTAACGCTCGACTCAGGTAAAGCTAAATTACTAAGTGCTGCGCTACCTCTTATTGAAAAAATTCCGAGTGAATTTTATCAAGAAAATATTTTGGAACAATTAGGGCGCTTGATTGGTCGAACTCGAGAGCAACTTAATAGCCGCTTAAAAACACCAAAGCAGCAACACTCTATTGAACGAAAATTTAAAATAACGCCTATGCGCCAAGCAATTGGTATATTAATTCAGCACCCTGATTTAGCCAAAAGTGTGCCGTACTTACCCGAGCTTGCGCAAATGAATATTGCTGGCATTGGTTTGTTATTACGATTGCAAGAGCAAGCTTTACAAAAAGAAGAAGTAACTACAGCTCAGTTATTAGAGTTCTTTAGAGATACAGATGATTACGAGCCATTAATTAAGCTTGCAACATGGCAACATCAAATAAATGAAGAGCGTTTAGAGACTGTTTTTAAAAATACTTTTAAATTTATTGAAGATCAGTGTTTAAATTATCGACTCGAGACCCTATTAATAAAGGATAAGACACAAGGCCTTAATAGCGACGAAAGACTTGAATGTCATTTGCTAATGACAGCGTTAAAAGCCACTAACAGCTAGTCAGATTTGATTTAAACTGTTATACTGTGCTATTCACTGCGTCACATTATTCTAGTTGGCTTTAATGCAAACTACATGATGGCGCCTGTTGTATCAACTTATCAGAGTGGAAGAAACAATCTCTATGGATCCAACTCCTCAGTCACAATTAAAACTTCTGATTCAAAAAGGTAAAGAGCAAGGCTACTTAACTTTTGCAGAAGTAAATGATCACCTTCCACAAGACATTATAGACTCAGATCAAGTAGAAGATATCATTAGCATGATTAATGACATGGGTATCAAGGTTAGCGAAAACGCGCCTGATGCCGATGAATTAATGATGCAAGAAACAACGACAGACGAAGACGCAGCAGAAGCTGCCGCTGCAGCACTTGCAACTGTAGAAAAAGAAATCGGCCGCACAACGGATCCGGTTCGCATGTACATGCGTGAAATGGGTACTGTTGAACTTCTAACACGTGAAGGCGAAATTGTAATCGCTAAGCGTATTGAAGAAGGTATCAACCAAGTACAGATTTCTGTTGCAGAGTACCCTGAAGCAATTACTTACCTACTAGAACAGTGGGATAAATTTGAAGCTGAAGAAATGCGCTTAAGCGATATTATCGTTGGATTTATTGATCCTAACGAAGATGATGCGCCAATATCAGCGACTAACATCGGTTCAGAGTTAAGTGAAAAACAACTTGATGACGACGATGAAGACGATGACAAAGACAGCGACGATGATGAAGACGAAGAAGAAGTAGATACCGGCCCAGATCCTGAAGAGGCACGTGTACACTTTGAAAACTTACGTGATTTATATAATAAAGCACGTGATACGTTTGACTCTAAAGGTCGTTCGCACCCTGAGTCTCAAGCCGCTATTTTTGAAATTGGCGAGCTGTTCAGAACATTCAAATTAGTACCTAAACAGTTTGATCGCATGGTTAATAACATGCGTGAAATGATGGACAGAGTTCGTATTCAAGAACGTCTAATCATGAAACAAGCGGTACAAATTGCTAAGTTACCTAAGAAGACCTTCATTAAGCATTTTGCTAATAATGAAACTGATGCTTCTTGGATTGACGTAGAAATCAGTGCTAACGAAAAGCATTCGGCTAAACTTGAAGAAGTTAAGCCAGAGATCATTCGTAGCATCAATAAACTATCTGTTATTGAACAAACAACAGGTTTAAGCATAGAGCGTATTAAAGACATTAACCGTCGAATGAGCATTGGTGAAGCGAAAGCCCGCCGTGCGAAAAAAGAAATGGTTGAAGCTAACTTACGTCTTGTAATCTCAATTGCTAAAAAATACACAAACCGTGGCTTACAGTTCTTGGATTTAATCCAAGAAGGTAACATTGGCTTAATGAAAGCGGTAGATAAGTTTGAATATCGCCGTGGTTATAAGTTCTCTACTTATGCTACATGGTGGATACGCCAAGCAATTACTCGCTCAATTGCTGACCAAGCAAGAACAATCCGTATTCCGGTGCATATGATAGAAACGATTAATAAACTTAACCGTATTTCTCGTCAAATGTTACAAGAAATGGGTCGTGAGCCAAATCCAGAAGAATTAGCAGAACGCATGATGATGCCTGAGGATAAAATCCGTAAGGTACTTAAAATTGCAAAAGAGCCAATTTCAATGGAAACACCAATCGGTGATGATGAAGATTCGCACTTAGGTGACTTTATCGAAGATACCACTATTGATTCGCCAATTGACTCGGCAACAATGGAATCTCTTCGTGGCGCAACTAACGATGTACTAGCAGGCTTAACAGCGCGTGAAGCTAAAGTACTACGTATGCGTTTTGGTATTGATATGAATACCGACCACACCTTAGAAGAAGTAGGTAAGCAATTTGACGTAACACGTGAGCGTATTCGTCAAATAGAAGCGAAAGCGCTGCGTAAATTACGCCACCCTTCTCGCTCAGATTTACTGAAAAGCTTTTTAGACGCTAAATAATTTAGCGCTTCATATAAACTAAAAAGGCCGCTGTAGCGGCCTTTTTTCTATTTCAAGGAAACAATCATGGCTTGGATCCAAATCCGTATCAATGCCAATGCTGCAACCGCAGATGCTGTAAGTGACTTACTAATGGAAGCAGGCAGTGCGTCTGTTACTTTTATAGACGCTAAAGACACCCCTATTTACGAGCCTAAAATTGGCACCGTTGTGTTTTGGGCTGATACTACCGTAATTGGTTTATTTGAAGCTAATCACGATATGAACGCTGTAATTGCCTTATTAAAGCGCCACGATGAAATTAAAGACTCGCTAGTATATAAAATTGAGCAACTAGAAGATAAAGACTGGGAGCGTGAATGGATGGATAACTTCCACCCTATCCAGTTTGGTGAAAAGCTATGGATTTGTCCTAGCTGGCGCGACATCCCAGATCCTGATGCTGTTAATGTATTACTTGATCCAGGCCTTGCGTTTGGCACAGGCACGCATGCAACAACAGCACTTTGTTTAAAATGGCTAGAAAGCCAAGACCTAACTGGTAAAACCGTAGTGGACTTTGGGTGTGGCTCAGGCATCTTAGGGATTGCTGCTATAAAGCTTGGCGCTGAGCGCATGATTGGGATTGATATTGATCCGCAAGCACTTGAAGCAAGCTTAGATAACGCTAATCGTAACGGCGTTGCCGATAAGCTAGAAGTGTACTTACCAGAAAACCAGCCAGAGTTTACGGCCGATATAGTTGTGGCTAATATTTTAGCGCAACCACTGAGAGAGCTACACAATGTAATTTTAGGTTTGCTAAAGCCAGGTGGCAAAATTGCCATGTCAGGTATTTTAGAAGAACAAGCTCAGTCAGTAGCTGATATTTATGCACCCTTTATTGAGCTCGATGATATTGCCGTTGAAGGTGATTGGACGCGAGTTAGCGGCACTAAAAAAGCCTAACAACTAATAAGAGCAAATTTAGAGTATTAACTCAAAACTCGCATGTAAAGCCTGTATTTAACAGGCTTTACTATTTTTTTACATATTATTTTTTTTCTAATTATTGTTTAAAAAATAAAACCTGTATAAATTTCAAACAAATCAACCTACTTGTCATGCGGTTATCAAATGTCAATACGAAAAGGGCAAAAAAAAGTCACTTTTGTTCAATTTATAGCCTTTGATTTTTCCTAAAAAAACCGTAAACTTAGCGCCCCTTGAAAAGAGGCCTATTGAATACAGTGCGTATCGGTTCATACCAACTTGAGAATAATGTAATAGTCGCGCCAATGGCAGGTATTACAGACAGACCATTTAGACAACTTTGTCGCCGCTTAGGTGCGGGGCTAGCTGTGTCTGAAATGCTATCGTCAAACCCTAAGGTTTGGAAAACTGAAAAGTCGATGAACCGTATGGATCACAGCGGTGAATCGGGTATACGCGCGGTGCAAATTGCAGGAGCAGATCCTGAGCTTATGGCGCAGGCCGCACAATTCAATGTTGCAAACGGTGCACAGATCATAGATATCAATATGGGGTGCCCAGCAAAAAAAGTGAACAAGAAACTCGCAGGCTCTGCCTTATTACAGTTTCCTGAACTTGTGGAAGAGATAGTTGATGCAGTCGTTAATGCTGTTGATATCCCGGTCACACTTAAAATCCGAACTGGATGGGATCAGGATAACCGTAATGGTGTAGAGATTGCGAGAATAGCTGAGCGTTATGGCATAGCGTCACTTGCCGTACATGGGCGTACACGCGCATGTATGTATAAAGGTGAAGCAGAATATGACACGATTAGGGATATAAAACGCTCAGTGTCGATACCTGTTGTTGCAAATGGCGATATTACATCACCAGAAAAAGCAAAGCAGGTTTTGGACTATACGGGTGCAGATGCCATTATGATTGGCCGAGCCGCCCAAGGTCGCCCTTGGATATTTAGGGAGATAGACCACTATTTGCGAACTGGAGAACACTTACAGCCGCCTGCTATTTCAGAGGTACGCAGTATTTTAATGGAGCATTTAGAAAACCTCCATGCGTTTTACGGTGAGCCAATGGGAGCGCGAATTGCTCGCAAACATGTATCTTGGTATTTGCAAACCCATGACAGTGATGGTCAGTTTAGGCGAGTATTTAATGCGCTCGACAACCCACAGGCACAGGTTGACGCATTAAAGCAATACTTTAAAACACTAGCAGCTAACTAAGAAAGAAAGAGATTAAATAATGTTCGAACAAAACGTGACTTCTCCATTTATCACAAACCCTCATGTTCAGTCACACGAGAAACCGCAGCCATTGCGTGATGCAGTAAAAAAAGCTGTTCACCACTATTTAAAGCAGCTTAACGGTCAAGATGTGCAAGACGTTTACGACCTTGTTCTTTCAGAGCTAGAAGCGCCATTACTTGAAGAAGTAATGACATATACACGTGGCAATCAAACTCGTGCGGCAATTTTACTAGGTATCAACCGTGGTACTTTACGTAAAAAGCTTAAAAAATACGGCATGAACTAATACCAATTATATTGAAAGCGTAAGCATTCTAACGCGCTAAACAAGCCCATAACGGCGTTAAAAATTTCTTATGTAGAATAACTACACTGTAAAATTTTTGCCTTGTTATAGACTTGTTTTTCTATCGTTATAACTGCTTACTAATCCAATACAATTGGTATAATGCAAAAAAAGCACCTTAGGGTGCTTTTTTTATGCGTACAATTTAGTAGAGATGTTGCAAAATGCTCACGCTTATTGGCGCTTTATAAGTCGTTTTTTGAGTAGTAATCAGTTAAAATGCCCGCTTCTAAGCTAGCTCATTAACTGAGGAAATCAAACTACAATGGATACTCATCGTCCCATTCGTCGCGCACTTTTAAGTGTGTCTGATAAAACCGGTATTGTTGAATTTGCCCGCGCACTAGAAGCGCAAGGTGTAGATATTTTATCAACTGGCGGTACATGTAAACTCCTTGCTGATAACGGCATAAAAGTGACTGAAGTTTCAGATCACACAGGTCATCCTGAAATCATGGATGGTCGTGTTAAAACCCTTCATCCTAAAGTTCACGGCGGCATTTTAGCTCGTCGCGGACAAGATGAAAGCGTAATGGCAGATAACAACATTTCTGCTATCGACATAGTTGTAGTTAACTTATACCCCTTTGCGAATACTGTCGCTCAAGAAAACTGCAGCCTTGAAGATGCCATTGAGAACATTGATATTGGCGGCCCTACAATGGTTCGCGCAGCCGCTAAAAACCATAAAGATGTAACGATTGTGGTAAACGCGGGCGACTACAACCGTGTTATTAGCGAAATGCAAAACAACAATGGCTCAACAACGTATAAAACACGTTTTGATTTAGCCATTGCCGCCTATGAGCACACTGCTCAATACGATGGCATGATTGCTAATTACTTTGGCAAAATGGTTCCTGATTACACTGAAGAAGCCGCCACCGATACTAAATTCCCACGTACTATCAATATGCAGTTCACTAAAAAGCAAGATATGCGTTACGGTGAAAACTCACACCAAGATGCTGCTTTTTACGTTGAAAACGATGTAAGCGAAGCGTCAGTTGCAACAGCTACTCAGCTACAAGGTAAAGCGCTTTCGTTTAATAACATTGCAGATACCGATGCTGCACTTGAGTGTGTTAAAGAATTTGATGTACCTGCGTGTGTGATTGTTAAACACGCAAACCCGTGTGGTGTTTCAATTGGTGATGACATCCTACAAGCATACGAGCGTGCATTTAAAACAGACCCAACATCAGCGTTTGGCGGCATTATTGCCTTTAACCGCGAGCTTGATGCAGCAACAGCACAAGCCATTGTTGATCGCCAATTTGTTGAAGTGATTATTGCCCCTAGCATTTCAAGCGAAGCAGCAAAAATTGTTGAAGCTAAAAAGAACGTACGCTTATTAGAGTGCGGACAATGGAGCGGCAAAGCATCTGGCCACGATATTAAACGCGTAAACGGCGGTGTTTTAGTACAAGATCGTGATTTAGGCATGGTAACCCAAGGCGACTTAAAAGTAGTGTCTAAGCGCCAGCCTTCTGAGCAAGAACTTAAAGATTTACTATTTTGCTGGAAAGTCGCTAAATTTGTTAAATCAAATGCGATTGTTTATGCCCGCGACGGTATGACTATCGGCGTAGGCGCAGGCCAAATGAGCCGTGTTTACTCAGCTAAAATAGCGGGGATTAAAGCCGCCGATGAAAACCTAGAAGTACCGGGTTCAGTTATGGCGTCGGATGCGTTTTTCCCATTCCGTGATGGTATTGATGCAGCAGCAGAAGCTGGTATTACCGCTGTAATTCAACCTGGTGGCTCAATGCGCGATGAAGAAGTTATCGCCGCAGCTGACGAAGCAGGCATGGCTATGGTGTTTACTGGCATGCGTCATTTCCGCCACTAATCACACAAAGGGTTAAACACAGCGTTTAACCCTTTTTGTTTGCAATCAATTCACGTATTCTGGTTAATCTAACACCTAATTTTTATGTTAAGGAACAAACGATGAAATTTGCACTAAAGTCACTACTTGTTGCCTCGCTTACGCTTACATCAACTATGGCGCTTAGCCATAACCATGAGTCGAGTCTGAGCCATGCAGTTCAATCAAGCGAACGTAGCGCTAAAAATAGCGCCCGTGATGAATATCGTCACCCTGAGCAAACATTGGCATTTTTTGGTTTTAAACCAACAATGACCGTTGTTGAAATTGCGCCAGGTGGTGGTTGGTACAGTGAAATTTTAGCTCCAGCCCTTAAAGAGCAAGGCTTATATTACGCTGCGCACTTTCCTAGTGATTCATCTGTAGGTTACTACCAACGTTCTCTAGCTGCCTTTAAACAAAAAGTGGCTAAAGATGAGCGCTTTAGTAAAGTAGAAATTTCTGAATTTGCCCCTTTAACACACACTGATATAGCCCCTGCGGGTACAGCCGATATGGTATTAACCTTTCGCAATGTACATAACTGGTACATGGGTAAAGACACTGAAGGCGCATTAAGTGCATTTAAGTCTTTTTACACAGCGCTAAAACCAGGTGGCACATTAGGTGTCGTTGAACATCGCTTAGATGAAAGCCGTGCTGATGAGGATCAAAAATCAACAGGCTACATGAAGCAAAGCTACGTAGTCGACTTAGCTAAAAAAGCTGGGTTTGAACTGGTTGCAACAAGTGAGATTAACGCGAATCCAAAAGATACAGCTGATCACCCTAAGGGCGTGTGGACGCTACCACCTAGCTTACGACTTGGCGAAAAAGACGCTGATAAATACAAAGCTATTGGTGAAAGCGACCGTATGACGCTGAAATTTAAAAAACCGCTTTAAATAGGAATAGTACGCCATGAATGTATTAGTCATTGGCAGCGGCGGCCGCGAACACGCACTTGCGTTTAAGGCCGCTCAAAACAGTAAAGTTAACACCGTGTTTGTAGCGCCAGGTAATGCAGGTACTGCACTTGAGCCAAAACTAAAAAACGTAGCAATTAACGTTGAAGACCTAGATGGCTTATTAAGCTTTGCACAGCAAAACAATGTGGAACTCACCATTGTTGGTCCTGAAATACCGCTAGTTTTAGGTGTTGTAGATAAGTTTCGTGAACATAACATGGCTATATTTGGCCCAACAGCGGGCGCAGCTCAGCTTGAAGGCTCTAAGTCGTTCACTAAAGACTTTTTAGCACGTCATGATATACCAACCGCCGATTACCAAACGTTTGAACAAATTGACCCTGCCCTTGCTTATTTAAAAGAAAAAGGCGCGCCAATTGTAATTAAAGCTGACGGTTTAGCCGCAGGTAAAGGCGTTATCGTCGCAATGACAGAGCGCGAAGCTGAAGACGCTATTCGCGATATGCTTGCCGGTAATGCCTTTGGTGATGCAGGCAGCCGCGTAGTAATTGAAGAGTTTTTAGATGGCGAAGAAGCATCTTTTATCGTTATGGTTGATGGCAAAAACGTTTTACCGTTTGCAACTAGCCAAGATCATAAACGTGCTTACAATGGCGATGCCGGTCCAAATACAGGTGGCATGGGTGCTTACTCTCCTGCGCCAGTTGTTACCGACGAAATCCACCAGCGTATTATGGACGAAGTGATCACCCCAACGGTAGAAGGTATGGCAAGTGAAGGCCACCCTTACACTGGCTTTTTATATGCAGGTTTAATGATTGACGAAACGGGTACGCCTAAAGTTATTGAATACAACTGTCGTTTTGGCGACCCTGAAACACAACCTATGATGTTACGCCTTCAATCTGATTTAGTAGAACTAATTGAAGCGGCTAACCGTGTAGAGCTTGATAAAACCACTATCGAATTTGACTCACGTGCGGCAGTAGGTGTTGTACTTGCAGCAAAAGGCTACCCAGGTGATTACCCTAAAGGTGATGCTATTTCGGGCCTTAAAGTTAATTACCCTGCTGATGAAAAAGTATTTCATGCGGGTACTAAGCAAGATGGCGAAAACGTTGTTACCGCAGGCGGACGCGTATTATGCGCAACAGCACTTGGTAATACCGTAACTGAGGCTCAGCAGCGTGCATACGAGCTGGTAAAACAAATTAGCTGGGAAGGTATGGAATATCGTACTGATATTGCCTACCGCGCTATTGCTCGCGAGCAGTAACCTCGTACCAATTTATTGGTATAACCAGTTAATTTAACTACAAAAGCGCAGTTTATCTGCGCTTTTTTAGTGCTACACTAATGTAAATAGTTTTTACAAGTGCACAGCGTTGGAATTAAAAACATTACGTTATCATGCAGTTGCTGTCGCTATTCTGATTTTAATTTTTTATATTATCAGTACATTAGCGTCAAACCTTGTGGTGCCTACACGTTACACCATAGATAAAACTGCGCCTGTATACTTAGATTACGCTTATTACCTAGACGACACTAAATCGCTTACTTTTGACGATGTTATTTCCCAGCCCGAATTACTCACCCATCAACCTCTAACTGATATACCGTGGAGCTTTACTCAACAAAATTATTGGCTGTTTGTTGATTTAGAGAATAAAAGCTTACACAAGCAAAATATAGTGGCCCATTTTGATAACCCAATGGTTGATCACCTGAGTATTTATCGCCTCACTAAAAATAATAAATTAATAGATACCTATAAATTAGGCGACAAAGAAGAAGCACTCACTTTATTTCAGTACAGCGTACCGCATATACGCTTTTCACTTGCTAGCAAATCATCTGAGCGCTTAGTCCTTAAAATAGATACCTTGGGAATAAGTAAAACCCCCGTAAGCCTCTACCGCGATAAAGAATTTATCGACCTAATGCGTTCGCAAACAGGAATTTGGGGAATATTTGCAGGCGTTTTGCTTATGGCTGCACTTTATAATTTAGTACTTTATTTTGGAATTAAAGACCGTGTTTACCTTATTTATATAGGTTACATACTCAGCGCACTTACCCTGATGGGCACGGTACTTGGATTTGGCTTTTATTTATGGCCAATGCAATGGCAGTTGTATTTTCATGAGCAGGTCGTATTTAGTAACTATGCCATAGCATTTTTTACTCTTGCTTTTTGTACTATGTTTTTGCGTTACCATAAAGATAATTGCTGGCGATACAAAATGAGCGTTTGGCTACTTACGTTTATGTTTGTAATGGCTATAGCCAGCTTATTTATACCTGAATATATAGCCGCGCCAATGTTTTTTTGTGTCATGGCGCTTTTGTATATCGTTTGCGTTATTTTAATTTATAACAAATTACGCAGTGGTTTTAGATGGGCAAAGTTTTACGTGTTCTCGTGGGTGCCACTGATATTTGGCGCGGCTATACAGCCAATGGAGCTTACAGGCTTTTTACCGTATAGCTTTACTACACGCCACGCCCTGCTAATGGCCATATTGTGTGAAGTTATTTTAATGGCTATGGCCCTTGCCGATAGGGTGCGCTTTCAGCGAGAACGCTCGCTTTATCATGCAACTCACACACAGCAAACCAAATTGCTCAACAGCGCTAAATTAAAACAAGCGTTTATGGCTTTACAAACTCAAGAGCGCTCAACTACTTTGTGCTTAATTAAAATTCGCCACTTTAACTCATTAAATACAATTATTACCCCCTCTCAAGGCTATGCCCTTATAAAGCACATAGCTAAAGAGCTAGAGCTTGAATTAAGTCACGAGCGTGAGTTTGCTAACTTAGATGTAGATTTAAACACTAGCCCTCGTATTGCCGACTTAAGCAGTGGTGTATTTGCTTTTATATCTACAAAAACTCAGCCTCAAAACATGCTTGAAGAGCTTTTAAAAAATATAATTAGTAGCCTTCCAAAACAATACGAAATTAAAGGGTTAAACCTTCAGCTAAATTACAGTATAGGTATTAGCAACGCCGGACAAAGTAACGATTTTGAGTACTGGCTTAAGCGTGGTTATTTAGCACTTAAACAAGCTAAAAGTAGCCTTGATAACGTCAGCTCCGCCTCTAATGGTAATAAATTAATGATGGATGTCGCTTTAGCAGCTAAATTACAAAAAGCGATAAAAACAAATAGCATAGCTCTTTATTATCAACCTCAAATTAATTTATTAGACAATCAAGTCAGTGGCGCAGAGGCATTATTACGCTGGCCCGATCCTGAATTTTGCCATTTGTCTATTGAAGAACTGATCATACTTGCAGAGCACACCGGCATAATTAACGAGCTGACTCTATGGGTTGTTGAGCAAGCCTGTAAAGACATCATCGCATTTACGCAAAACGGGCACCCTAATCACACCATTAGCGTAAACCTCAGCGCTAAAAATTTAACGATTAATAACCTAGCCGAAAAAGTAGAAAACCTACTTATAAAATATCAGGTACCCGCTCACCTATTAAAATTTGAGTTAACCGAATCAGCATTTGTAGATAGCCAAGAAGCACTAATACAGCTTGTTGATGAGTTAAGTGCACTGGGAATCAAAGTTGTATTAGATGACTTTGGTACAGGCTACGCATCTCTTAATTACCTAGTTAACTATCACTTTAGTGAGCTCAAAATAGACAAGTCTTTTGTGTTTGATTTACCTAATAACGCCACCCATCAAGTTATTGTGCAAACAGCCATTGATATGTCACATAACCTAGGCTTATCAATCACTATTGAAGGAGTAGAAACCCAAGAAATCCACCAGCTCCTTAAAACAATGAACGCAGATAGAGCTCAAGGCTATTTATACGCAAAAGCACTCCCATACACCGACTATTTACACTTCTTAAAAAGCCAATATAGCTTAAAAATGTTAGACTCCTCTTTTTAACATCTTTAGGGGCCAAGTAAAGATGCAAGGCACTTTGCGTAAATTAAAATCGAGCTTAACAGAGCCGGTTCAGTATCACCTTCCGGTTGGCGACGAGCTGGTTGATTTAAATGCATACATAGGTAAAGAACTCACGCTTACTTTTAGCGGTACTATTTTATGCTCTAACTGCGGTAAAAAAACTAAAAAGAGTTATTCACAAGGTCATTGCTTTGTATGTATGCGTAAGCTTGCTAGCTGCGACATGTGTATTATGAAGCCAGAAACCTGCCACTACGATCAAGGTACATGCCGAGAGCCACAGTGGGGCGAAGCAAATTGTATGATCCCACATTACGTCTACTTAGCTAATACCTCGGGATTAAAAGTAGGCATTACGCGCCATACACAAATACCTACACGTTGGGTTGACCAAGGTGCTACTCAGGCTTTACCTATTTTTAAAGTACAAACACGTTTGCAGTCGGGCTTGGTAGAGGTTGCATTAGCAGAGTTTATTGCCGATAAAACTAATTGGCGCAATATGCTAAAAGGCCAAAACGAAGCAATAGACTTGAAAGCTGCCGCCGCGGAGCTTATTCCACAAATCAGCGATAAACTAAACGAATTAAGTGAATTATTTGGGGCAACAGCTATAGAGCAACTTGATGAAGACGTGGTTGACCTAAACTTTCCGGTTACAGAGTATCCTACTAAAATCAGCTCGTTTAACTTTGATAAAAACCCTGTTGTAAGTGGTGTTTTACAAGGCATTAAAGGCCAATATTTAATTTTTGATAATGGCGTTATTAATATCCGTAAATTTACCTCGTACGAAGTAACCGTAGGCTAACACGCTATGCTAAACAGCTTCCCACAGTTATTGGTTATTTATAATGAGCTTGAGATAGCGCATAACCAACAAGAGCAACAAGAGTGCTTACACAGTGTTACGCAAAGTGAGCTAAACGACGTACGCGTACTTAATAAACAAGGCGACTTCGTTGATTTACAAGGTACTGCTTGCCCTGCCCCATCTGGGGAGCAACTAGCACAGCTGGTAACTACCTATTTATTAAATGAAGGGCAATGTTGCTTAGGCAAAATTAAAACGCTAAGCACTACGCAGGCGTTTGATTTACTAGGGTTATAAATTTTCTCTTTATTTAAAGCTCAGTGAGTACTTTAATATGCGCTACAGCACTTCTTCCTAAAGCTGATAGCGCATAACCGCCTTCAAGGTATGATATAACCCCCCTGCAACCACTGTCTTTAACAGCGTTACACAACTGCTGTGTTAGCCAAATATAGTCATCTTCTACAAACTTTAAACTTGCCATATCATCTTCTAAGTGTGCATCAAACCCTGCACTTATAAATAACAGCTCAGGTTTAAATGCTTTCAATTTGGGTAACCACTGAGTATTAAATAACTCTTTTAAGTCGTCGCCATTACTGGCTATTGGTAAAGGCGAATTAACAATATGATTATTATTTTTTACCGCTGTATTTGGGTAAAACGGGTATTGAAATAACGAGCAAAGTAATACGTTTTCATCGTCAATAAAAATGTCTTGCGTGCCATTGCCATGGTGCACATCAAAATCGGCAATCGCAATACGTTTAATCCCTTTGCTTTGCGCGTACTTAACAGCAATGGCTAAGTTATTAAATACACAAAACCCAGATGATGAGTTTTTGTTTGCGTGATGACCAGGCGGGCGAACAGAACAAAAAGCAGCATCTAGCTTATCTGCAAGTATTTCATCTACAGCTAACAGCCCAGCGCCTACAGCGCGCTCAATTGCTTTTAATGAATCAGGGCATAGCCATGTGTCGCCATCGAGGTTATTTAATCCCTCTTGTGGAATTAAGCGCTCCACAAGATTAACTAATGACTCATCATGCGCTAATAGGTAATCCTCGCGCTTTGCTTTAGGTGCTTGTAAATGAGTAAGCCCTACATCTACACCACTGGCGAGTAGTCGGTCGGTAATAGCATCTAAGCGCTCTGGACACTCGGGATGGTCGTCAATCATTTTATGTTTACGGCAATGAGGGTGTGAAATAACTGCAGTACGCATAAAATGCTCCTAAGCAAACTAGTATGAGCGTTTAATATAACAAAGCCACCTAGTGGTGGCTTTGCGACTTTGGTGTATAGCAAGATTAAATTACTATTTAGCTTTTAAATTTAGGTTTCTAAAATCAAAGCTAAAGTCGGTAACCGCTGTTGATACCGCGTGCATTTTGGCGCTATTCACACGATTTTGTGAGCTCATTTCAAAACGAATAAACGCATCGGCTTCTAGTAGCTTTTCATCCCACTTAACAATAAATGTATTACCCGTGTAATGCTCAAGGGTGCCTTTTAAGCGTTTGGTATGTGTAAAATCAATGCGTAATTTGCCATCTAACTGCTCAACAATTACATCACCGTACCAATCATCATGTAAGGTGCCGGTGTAATTGATATTAGGTAACTGTGGCTGGTAGTCTGCTGGCGCATCGGGCTTAGCATTCGCATAAGCTTTTTGTTTACCGGCAAAATGCTTATCAGCTAAATCTTCTACCCAGTCTTTATCTTCAAGTTCTAGAGCATCTTCAAGCACTTCATGAGTAACCGCCGAAAGCGCACTAAATGCTTGCTGATTAGATAAAATGACAATACCAAGCTTTTTCTCTGGTAGTAACGTGACTTGCGATACCATACCTAAAATACCACCACCGTGACCTAGCTTTTTAAAGCCGTGGTAATCTTCAATGCTCCAACCTAGCCCATATCCTCTAAATTGCTGATGATACGCTTCAAATGCACTTTTAGAGGCCATAGAGGTAATATGCGGATGCCACATTTGCGCTTGTTGCTTTTCGCTAAATAGCTGCTCGCCGTTTGGCATTTTACCACCCGCTAATTGCGTGCGTAGCCATTGACTCATATCGCTTACGCTAGATGCAATAGCACCTGCACCTCTAAAATCTTCTAAGTAATTAACAAAAAATGGGTTGAGCTTGCCATCCATCGGAATATGACCAATTGCCCAATTTTTATTACTTTTAGGAATACGCGAAAAGCCCGCACGAGAGTTATCCATATGTAGCGGCTTTAATATATTTTTTTCGATGTAATCGTTCCAGCTTATACCCGACACACGCGCAACAACTTCACCTGCGGTAACAAACATTAAATTGTTATAAGCATATTGGCTGCGAAAGCTGCTTGCAGGTTTTAAATACTTTAACCCAGCTAAAATATCTTCTATAGATTTATCGGTGCTTGGCCAAATCATTAAATCGCCTTGCCCAAGGCCTAATCCACTGCGGTGACTTAATAAATCACGAATACGCATTTCACGGGTTACATATGAGTCATATAATCTAAATTCAGGTAAGTGATCGATTACTCTGTCATCCCAACTCAACTTACCTTCATCAACTAATTTAGCCAGTGCGGCGCTGGTAAATGCCTTTGTGTTTGAAGCAATACCAAATAGCGTGTCTTTGTTTACTTGTGCGTTAGTATTTAAGTTACTAACACCAAAACCTTTAGCAAATACTACTTGATCGTCTTGCACTACCGCTACAGCCATACCGGGTACGTCAAAGCGTGCCATTGAGGTTTTAATTACCTCTTCTAAATTATTGGTATTTATTTGTGCCCAACTGCTAAAGGTGGCACTTGCAAGCAAGGCAAAGCTGGCTAATTTAGTTAATGTCATGGTTATCCTTATTATTTTTGATGAACTGCAAATTCAATATCGGCACGCTCTTTATTAGTATCGCTTTTATGCGGCCGGTTAAGTATTGCATCACTGTATTCTTTTGGTACGCCCGCCTCAAGTGCTCCGCGATGAACGTGCTGAATATACCAATCGTATGGCAGTACATCGTTATCGTACGTATTGGCTATATAACAATGCGCCTCTATTTGCTCGCCATCTAAAAGTGTTGGCTTAATTGCAACGCAATCGTATCCTGGGCCTTCAATAGTATCTAAAACTGCTTTTTCTGCTTCATTAACTTCATAAACAACGCCATACACTAACGCGTTTTTATCATCGCTTTTTTGAATACTGCATTTACCCGACCCATCTTTAAATAACATATTAAAGGTAAGTTCGTAGCCTTTTAATACCGCTGTACCAACACGTTTAGCTTGCGGTAAACGTGCAAGTAAGCGGTTGGACGACATATTTGATCCAAACGAAAAGTTATAAATAGGCATGTTTACTCCTGCTCTTATTAATTTAAATTACAACGCGAATAGCTAACGCTATTAAAATAACGCCAATACCGCGGTCAAACCAATAACCACTTTTTTGAAAAAAGCCCCGAACACCCGGCTTTGAAAGCACTAAAGAAAGCATTGAAAACCACACCCAGGTGGCCAATGCCATATAAACGCCATACGCTATTTGCACGCTAGTAGGTGTCGTTACACTAATTACTAAGGTAAATAACGACATAAAAAAGAGGGTTGCTTTAGGGTTTAGCGCATTAGTTAAAAAGCCACGCCTAAAAGCAAGCCACACGCTTTCTTCAAGCACGGTTTTGTTTTCTATAGCATCGCTCGTATTTTCAGGCGGTTTTGCAGCTCTTAACGCTTGCACACCTAAATATGCCAAATAAGCACCTGCGAGGTATTTAAGCGCTATAAATAAATTAGGTGATTGCGTTAAAATAAGTGCAACGCCTAATACGCAATAGCCAACGTGCAGCAAAATGGCTACCCCAACGCCGGCACTGGTCCATAAAGCATTACGCCTACCTTGCTGTACACTTTGTTTAAGTACCACAGCAAAGTCCGGTCCTGGGCTCGCTACTGCAAAAAAGTGTGCAATAGCAATAAGCAAAAATTCATCTAAGTAATTCACAAGTATCCAATTTAATTTGGTGCATAGGCGAGTAATAACGGATTAGCTGAGTTGTCTACTAAGGCTTTAATTTCTTTCTGAGCCTTTTTAAATTGGCTTCGTAAATGCGGCTTTAAATGTTTTTTAGACTCTTTATCGTTTTTAAAGTAGCTAATTAACGCGTGCATAAATACGGTATGGGCTTCGCTTAATTTAGCCTCGCGGTTAGCATAAGGGTTATAGCACGAGCCACATCCACCTTTAAATTGATACACTGTATTGCTCATCATTACACCAAAACCTAAAAAGCATGCCACTGCATCAGCTGCTTGTGGCAGGTAGTCTTTACCACCTGGCGGTAGCACCGCAACATGGTGTATGAGTATGGTAGCTAACGTACCTGCAAAGCTTGCTACTAAATCTTGTGGCTGATTTATTTGATTAGGATTAAACGAGACATTAATCGCATGGCTTGGCGGTACTATAAGCTGGCTTGTATCACCTCGTAGTTGTTCACTAAATTCAAAATGAGGAAATACTTGTGGCTGCAATTGCTGTGGTGCTACTAGCTGTATTGGCCATTTGCTCATACCAGCGTAATCGCGCACACGGGTAAATACGTTGGTGGCCATTTCTTCTATACTCGACACCGAGTCAGGGAAGTATTTAGCCGTTGGCAATATTATTTGAGTATGCTTTGTAAAAAAACTGGCATCAAAGTTTTCTACCGCCCAAATAAAAGTATCAATTAACCACTGCTGCTCTGCCTGCTCAAGCAGTGGCTTTGTTTTAAATAACGCTAACATAATCTGCTCTTATTCTTGTTCAAGCGCCCAATCCCACGCTTGGGTATTGTAAAGCGGTACTGTTGATAGTGCATGATGATGACTACCACTGGATTCTTTTGTTGAGTACGATAAGTACAGCAACGTACGGTTTTGTGCATCGTAAATACGGCGTACTTTTAGTGATTTAAATAAAATACTTTTAGATGATTTAAATACCACCTCACCCGACTTACTGCGATCTATAGCTTGTAATTGATCGCCCGTAATCGGCCCCGTTTGACGACACGCTATAGACATATCGGAAGGATCGGAAAAATCTAAATCTGCCTCAATATGGCTAATATGACATGTAACACCTTTTACTAGCGGGTCTTGCTGCGAATTTACCACCACATCTTTAGTAGTAAATAGACCTAAGCTCACCGATGCAACATCGTCAGAGCAAGCACTTAATGTAACAACTGCACTTAGTAGCACAGCTAAGCGTTTAAAATTTTGCGGTAATTTCATATTAATCCTTAATTTTGCTTTATAAGCTAAGCGAAGGTTCACGTGTCTGTTTTTATACTACCATCAAAAATAATTACTTTAGAGTAAAGATTTTCAATACCTCAGGGGTTAGCGCACTACGCTGTATTTGCTACAATTGCGCCCACACCCATGCAGTAACTTACAATAGGAAATGCTTAATGCCGCATATTATTATTGAACACTCAGAAGACCTTCCTGTTCTCCCTCAAGTACTTGTAGAAAAAGTACATAATGCAACTTTTCAAAGTGGCTTATTCGATTTAGAAACGATAAAAACCCGTGCCATTGCTTACCAACAATATCAACTAGGTGCGGGTAAAGAAGGATTTATTCATATTGCGGCACATATAATGTCAGGGCGTTCTATTGAGCAAAAGCAAATGCTTAGTGAAAGCCTGCTAGAGTGTTTAAAAACCTACTGTCGCGACTCAGACAGCCTAAGCGTTAATATTTACGATATTCAACACGAGATCTACCGTAAAAATTAAACAAAAAAAGCGCGTTATAACTGAGTTACAACGCGCTTTATAGTTTAAAGCTTTAACTTTTTATAATGTAAATTTACCAAGCAACTCTTTTAATATATTCGACTCCTTATTCAAGCCATTACATAATTGCTCTGAATTTTTCATATTTTGCTTTGTTTGCTCTGCCGAGTCAGAAATCATCACCACATTTTGACTTATTTCAGACGTAGCTAACGTTTGCTCACGTGTTGCTGTAGCAACCGAGCTGTTTAGCTCACTTAAAGTCACTATTTCCTGCGATATACCAGTTAATGTACTGCCTGTAACTTTTAATCGCTCTGCGTTTTCAAGGGTATTTTTACTGCCAAGTTCAATGGCTGATACCGTGCTAGAAGCTTTAGTATTTAATGAATCAATCATTTCGTTTATTTGCTCTGTAGACTCAGCAGTACGCATAGCCAGCGTACGTACTTCATCAGCAACTACAGCAAAGCCTCGGCCATGCTCTCCAGCTCGCGCAGCTTCTATGGCAGCATTAAGCGCTAATAAATTGGTTTGCTCAGATATAGCCTTAATTACATCAAGCACTTGCGTAATAGATTTTATTTCACTAGAGAGCTCAGTAACGGAAGCAACCGAGGTCGCCATGGCAGTTTCTAGTTGCTCCATGTGTTTTATGGTGCCATTAACAAATTCAACCCCTTTGTGAGTGGTTTCCTCTGTAGTAGTTGCTATATCAGATGCATTACTAGCGCTGTTTGAAATATCTTGTACGGTTACTTCCATTTCATTCACCGCAGCTGCAACCGTTTGTGTGCTTGATGATTGCACTTCAGCCAAATTAGCAGCCCCCTGGACTTGCACTAGCACACTTTCAGAGATACTTTTTACATGATTAGCAGAGTCAGACACTTGCTTAAACATACTATGCAATTGCTCTAAAAATAAATTAAAGTTTGCTGCCAGCTCAGATATTTCATTGTTGTCGTCTGTAGGTAACCTAGCAGTTAAATCACCATCTTTTTTAGTTAACGAATTAACCGCTGCAGTTATGTTTTCAATAGGTTTAAAAATTTGCGCAACTAATACCCTAGCCAGTACAAAGCCGATAATGGCAATAATAACGCCAAATAATAAATTACTATTAATAGCACTATTAATAGGCCCATAGAGTTGATTCTCTGGTATTTCGGCCACTAAATGCCAACCTAATGATTCTATAGGTGTGCTTGAAACAACATAATCTTCATCGCCAATTTGTTTATTTACAATGGCACCGTTTTTAATCTCATTAATATTAATTTTTTGACCCATTAGATCTCTATCACTGTGAAGCATCACCTCGCCATCATCAGAGACCAAATAAACTACACCGGCTTCACCAATGCGGTATTCATTAATTAAATTGATCATAGAATCGAGCGAGCGGCCAACACCAGTAATTGCTGTACGTTCACCGCCTATTTCTAATGCGTAATTAATAAATACCACCATAGTATTTGTGGTTTTATCAATATCCAGTGCTATCTCGAAGGGTTTATTTGATGATAAAAATTGATCAAACCAAAGGTCTTCGCTTCTGTCTATTTTTCTCGAAATGCCAGTATCTGTGTAATAGTTATTGGTGTTTTTTGAAATAATATAAGCCATAACGGCTTTGTTATCTTTTTTAATACTTGCTAAATAGTTAATGTAATCGGCTTGTGTTTGCTCAGACTCGCCATTACTTAGCCACTGTTTAACAAACAAATTTTGTGCTATTTCTTTAGCAACAATAATGGGGGTAGACAGCTCAAGCTCAATTTTGCTTTTCACTTCGCTAAGTGCTGTAGGTAAGTCTACTTTTGCGAGTTTATCGCCTATATGGCTTTGGATACTATTTGAAAATAAAAATGTAGAAACAGCTAAAGGAACAACAATAGCTAAAATAAGACTTATATAAACTTTTTGCTTAAGTAACATACGATACCTATAAAATGAACAAAGGATTGAACTCACACTCGCTTACAGTAAATATAGGATCAGCTGCGCAATAAGCCCAATAATTAGAAAAATAGAATGTTAAAAGAGGAATGTGCATTTTAAATAAATACGAGGAGCGTATAAAACATCAAAAATACGCGTATTAAAGTTTATAGCGATTCTGGCCACTCTTTAGCATCAATAATACCCTTAGCTATTAGCTGATCTCTTAATTCATTAATTGTGTGTTTTAACTCATCGCGAATTAACCTAACAGCAGGGGTAATAAGCTGCCTACTAGGGAGTACTAGCCACATTTCGGTAAGCGGCACTTTGTAGTCACTCATTAGCCTTTGAAGCCTTCCGCTTAATAAATCTTGAGCGACATCAATTGCTGATTTTTTGGCAATACCGGTTCCATCCATACACCAACGCCTTACAATATCGCCATCGTTAACTGCGCGGTCACTATTCATTTTAATTTTGAATTTTTGATCGTCGTTATAAAGCTCCCAACCATCGTGAACTACTTCATATAACTTATATAAAAGAGCATTATGATTAAGTAAATCTTCGGGTGTTAACGGCTCACCGTGCTTGGCAATATAACTTGGCGATGCGCACAACACGTGAGGAATATCACAAATTTTAAAACCATATAAATTGAGCTCTTTTACTGCATCTTTAGTGATTGCCCTCAGAGCAACATCAACTCCATCACGGTAAAAGTCGGCACGGCTATCACTAGCTTGTAATCGCAAAGTTACTTCGCTGTATTTATCCATGATATTATTAAGTAAAACACGCATTAAATTACGGCCCATTTCTGAGGAAACCGCCATGCGCACTTCACCACTTATCGACTGCTGCTCTTCGTGAATAAGTACTTGGCCTTGCTGCAGTAATTCGAGTGCTTGCTGGCATAACGGTAAATAACGCTCCCCCTCAGACGTAAGACGTATTTGCCTTGTGGTACGTACAAAAATCTGAGCGTTAAGTGCTTTTTCAATACGTTTTATAGATACGCTTGCAGCCGATGAACTCATATCTAATTGGTTTGCAGCCGCCGTAATAGATTGCAGCTCTGCCACTTTAAGCAATACTTGTAAGTCAGCAATTTTCATCAAAACCTCTTACTGTTTAGCTACGTGATTAAATATTAACTATAAAGCTATTATCCACGTTTTTGCGAAAGTGTATTGAACATTTGCCCGTTTATTGGGTGAATTTTAAACCGTACTATACACGCATACCAACTTAACGGAGCATACCTATGAAACTATTATTAAACGCATCAACACTTGCACTTGTAGCAACACTTAGCTCATCGCCTGCTTTTGCTCAGCAAAACGCATCAAAAGTAGTTGCTGCTAGCAATATTGATTGGGGTTACCTAAACCCACTTCGTGGCGATAAAAGCCCTGGCGCAGCCGATCTTTGGGGTAACCGTACAACAGATGATGCAACAGGTATGCTAGTTCGCTTTAAAAAAGGATTTGAATCTCCACCACATATTCATAACATTACCTATCGCGGTATTGTTATTGAAGGGCAAATGCATAATGACGACCCAGCCGCTGAAAAAATGTGGATGCCAGCAGGCTCATTTTGGACACAGCCAGCAGGTGAAAACCACACCACTGCTGCCAATGGCAAAACTAACTTAATATACCTCGAAATAGACTCAGGCCCATATTTAGTAAAGCCTACAAAAGATCAGTTTGATAATGGCGAGCGCCCATTAAATCTACATAAAGACAATATCGTATGGTTAAGCGATAGCGACTTAAACGATATTAGCGTAGACGGTGTGCAATCTACTTATGTATGGGGGAGTAAAGCCAATTTGAATGGCTCAATGATTAAACTTCCTGCTGGCTTTAAAGGTGAAATAAGCACTGAGGCTAGTGAGTTTCGCGCTGTGGTTATTGGCGGTGCAGTTAATTACAACTCAAACGAGCAAAATAAAGTCCAAAACCTAAGCGCAGGCAGCTATGTAGGATCAAATGGTCGCTTTACTCACTCGCTTGAAAATAACAGCGATAAACCTGCAACTATCTATATTCGTACTAACAGTAAGTACCAAGTTAATTAAATACTTAACGCCTCTAGCTTTAGCTTTAGCTTTAGCTTTAGCTTTAGCTTTTCGTAAGAAAACTCAAAATAGAAAAGTAACGAACATAAAAAAGCGCACTGATTAGTGCGCTCAAATACAATTAATGTATTACTACTTAAAAGCTGTATCGAGCCGTTAAGCTAACCAAATCTAGCTCATCAATTGTCGTGTAATTAGCACCAATAGAAAAGTTCTTATTCATGTAATAAAGCGCACCCAAAGTGATCGATGTTTCACTCTCATCTTCAATATCGATGTAGCCTAAACGACCATCTAGTTCAATGCTATCGCTCAGCATTGATCGAACGCCTATAGATAGGCCATAGCCATTTTCATCTTCTGAAGCACTGTTTCCACGATACGATGCCTCAGCTTCTACGTTTTCGTATGTTAATAAACCATAAAAGTCAGTGCTCGCGCTAATAGCAGTTCGGTAACCTACTCCAGCACTAAGCCAGTTTAAGTCTACGTCTAAACCATCATCTGAATTACCAACAGTCTGATATTGACCAGATAGAAAAAAATTCTCGCCTAGTAGCGTGCTACCATCAAAAGTCCAACCATCAGCATCATCGCCATCAATATCCCCATTAAGGTAACCAGCAGAAACATAGTTAAAGTTTGGAGATTCGGCCAATACAGCGGGGCTCGCAACAGCAGCAGTAAACAGTAAGATTGCAATTTTATTCGTTTTCATAATACTTCCTTATAAATTTATTTGAACAACCCTAAATTGTCCCCAGGAAAGTACACAACTATATTATTGATTGCAAATAATAAATAATTTTAAAGTAGCGTTCTGACGGTTTCTATTAATTACAAGATTGAGAATAAAAACCAAATGGCCGAAACAAATAATTTAAGCGAGAAACTACATAGACGAATGTGCTATTAAACTAAAATAAGATGAGCTAATTTGTACTAAGATATATGAAAACAGAACGCTTTGAAAAGTGGTGGCCCCTCCCAGACTCGAACTGGGGACCTAACGATTATGAGTCGTGTGCTCTAACCAACTGAGCTAAGGGGCCAACTTTATATAACTGCAAGGCAGTTAATTTTTGAAGCGTTTAGCCACAGAGCGACTAAAGCGGGTTGCAGTATAAAAACTTTTTAAGGGCTTGTCACTAGCAAAAACCTTTATTTTAACAATCAGTAAGCTAACTGCTTAAATAGTAATCTTTTAAGTGGGTAATAATATAAAAATAGGGGGATTTAAAGCAGGGAAGGTATGTAAGCCGTTTAGAAAGTCGGCTTACATTACATAAAGTGCAGCATTACTTTTTGGCAATTATATAAATTGCGTGTATTAAACCCGGGAAGTAACCCAGTAGTGTTAGTAAAATATTTAGCCAAAAGTGCATACCTAAACCAACTTGTAAAAACACGCCCAGTGGTGGCAATAAAATCGACAAAATAATACGAATAATATCCATGGTGTAACTCCTTTAAAATGACAAAGTAAAAAGCCCAGCAGTGCTGGGCTTTTAGTATAGTGTATTATTCAGCAACGATAGTTAATTCATCAACTACGTCACGAACATCTTCAGCGTTTTTAGCAATTTTGATTGCTAACTGCTTTTCAGCTTCAGATTCAACAGAACCTTTTAGCTTCACTACGCCGTTGTCGGTATCAACATCAATATCCGTACCGTCAACTTCTGAGTCAAATAAGAAGCGAGTTGTAATTACCGTGGTGATTTTAGCGTCAGTTAAGTCGTTGTCATCAGTGTCCATATCGGTATCTGTAGTTTTAGCATCCATATCTTTAACAACGGTTAAGTTGTTATCTACATCCATTACGCCATCTAGGCTAAGTACAAGTTCTTCAGCTAACTCTTTATCTAGGTCGCTGTTTACTTTACCTGTAAGTACTACCTTGCCATTTTTTACATCAGTGTTAATGTCAAAGTTGTTTAGATTAGTGTTCATAAGAAGCACTGTTTCTGCCTTACCATCAATCCAAGCATCTTTACTTTCGTTTTCCCAGCTGCTTGCCTGTGCACCCATTGCTGTAGTACCAAGAACTAACGCTGCAATCATAGATTTGTTGAATGTTTTCATAATCTTTCTCCTTTTGATTAAAGACGAATTAGTTAATGCGAGCTTTAGGCCAACTTTATTTTTATTTAAAAATCATAAACTTAAACCATAACCAACATTTGTGGTACACAAGCTTTGAGTAAAGTTTTACAGACTTATCGGTAAAACTTTCTTAAGTAGTGAAAATAGCTAGATAATTGCACTTTTGGTTAATCTATCGTTAATATAACAAACAGCAAAGCACTATAATAAAATTAAACCACTGATAATTAAAGGTATTAATATTGGTACGTTGATTGCTTTTTAGTTTGTACTCGCTTAATAAAAGGATTGCTCCTAATGTCTGTAAAAATTGAAGACCGCCCAATAGAACACGTTCGTGAACAAGTGATTGACCAGCTGATTTATAATTACAGTCACGGGGTTATTTCTGTAGAGGCATTTGAACGACGTTTAGATGAAGCTATGGATGCAAGCTCAAACGAAGTATTAATGAACTTAGTGGAAGATTTAACACTTAACACTGATCAGCAATATAAAGCGCAAAAACACACGCAATTTTCTCCAAATTATAGTGCACAACAAAATAGCGATGACGATTTTACACTGCGCAGTATATTAGGCTCAAATGAGCGAAGCGGTCAGTGGGTTGTGCCAAAAAATATTTACTTAAGCAACTATATGGGCTCAGTGGTACTTGATTTTACTGACGCTATATTTGCACATCAAAATGTAACCATTCACGTTAATTGCATATTTGGTAGTGATGAAATATACGTACCAGATCATGTAAATGTAGTATCTAAGATGTTTTGTACATTAAGCAGCTTTGAAAACAAATCGGTATCGCTTAATAAACGCCAAGGACCGACTATTTATATTGAGGGTAAAGCCATATTAGGCTCGGTAGAAGTAAAAGTTAAGCGCACAATTAAAGAGAAGTTTATGAGTTTTGCCAATGAGCTAAAAACTCAACTTGGTGCTGGTAGTAGTAATCGATAATAAAAATTTATCTAAGCACCGTGCCTTACGGTGCTTAGGGGATGACTATAAATCGTTATTTCGCTCACTTGGTATATCGCTTAAATATTCTACAAACTCTATTTCAAAGCCTGCGGGGTCAATAAAATACACATTTTTTCTAAATGGATTGGTGCTACCTTTTTTACTTACTTTAAAACCCGCTTTATTTAAACGCGTTACCACTGCATTTAAATTATTCGTAACATATGCAAAATGAGCAAAGCCAACTTGATGCCCCGACAAGTACCTATTTTCTCCCTCTCCATGGTCGCTTATAGCTATGTAGTGGGTATCATCACCAAAATGGACCCAGCGCCTTGGTTTACCATACCAATCGCCTTGTCCTTCACTTCTAATTGACCAATATGGAAACGCCGCTTGATAAAACGCTAGCATTGGATCGATATCACTTGCGACTAAGTTTACATGTTCTAAATACATAACTTTCCTTATTTGTTTAAGTTGAGGTCACGATAAAACCTCAAGTTAACTTTAGGTAAAGTATTATTTAAAATTAATTTATTTAAATGCAGATAATTATGTTTTAAAAAAGTATGCACTTTCAGGGCTGTACAAAAAACACCCGCATTTATTTGGGGTTTATTGTTTACTTTATGTCAAAAGTCGCTAAAATACGCCGGCTGAAATATACAAACGTTCTTTTACAACCCAAAGGTAACACCATGCATCCAATGTTAAACATTGCGGTTCGCGCTGCGCGTAACGCAGGCAAAATTTTACTTCGCGCTGGCGAAGATTTATCAAAAGTTGAAGTGCAACAAAAAGGCGCTAACGACTTAGTAACTAACATTGATAAAGAAGCCGAAGCCGTAATTCGCGACACAATTTTACAGTCTTACCCTACTCACTCAATTGTTGGTGAAGAACTAGGTGAGCACAAAGGCAAGGATGCAGATTACCAATGGATTGTAGATCCTATCGATGGAACAACTAACTTCATCAAAGGTATCCCTCATTACGCAATCTCTATTGCACTTAAAGTTAAAGGTCGTTTAGACCAAGCCGTTATTTATGATCCAATTCGTGGTGAGCTTTTCACGGCTTCTAAAGGTCAAGGCGCACAACTTAACAGCAAACGTCTTCGTGTAAGCAAAACAACTGTACTTGCGGGTACTGTACTTGCTACTGGTTTCCCTTTCAAAAACAAACACCATATGGATGCATACACTGAAGCATTTAAAGCATTGTTTGTGCATACAGCTGATATTCGCCGTGCAGGTTGTTCTGCTTTAGATATGGCATACGTTGCTGCGGGTCGTGTAGATGGATTTTTTGAAATTGGTTTAAAACCTTGGCACTCTGCTGCAGGCGAGCTTATGGTTAAAGAAGCGGGCGGCATGGTAGTCGATTTTGCTGGTGGTAATAACTATAACCACAGTGGCAATATCATTTGTGGCGCGCCAAAATTGACTCAAGCTATTATTCGTGAAATTCGTCCAGTGTTATCTGAGTCGTTACTTCGCTAATAAACAGCTTATATCAACTACATTGGTATAACTAAAAAAGGAGCTTCGGCTCCTTTTTTTGCACCTAAAAATAAGGATTATCGAGTTTAATTTCGACCGTTTTCCCTTTTGTATAAGGCAGTTTATTTAAATCATCTGCAAAATATTCGTTAAATAAGGCATCAAACTCACCGTTTTCTTGCATCAGCTTTAAACCTTTCTCAATCGCTATAGCTAACTCAGGCTTACTTTTTGTCACAAAATAATAAATACCCGTTGGGTAGCTTATGTATAGGTTGGGCACGACAACAAGGTTACTTTGCTTGTTTTCAATAAGTTCGGAATTAACCTCAATAAATGAGCGAGGAAAATAATCTATTCGCCCACGGCTTGTTAAAGTAAACATGGCTTGGTAATTGGTGAGTGGCCTTACATGTAGCCCGTTGTACGACATGATTCTTGTATCTGGCCAGTTGTGACCTTGCACCGCTGAAAACTCTCCTAGCTGCTCAAGAGTTTTTACGTTTTTAAAACGTGCTACATTTTGTCTATTAGTGAGTAAAGCCCGCTTTCCTATGTAGCCTTTAAATAACGGTATTTTAATAGCTAAAGCAAGCGCTTCTCGTTCTGGGCTGCTCATACTCCAATACATATCAAGGTCACTGCTTTGCAGGTTTATGAGCTTACGCTTTTGATGTTCTGATATTGGAGTCATCCTAATAACCCCGGGGTAATTTGCGCTTTCGAGTGCTCGAGCTAGTAACTCACTTAAGTACTCTTCTCGGGCATTTTGAGTATCTTGTTTTTGGGCAACACTTATTATCTGATCTTGCGCGATGAGCGCAAAACTCGTAAACAAACTTAATACGCAAACTAAAAACTTTATTGGCAACATAACAATTACCTATTTTTATTTAAATTACCTGCTTATTACTTGCTAGACGCACTACTGCGGGTGCAGGCCCTTTGCGTTTGCAAATAAACAAATAACTATGACGATAACGTTTGGCTTCTTTTTTAGCATCAGTTGCAAGTGCTGCAACTTGGTGGCTGTTTTTACATTGCTGTAAATCAGGCTCAACTAAGCCAATCGATAACGTTAGTAAAGGCACAAATTGCTTTTCTCCTTCACGGTTTGTAGCCCAATACCCTTCGCTCTTTATGTGCTCAGGTGTAAAAAATATACGAGATTGGTGTTCAAACTGTTCAATAATGGTATTGCATATATCAACCGCGTTGTGCTGATCAAACACCACCATAAAGTCATCGCCACCTATATGCCCTACAAAGTTAGCACTATTTTTACACGCTTGCACTGTTACATCAGCTAATAGTTTAATTACACTGTCGCCGCTAGCGTAACCGTATAAGTCATTAAATTGCTTAAAATGATTTAAGTCTATATACGCGAGTGAAAAAGGATTACTACCTTTTAATCGCTGCTCTATAGCTTCATTAATTGCTACATTACCAGGGAGCATAGTCAGTGGATTAGCATGCTGTGCATGGCGTATTTTTTCTTCGGTTATGTGTTTTAAAATATCGCGAAGCGGCGCTAATCCTAAATAAGCGCTTTCTCTGGTGATTACTATATGGCGGCGAATATCAAAGTCTTGCTCAGTTATTTGCTTACTTACGGTATCGAGTAATTGGTTTTCATCAACGACTAAGGGCTGCTTATCCATAAGTGCAGTAACGGGGCGTTTATCATAAAGAGCATGCCCGTAGGGCGCTGCAAAAACCTCTGTTAATTGATCTCTGTGAAGTAACCCTACGGGCTTGTTCTCATTACTTAACACTGCAATGCTTATGAGTGACTTATCTTGCTCAAAGCGTTTATGCGCATCTTTACAGCGAGTGTCGCTGCTTATTGCAGGTTGTGTAATAGATAGGCGGCCTATGGCCATCGATTGATCAAATAATGTATTTGATTGCGTAAATGAAAGAGCTTGTAGTTGCTCTGAGCTAAAGTCTTCACTTGGCTTTATGCTTGGCTTTTCAAGTAAAAACCCTTGTACGTTACTAATGCCTAAGTTTTCTACGAACGTGAGCTCTTCTGGGCGCTCTATCCCTTCGGCAATAACCTGAGTATTAGTGGCTCTGGCCAAAATTGTAATAGATTTCAAAAACTCTTTTTTAACTTCGCTTTGATCACAATGATCAATAAAATAGCGGTCGATTTTTACAAAATCGGGGCATAATTCAGACCATTGTTTTAAGCCTGAATACCCAGCGCCTAAATCATCTATTGCTATAGTAAAGCCAAGTTCTCGGTAATGAGCTATCGTTTTTAATAGCAAAAAACCATCATCTACTTTTTCTTGCTCAGTAACCTCTATAACTACACGATTAGCCGCTAAGTCAAATTGCTCTATTAGGTGCAATGTTTCCCCTTTAGGATGGCAAGGATCAAGTAGTGTTTTAGGGCTTACATTTAAAAATAATTTACCTTGTAGGTTAAGCCTTACAAAGTTTTCAATCGCTTTAGAGCGACATAGTAATTCAAGTTCCGAAATTAAGCCTTGCTCATGGGCTACTTTAAATAATGTATTAGGCATTTCTAGCGGGCTATCTTTAGGCCCTCGACTAAGTGCTTCGTAACCTACAATAACTTGATTGCTAATATCAAAAATAGGCTGAAACAGCGTCGTTATTTCACCGCTTTTTAAAATGTACTCTAATACTTTGCGCTGAATCGTCACGTATTTGCCTTACAACTATTTTGATTGGAGCAACAAAGTACCAAGTGTGTATGACACTTTTATTGCGCCTAAAAAAATGCACTCATAAAAAAACCGCTCATAAGAGCGGTTTTTATTAAGTACAAACCTAGTTACGGCATAGCGTCTTGGTCAGCACCTTCTTTTTCTATCACTTCAGGTATTAAATCTTCTTTGCTTACGCCCATTGCTATAGCAACCGAACTTGCAACATAAACAGAAGAATAAGTACCAATAAACACACCAAACAGTAATGCAGTTGCAAAACCATGAATGGTTTGCCCGCCCCATGCAAACAAGGCAATCAACACTAAAATTGTAGTGATTGATGTTACAAGTGTACGATTAAGTGTTTGCGTTAAAGACAAGTCAATAATTTCGATAGTGTCGTCAATGCGTACCTTACGGAAGTTTTCACGGATACGGTCAGATACAACAATAGTATCGTTGAGCGAGTAACCTATTACCGCAAGTATTGCCGCTAATATTGTTAAATCAAACTCTAACCCTAATACCGAAAACAAACCAACTGTAATAATAACGTCGTGTAGTAACGCACCTACCGCACCTACTGCAAAACGCCACTCAAAACGAAATGCAACATAGATTAAGATACAAATAAGCGCAGTTAACATGGCAAGGCCACCCTGCTCTTTTAAGTCTTCACCTACGCTTGGACCAACAAACTCAATACGACGCATTACTACGCTGTCGTCTGCTTGTTTTAATGCTGCAATTACTTGGTTACCAATTACTTCTGCTTTAACATCGCTTCCACGAGGCGCTAGGCGTACTAAAATTTCTTGGCTTGAACCAAATAACTGTACGGAAGCATCAGCAAAGCCATTTTCGGCTAGTACATTACGTACCTTTTTTAGATCTGCAGGCTGTGAAAAGCCCACCTCTACTGCAGTACCGCCGGTAAAATCTAAGCCAAAATTTAAGCCTTTAACAAAAATTGACGCAAGCGACGCTATTATCAATAACGTCGAAAAGCCCATAGCCACTTTACGAAGAGACATGAAACGAAGGGTTCTGCTACCCAAACTTAAAATCTGCATGTCTACTCCTTAAATTGAAAGTTTATCAACACGTTTACCGCCAATAATAAAGTTGATTACCGCGCGGGTACCAACAATAGCTGTAAACATTGAAGTTAAAATACCAATTGCTAATGTAACCGCAAAGCCTGCAATTGGGCCTGTACCCACGGCAAATAATATAATGGCAGCAATTAGGGTGGTGATATTGGCATCAAATATAGTGCTAAAAGCGCTGTCATAACCAAAATGAACGGCTTGTTGAGGGCTACGGCCATCGGCCAGCTCTTCACGAATACGTTCAAAAATAAGTACGTTAGCATCTACTGCCATACCTACGGTTAATACAATACCGGCAATACCTGGCAAGGTTAATGTAGCGCCAGGAATAAGCGACATAATACCCACAATAAGCACTAAGTTAGCCGCGAGCGCCAAGTTAGCTACTAAGCCAAAGCCTTTGTAGTAAATAAGCATAAAGGCAAGTACAAACGCAAAACCAAGTGCAACAGCTGTCATACCTGCTTCAATGTTTTCTTGTCCTAGGCTTGGCCCTACTGTGCGCTCTTCTACTATTTGAATTGGAGCAACAAGTGCACCCGCTCTAAGTAATAAGCTTAAGTTATGCGCTTCAGCTGGGTTATCAATACCTGTAATGCGGAATGAGCGATCAAGGCGAGCCTGAATAGTCGCAACGTTAATAACTTCTTCTACCTTAATTGGTGGAAGCGCCTTACCGTTTTCATCCTTTTTACCCGATGGCTTGTATTCAATAAATACTGTGGCCATACGTTTACCAATAGCACGTTTGGTAAAGGCATTCATTTTTGCCCCACCTTTGCTATCTAAGGTAATACTTACTTGTGGTCGTTGATATTCGTCACTACCTGATTGCGCGCCAGTAATATGGCTACCTTCAAGAATAATACGTTTTTTAAGTACTACAGGGTAACCGTCGCGGCTCATGATCATTTCAGTACCCGCTGGGATACGACCTTGAGCAGCTGCGCTTGGATCGGCGTTTTCGTCTACTTCACGAAACTCAAGCGTTGCTGTAGCGCCTAAAATTTCTTTAGCGCGAGCGGTATCTTGAACACCTGGTAATTGCACAATAATACGCTCAGCACCTTGGCGCTGTACGTTTGGCTCTGCAACACCAATTTGGTTGATACGATTACGAATAATCGTTTCATTTTGCTTAATTGCGTAGTCACGAATTTCTTTAAGCTTTTGCTCACTCATGGTGGCAAAAAATGCTTTATCGTTGCTGCTATCATCAATGTAAACATTTAATGGGTAACGAGATTCTAATAAACGCTCTGCAGCGTCTTTATCATCTTCGGTACGCATTTCTACACGCATACGCTCAGAGCCAGCTACACGGCGAACACTACGGTAACGTAGTTTTTCTTCGCGTAAATCGCTTCTAAAGTCTTGTTCCATTTGCTCAAGCTGGTTATCAACCGCAGTTGCCATGTCGATTTCCATGGTGAAATGTACGCCACCACTTAAATCAAGACCTAGCTTCATTGGGTTACCACCGAGTGATTTTAACCAAGTAGGTTGAGCCGGAGCCATATTAATAGCAGAAACGTAATCGTCACTTAATGAATCACGCAGTAAGTCTTGCGCTTTAAGTTGCTCTTCAACATTTTTGAAACGAACAAGTATTTGTCCATCTTCAAGCTTAGTTGATTTAACAGTTACGTTATGTTTTTTGAGGGTTGCGTTTACTTTGTCTACAACAGCGAGGTCTACATCGGCACCTTTAGCACCCGAAACTTGAATGGCCGGATCGCGACCATACAAGTTTGGAGAAGCATATAAAACGCCAATAGCTACCACAGCTAAAACAAGTAAATACTTCCAAACTGGAAACTTGTTTAACACGGGGTCGTCCTTATTATTTTTATAGCGACTTCATTGTGCCTTTTGGCAATACTGCAGATACTGCAGATTTTTGTACTGTTACTTCAGCTTGCTCGTTTAATGAGATAACGATGAAATCTTTATCTTCAGTAATCTTCACAATTTTACCTACTAAACCACCTTGGGTAAGTACTTCATCACCTTTAGCCATCGCGCTCATTAAGCTTTTGTGTTCTTTAACGCGCTTAGCTTGTGGGCGGTAGATTAAAAAGTAAAAAACTAAACCAAAAATTGCTAACATTATTAGCATTTCCCAGCCACCACCGGCTGCAGGTTGACCAGCTGCTGCGTGTGCATTTGAAATAAATAAACTCATGATACTTCCTCTTTAATTTTAAAGTTTAATTTGTTGTCTCTACAAGCTCTGGCACTTCTTGGCCTCGGCGAGCATAAAAATCTTGTACAAATTCTTCTAATTTACCTTCGCTAATTGCATTACGTAAACCTTCCATAACACGTTGATAGTAACGTAAGTTATGAATAGTGTTTAGTCGCGCACCTAAAATTTCATTACATTTATCAAGGTGATGCAAGTATGCACGCGAGTAATTAGTGCAGGTATGGCAATCACACTCAGGATCAAGTGGGCCTGTATCTGTTTTGTGCACTGCGTTACGGATTTTAACAATACCAGTGGTAATAAATAAGTGACCATTACGCGCATTACGCGTAGGCATTACACAGTCAAACATATCAATACCACGGCGAACCGACTCAACTAAGTCCTCTGGTTTGCCTACACCCATAAGGTAGCGTGGTTTGTCTTCAGGCATTTTGTACGCACAATGATCAAGAATATTCATCATTTCGTTTTTAGGTTCACCTACTGATAAACCACCTAACGCGTAACCATCAAAACCAATTTCTTCTAAACCTGCTTGTGATTGTGCACGTAATTCTGGGTACATACCACCTTGAATAATACCAAATAACGCAGATGGATTATCACCATGACCTTCTTTTGAGCGCTTAGCCCAGCGAAGAGATAGTTCCATTGAGTCTTTTGCTTCTTTTTCAGTAGCAGGGTATGGCGTACATTCGTCAAAAATCATTACGATATCTGAGCCTAAATCGCGCTGTACCTCCATCGATTTTTCTGGTGACATCATAATTTCATCACCATTTACAGGCGACTGAAATAAAACACCTTCTTCGGTAATTTTACGCATTGCGCCAAGGCTGAATACTTGGAAGCCGCCAGAGTCGGTTAGAATAGGGAAATCCCAGTTCATAAAATCATGTAAATCACCGTGTTGTTTGATGATTTCAGTACCTGGGCGAAGCATTAAATGAAAGGTATTACCTAAACAAATTTGTGCGCCAGTGGCTTTAACTTCATCTGGAGTCATACCTTTTACAGTACCGTATGTACCAACAGGCATAAATGCAGGTGTTTCTATTACACCACGGTCAAAAATCAAGCGGCCGCGGCGCGCTTTTCCGTCAGTACGGTCTAATTCAAATTTCATATCATCCTCAATGTCGGAAAAACAGTCCAACAAGCTATAATTTAACCGCTCGATTCTACCCTTTTTACCTCGCTAATACTATTAGCTGCGGTAAATTCAGTTATGCCAATTACCATAAACAAAAACCCCAGCAACTAAGCTGGGGTTTTTGACATATTCGACTGAGTATTAAACAACAATTTGTTACTTGCGTGTTAAAAACATCGCATCACCATAACTAAAAAAGCGGTACTGCTGTTCTATTGCCGTATTGTAAGCACCCATAATATTGTCTTGGCCGCTAAATGCACTCACTAGCATTATTAGCGTTGACTCAGGCAAGTGAAAATTAGTAACCATGGCATCAACAACATTAAACTGATAACCCGGAAAAATGAAAATATCTGTATCACCAAAGTAACTATCTAATTTGCCACCATGAATTTTAGCCGCCGATTCTAATGAACGCACTGAGGTTGTACCAACTGCAATTACACGCCCGCCATTTGCCTTAGTTTGCGCAACTGCTTGTACTACGTCGTCAGGTACTTCTATGTACTCAGAGTGCATTACATGCTCATCAACACTATCTACACGTACTGGCTGAAATGTACCAGCACCTACGTGTAACGTAACAAAGGCCATATTTACGCCTTTATTTTTAAGCGCAGCCATAAGCTTATCGTCAAAGTGCAAACCCGCTGTGGGTGCTGCTACTGCGCCTGGCTTTTCGCCATATACGGTTTGGTAGCGTTCTCTATCGGCTTCGGTATCTGGGCGGTCAATGTATGGCGGTAATGGCATGTGGCCAATGTCGTTTAATATATCCAGCACATTTTGATTGCGATCAAATTCAAGCTCAAACAAGGTATCGTGTCGTGCGATCATTGTTGCTTTTGCTTTGCCTTCTAAAATAACTTCGTTACCAGGCTTTAGTGATTTACTAGCACGCACATGAGCAAGTACTCGGTGCTCATCAACAACACGCTCTACAAGTACTTCTACTTTACCGCCTGACGCTTTTTGACCAAACATACGCGCCGGAATAACTCGGGTATTATTAAATACCAGTAAGTCACCTTCGTTTACTAAATCAAGCACGTCACTAAATACTTTATGCTCAACCTGGCCTGTTGGGCCATCTAGAGTAAGTAAGCGGCTGCTAGTTCTATCCGCTTTTGGAAAACGTGCAATTAATTCATCGGGTAATTCAAAGCTAAAGTCAGCCACGCGCATAATTTAGTAATCCACATCATTTAAAATCGCGCCAAGTTTATATGTATCGGATGTTAAGCTCAAGAAATCAGCCAAACTTATAGTACCTTAGTCGCATTTTAGTGGTTAAATTTCCTTGTTCTTATGATTAAATATCATTATTCTTGTTTGGTTAAATTATTGTTATTTATATTTGAGGGTTCAAAACGTGGCAAACCAGCTAAAATTGCTTATATTAAACGCAAGTAGTGCTGAACGCCATGCGATTAGAGCCACCCTTGAAAGCTTACATGTATTTACTTTTATAGATGCACAAGACAGCCAACAAGCTTTAAGACTATTAAAACAACAACCTGTCGATATTATAATTACAGGTCTTAATGTTGGTAAAATTGATGGTTGGCGCTTTTCAAGAATGATCCGCTCAGGATTATTAAAAACCCCAAAAAATACTCCTATTTTACTTATTCCACCTATTTATTGTGAACGCATAGCAGAAACCACAGCAAGAAGTTACGGCATAGATGCGGTATTACCGTTTGAGCATAAAGACATGTTGCCGCAAGTACTCGCTAATGTACTTTCTACCCATTTAGAAAAAAGTAGCAGGCTAAATTTATTACTTTTAGAGCCAATTCAAGAAACCGCAGACACTATTAGCGAGCAACTAAAGCTAAACTTTGCCATTACACATGTTACAACGGCCAAAGCCGCTCTTAATGCATACAATCAGCAGCAGTTTTCAATTGTGCTGCTTGATGCAACCTCTTCTAGCGCTCAAAGCTCAAGCTTATTAGTTGAAGAAATACTTCAACATAATTCTAAACAAGCCATTGTAACAATTATAGAAAGTGATGATGCCGATTACGCAGAACAGCTTTTACTCTCAGGCGTTACCGACTTTATTAGAGCACCGTACGACCCTTCATTTTTAAATAAAGTGTGTGATCATGCTGCTCGCCGTGAAGACTTTATGGTCAGCTACGCAGAGTTTGCTCATAAAGTAGAGCAGTTAAGTGTTAGTGAAGTGCGTTATAAAGAGCTGTTTTCGGCGCATCAGCGTATTTTGTTACATCTAAACACCGTAGTGCTAGAGCTTGATCAACAAGAGTTGATCCGCTTTATTAATCCCGCATGGGAAGCATTAAGTGGCTTTGGTGTAAAATCAACACTGCAAAAGTCACTTAGTGATTACTGTAGTTTGGATGATCAACAAAAGCTTACCCATACGATTAACGATATTTTAAATGGTGGCCAGCAGCAACAACAAATAGAAGTGAAGCTAAGCCATAAAAATGGCAACCTGATTTGGGTTGAGTGTCGACTTCAGTTAATTAAAAATAGCCGAAATAACGCAACGATAACGGCCACTATCGATAATATACATGAGCGAAAACAAGCAGAACTTCAGCTTCGTCATTTAGCACACCACGACCCACTAACAGGCTTACATAATCGCTATTACTTTGACCAGCAACTCAACAAAATATGCCAAGATAAGTACACTTACGAAGGTGTAGAACATGCTGTTATATATATTGACTTGGACCACTTTAAAATAATTAATGACAGCAAAGGGCACCATCAGGGCGATATTGTACTAAAAGAAGTGGCGCAGCTATTTAAAGCGAATATTGGCGATGATCACCTAGTATGTCGAATTGGCGGGGACGAGTTTGCGGTGATCCTCACAGATATAAACTTACTTGACGCTCACCTTATTGCCGAAGGTGTGTGTAGCGCCATAGAAAAGCATTCATTTAAATCAGAAGATCAAATATACACAATTAGCTGCTCTATTGGTTTGACTCAAATAACGCCACAAAATTGCGACCCTAATGAATGCTTAAAACAAGCTGATATTGCGCTATATATTGCTAAAAACTTAGGGCGAAATTTAGTACATTGCTACTCAAAAGAGGATGCACAAAACAACACTTTGCAATCTGGGCTCGAGTGGGGGCACGAAATTAGACAAGCCCTAAAACAAGACCAAATAGAACTACACTACCAACCTATTTGGGACTTTAAAGAAAACAAAGTAGCCTACTTTGAAGCATTACTTCGTTTAAAACATAATGGTGAGCTGATTTACCCTAATCAATTTATCCCCTCATTAGAAATGCTAAACGATACATTTATGATGGACCAATGTGTTGTACGTAATGCTATTGCTTGCGTTGCAAAACATCCTGAGCTTAATCAAGTTGCAATTAACCTATCGGCACAATCATTTTTAGATGAGCGCTTATTACCTTTAATCGAATCAAACCTAGAGAAATACCAAGTACCACCAACACGCATAATTTTTGAGATCACCGAGTCAGCGAGTATCAATAATTTAAAAGCAACCCGCAAAATGATAGAAAAGCTCAATAAACTTGGCTGTCACTTCTCTATTGATGATTTTGGTACAGGCTTTAGCACTTTTAACTATTTAAAACAGTTACCAGCTCAGCACGTAAAAATTGACGGCTCGTTTGTAAGTGACATGCTTAACGACCCTATAGATTTGGCACTCGTTAAGGCTATAAACGATATAAGCCGCTCCTTAGACAAACGCTCTGTTGCTGAATATGTTGAAAATAAAGAGATATTTTTTGCCCTAAAAGAGATAGGCGTAGATTATGGCCAGGGTTACTTTATTGCCCGCCCAATACCTGTTGAAAAAATTAAAGGTGAGCTTGAAAAAATCTCAAAAAATAAAACGTTTTACCAACAATAAGCTAGCTACTAATAAACAAAATTGAACAATTTTAAGCATTTTATTACTATCAATTTTACCTTTCTTGCCTATACTTTCAGTATCACACAAATGATGTCGTGTTATTTTATGCATTTCACTTTAAAAACATGACATTACCTTTTGATGACGTAGTACTGTCGTTTATAGTGGCTTTTAAAGCGATTTAGCTTTTAAGGAGAAAGGTATGACACAGCTAGTTATATTATTACTGATTATACACTTTGCAATTGCGTATCAATGTTATCGATACGCACATATCAAAGGCTACCCCGTTAAAGTATTTACAACATTAGGCTGCGTGCCCTACTTTAACTTAGTGGTTTGGATTTATTTATTATTTTTACCAGAGCTTGAACCTTTCGAAAGCCATGTGCAAAATCAAAAGCAGCCATTATAGGCTGCTTTTTGCATTATTTTAGCTCTAAATAATCTAAGCTACATTGGCGCTTTAAAAACACCTCTAGCTGTTGGCTAAATAGCCTAAAGTCGCGAATTCGACCCGTGGTTTTGCGCCATAGAATACCAATATCTCGATAGGCATCGCTTGGCGATGGCGTTGCAACCATATCTTTATTTTCAAGTATTCCTGCATTAATTGCCATTTGAGGTAAAAATGTCACGCCGAGTTGATGCTCAACCATACTGAGTAATGTATGTAAGCTTGCAGCTTCAAAAGGGTTAATACAGCTTGAGCGGTTTAAGTGGCACGCACTTAGCGCATGCCCCGTCATACAATGCTCTCGCTCTAATAAAAACACACTTGCATCAGGCAATAAATTAAAATCCTCTACGCCTTTTGCTTGAGTGTAATCTTTGTGGTGCACTAAGCTAAAATGGTCTTTAGCCAAAATTTGAGTATGGAATTTTTCAGTTTGATACGGCAATGCAAGTAATGCTAAATCAATATGTCCATGCTCTAGCTTATCGAGTAGTTTGTCGCTGGTATCTTCAACGAGTACTAGCTCTAAATCACAAAAGGTTTGCTTGCAAAAATGATACAAAGGCGCAGCTATAAAACTTGCGATAGTAGGTATAACACCCACTGTTAACTTACCACTAAGTGGTGTTAAAAAGCTTTTTGTCAGCTCTTTTAAGCTAATAGTATCGTTTATTATTTTACGAGAGCGCTCAACAACCTCTTCACCAATACTGGTAAACATTAAGCTTCGGCTTTCGCGCTCAATTAGCTGGCAACCTAGTGTTTCTTCAAGGTTTTGAATTGCACTACTTAATGTAGATTGGCCAATAAAGCAAGCGCTGGCAGCTCTGCCAAAGTGTTGATGTTGATGAACAGCTAATAAATATTGCAGCTGCTTAATACTTGGAAGATTAGTCATTTTTTCTTTCCACAAATAAAAAGACCCCAACACCTAGGGCGTTGAGATCTTTTCAAGCTAAAAGTCTTTGAGTACTTTTTTATTAAACCCCAAACGCGGTTCTTAGTACGTAGAAAATAACAATAGCAAGGGCAGCGCCAACTGGCAACGTAATTACCCAAGAAACTACAATGTTTCTGATAACGCCCATGTTAAGTGCACCAATACCACGTGCCATACCTACACCTAACACAGCACCAACTAAGGTTTGTGTAGTAGAAATTGGCATACCAGTACCCGATGCAATAACAACGGTAGAGGCAGCAGCTAATTCAGCAGCAAAACCACGGCTCGGTGTTAAATGTGTAATGCCTTCACCAATCGTTTTAATTACTTTTTTGCCTAAAATAGCAAGACCCGCAACAATACCAAAACCACCAAGAGGTAGAATCCACCATGCAATAGCGGCTTTCTTAGCTATTTCACCATTGTTTTCAACAATATTTACAACTGCAGCTAATGGACCGATTGCATTAGCTACATCGTTAGATCCATGCGCAAACGCCATACAACACGCCGTTAATACCATTAATACCGCAAATACTTTTTCAACGTTATTAAACTGCATTTGCTTATCAGCTTTAGGATCAATATTTAATCGCGCAATAGCAATTTTACCAATAATAGCCACTATTACTGCTACAGCAATTGCAAGGGCGTAACCCTCTACTGAACCAATATTAATACCTACATGCTTTAAACCTTTTTTAATGGTTACTAGCGCCATAATAAAGCCCGCTAAGCCCATATAAAGTGGTACATAGCGTTTAGCATTTTTAAGTGGTGCATCGGTATCAAAAATTAGTTTTTGTGCACTCATAAATATTAAGTATGCAATAAAGCCCGATATAGCTGGCGTTATAATCCAACTACCAACAATACCACCTACTTTATTCCATTGAATTGCCTCTGTACCAACTGCAACTAACGCAAAACCAATGATAGCACCAATGATTGAGTGGGTAGTTGATACCGGCCAGCCTAAAAATGAGGCAATTAATAGCCAAGTACCCGCTGCAAATAACGCAGAGATCATACCTAAAACCATTAAATCAGGGAGTGCAGCAAATGGAGCAGCATCAATAATTCCTTTACGAATCGTTGATGTAACCTCTCCACCGGCTAAATAAGCCCCTGCAAATTCAAAAACCATCGCAATAAAAATTGCTTGTTTGATTGTAAGTGCTTTCGAACCTACAGAAGTACCCATCGCATTAGCAACGTCGTTCGCGCCAATACCATAAGCCATAAAAAAGCCAACTGCTGCGGCAATTAAAATTAATACCGTGCCGTAAGATGCAATGATATCCATTGTGTAACCTTAATCTTTCGTGTTTGAACTGATTTTAAATTAACGAGCTAACATCAGCTCAAGACGTGATCCTACGCGCTCTGCAATATCTGCAAGCTCGCCAACCCATTCAATAATTTTGTATAAAAACATTACATCAATTGGGTTTAGCTCACCTTCTACATCACGTAGTTGGCGGCGTACTTTTATTTGCATATCATCCGTGTCTTGTTCTATTGCATCCAATTCTACGAGCATTTTTTCTACTAAGGTCACTTCACGACCTTTAAAGCCCGTTTCTAGTAATTCTTCTAACTCATTTATTGCTTTAGAGGCTTGTTTAGTAGCATCTACACAGCGAGTTAAATAAGCTAAAAAGTCTGCTTGCATTACTTTAGGAATAGTCATTTCACGACCAATCACTCGTCCTGCAATATCTTTTGCTTTATTGGCAATTTTATCTTGTTGAGTTACTAATTCGAGCAGATCTGTACGTTCTACCGGCATAAATAAACCGCGCGGTAACTGTAAACGTATATCTCTTTTCATATCATCAGCTTCACGCTCTAAATTACGAATAGTGATGCGAAGCTCTTCTGCTTGTTCCCACTCTTCTTTAAATACGTGATTAAAAAAAGGTATCAAAGCTTTACTAGCTTGATGCACTTTATTGATGTGTTCTTCCATTGGTTTGATAGGAGATTTTGCAAATACTCCTAAAAACGCGTTTGTAGGCATAACTGACCCTTTAATCAAATTGATATGCTTTGCAGCATGAATTTTACAGTATTAACCACGATTGTGAACGCTTTTTATTATTTCACCATGGCTAACAATGCATAAAGCGGCACCAAGCCGCTTTAGTAAAAAAGAATGATAGATAAAATCTTATAAAGATTTTTCTATATCTTCTTGAGATGTATGACGAATATCTTTACCGTTAACAAAATAAATGATGTATTCAGCAATGTTTTGGCAACGGTCACCAATACGCTCTAACGAACGCACAGACCACACTAAATCCATAATTTTAGGAATTGAGCGTGGGTCTTCCATCATATAAGTCATTATTTGACGTGTTATCGCTTCGTATTCACGGTCAACTTTTGCATCTTCTTTGTGTACTTCAAAGGCGCGCTGTACATCCATACGCGCAAATGCATCAAGTACGTCGTGTAGCATTTTTAAAACTTGGCGACCCATGTTTTCAATATTTACTAATAAGTCTTGTTGATCTTTAGTAAATGAATCAAGTGCAACTTTAGCAATTCGCTCAGCTTCATCGCCAATACGCTCTAAATCTGCAATCGTTTTTGCAATAGCTATAACTAAGCGCAAATCGCTCGCAGCAGGTTGGCGACGCGCAATAATACGCGTACATTCTTCATCAATGCTTACTTCCATCGCATTAACTTTATAATCGTTTTGGCGCACCTTTTGTGCAAGCTCAGCATCGTTACGGCTTACAGCGTCAAGTGCACTGTTAAGTTGTTGCTCAACTAATCCACCCATGTTTAAAACATGGTTACGTACATTTTCTAGCTCTTGGTTAAAGCGACCAGAAATATGTTTATTAATATTATGTTCCATAATTACCTTCTCTTAAATTCATCAACAACACTAAAACAATCACTAGCCGTAACGGCCTGTAATGTAGTCTTCTGTTTTCTTTTTGCTAGGCGTTGTAAATAAGGTATTTGTGTCTGAGTATTCAATCAGCTCACCCATGTACATAAAAGCGGTTTGATCAGATACACGCGCTGCTTGTTGCATGTTATGTGTAACAATAACAACGGTAAACTTGTTCTTTAAGTCGTTAATTAGCTCTTCAATAACCAAAGTAGAAATTGGATCAAGTGCTGATGTTGGTTCATCTAACAGCAGTACTTCTGGCTCAATAGCAATAGAGCGAGCAATAACTAAACGTTGTTGCTGACCACCCGATAGCCCAAATGCACTATCGTGTAATCTGTCTTTTACTTCATCCCATAAAGCAGCACCGCGTAGTGATTGCTCTACCACTTCATCTAATTTACGTTTTTCTTTGATGCCTTGTAAGCGTAGGCCATAAACCACATTTTCATAAATTGATTTAGGAAATGGGTTAGGGCGTTGAAACACCATCCCCACGTTACGACGAAGCGCTGCAACATCTACACTTTTATCGTAAATGTTTTGGCCATGCAGTAATATTTCACCTTCAATACGACAAATATCAACTAAATCATTCATACGGTTAATACAACGAAGTAATGTTGATTTACCACAGCCCGATGGCCCGATAAACGCAGTTACCTGCCCTTTTGGGATGTTCATATTAACGTTACTTAATGCTTGCTTATCACCATAGTAAAGATCAAGGTTTTTAATCTCTAACGCTTTTTGGTCGTCAGTTAAGTTTTCTAGGTCTAATTTTTGACCTATATTAGCTTGGTTTACTTGTGGAGCGACTGTAATCATGTTTGTTACCTATAAAATCTTTACTAATTAGTGTTCAAGCGATCTAAATTTTTCACGTAAGTGATTACGTATACCAATCGCAGTTATGTTGAGGGTAATAATCACCGACACTAATAAAAAGGCCGTTGCATATACCAGCGGACGCGCCGCTTCAACATTAGGGCTTTGAAAGCCTACATCGTAAATATGAAAGCCTAAGTGCATGAACTTTCTATCTAAGTGAAAATAAGGGAAGTTGCCATCAAGTGGTAACGTAGGGGCCATTTTTACCACACCTACAAGCATAAGTGGTGCAACTTCACCGGCCGCTCGAGCAACTGCAAGTATTAAACCTGTCATTATTGCTGGGCTTGCCATAGGAATAATTATACGCCATAAGGTTTCAACTTTAGTTGCACCAAGCGCTAACGAACCATCACGTACTGTACTTGGAATACGCGATAAACCTTCCTCGGTTGATACAATAACAACCGGTAGAGTAAGAATAGCTAATGTAAGCGCAGACCACATAACACCTGGCGTACCAAATACTGGTGTAGGTGATGCCTCAGGGTAGAACAACTGATCTAAGCTGCCACCTAGCATATATACAAAAAAGCCCAGTCCAAATACACCGTAAACAATAGAAGGTACACCCGCTAAATTAATTACCGCGATACGGATCATCTTAGTCACTGCGTTTTTAGCGGCGTACTCGTGTAAGTATATTGCTGCTACCACACCAAAAGGCGTTACGATTACAGCCATTAACATAACCATAAATACAGTACCAAATATAGCAGGGAATACACCGCCTTCGGTATTTGCTTCACGTGGGTCGTCTGATACAAACTTACCTAGTTGCACAAAGTAATGACCAAGCTTTGCAAAAAAGCCCATATCGTTTGGAAACCAAACATCAAGTACTTGATACATCGGAATAGTAACTACTTCACCGCGCATATCTTTTACAGTTACATGGTCTCGTTTGGCTTGCTTGCGTAGTGCAAATAAATCTTTTTCAAGCACTGCATATTCTGCACGTAAATCCGCTCGTGCTTGAGCAAGATCAGCTACCCGTTCATCTGTTAATGCGTCATCAAGCAGGTAACCTTTTTCTTTTAAACGAAGACGCTCAAGCTCATAGTTTATATGGCCAATGTCACCATTTTGTAAATCAAGAGCTTCATCGTTTAAGTCTACGGCACGCTCTACAAGTTCATGCAGGGCTTCAATTTTATCGCCTTCAACAGGTTTACCATCTTTAATTACACTTTCAACGTAACCATAAAAGTTACCATTTTTACTACGCTCGAATACAGCAAGCGTTGCCGGCGTTGTTTTATTTGTAATGTCGGTTTCTAGTATCCAACGAAAATCTAAATCTACGTATTCACGGTTACCCGTTTTGATAAGTAGGCGCTCTACTTCGTCTTTTTTGAACCCACTTACATCAATACCTGTTGCCGCTAAGCGTGCTTTTGGTACTAATTCACGGTCGTAAATTTCGCCTATTACGGTTTGTTTTGAAATAGACCCTTCAAGCTCAAATTGTACAACCTCAGAAGGCCAGAAAAAACTTAACCCTTTCCAGGCTATCATTGCTAATAAACCTAAAACCGAAATCAAGCTAATGCTTACTGCACCACCTGTCATCCAAATCCAAGGAGAACCAGACTTAAACCACTGCTTTACCATGTCGTGTCTCTCCACTTACATTGAGCTGTATTTTTCACGCAGTTGCTGACGAACAAACTCAGCCACTGTGTTGAAAATAAAGGTGAATATGAATAATACAAAGGCCGCTAAGAACAATATTCTATAGTGCGAGCTGCCAACTTCTGACTCTGGCATTTCTACTGCAATGTTTGCTGCAAGCGTACGCATACCTTGGAAAATACTCCAATCCATAATAGGTGTGTTACCTGTAGCCATTAATACAATCATGGTTTCACCTACTGCACGGCCAAGCCCCATCATTACAGCAGAGAAAATACCAGGGCTTGCTGTAAGAAGTACCACACGTACAAGCGTTTGCCACTGCGTTGCACCTAGAGCAAGCGAGCCATTCGATAAGTGTTTAGGTACACTAAATACGGCATCTTCAGCAATCGAAAATATAGTAGGAATAACGGCAAATCCCATCGCAATACCAACAACTAATGAATTACGTTGGTCAAACGTCATACCAAGCTCATTTGTTAAGTATTGACGTACATTGCCATCAAACATCCAAAGCTCTACTGTTTCGCTCATCGCGAACGAGAACCAACCAATTAATAGAACAACTGGAATCAATAGTATTGAATGTGAACCTTCAGGGATTTTATGGCGAATACTCGACGGTAGCTTAGTCCAACCCAATGCGGTAGCTAAAATACCAAGCGGCAACAATACCAGCAGCCCGACAATAGCCGGCAAGTGCTCTTCAATTAATGGAGCTAACCAAAGACCCGCTAAAAAGCCTAAAATAACCGTAGGAAGAGCTTCCATTATTTCAACTGTAGGCTTAACTACTTTACGTAACTCGCTCGACATAAAGTAAGCCGTATAAATAGCGGCAGAAAGCGCAATAGGTACTGCAAACAACATCGCGTAAAGCGCTGCTTTTAACGTACCAAACGAAATTGGTACTAATGAAAATTTAGATTCAAAGTCATCACTTGCAGAAGTTGACTGCCAAATATAACCCGGCTCAGGATAACCTTCGTACCATACTTCTTGCCATAAAGCAGACCAAGTCACTTCTGGGTGCTCATTATGAATTTCAAGTACAGTTAATTTGTTATCAGCAAGTATGAGCGCTGCGTTTGAACGCGGTGCAATTGCAAAATTTTCTATAGCGCCTTCACTTACCTTCCCTTGCCAAAGTTTTGCTTCGCTGGTTGTATAATAAACACCTAGCTCACCATTACTGCTCGTAGTAAAGAAAGTACGACGATAAAACTCAGTAAATACATTGAGTTTGCTTTGCTTAGTTGTTTCAAACGAACGTATTTTTTGATATTCACGTCCCGCATCTGTATTTACTTCAAACCACTGCGACACTTCACCGTTATCATTTGCAAGCATTAACGAGTTTGCACCCGCAAGAAGCTGTGCTGATACTATATTTGCGTTTTCTTCATTCGCTGAAAGTAACTGTATCTGCTCTACGTCATCTGGGTAGCGCGTATCATAAACATAAATTTGATTAGCTGAACGAACAAAAGTCCGTGTTGTATCCGGCGAAATTAATAGCTCATCAACACGGCCTTCAATATTTAGCTCGGTACGCTCTACAACCCATTCAACTTCACCGGTAAACATGTTTTCTTCAGCAACAAAGCTGCTAAACAATATGCGCTTGTCTTCGGTAAGTGCTACAACGGCTGTTTTGTCTTCGTAATGGCTAAATGCAAAACGCTTAATAGCTGCACCTTGCTCATCAACTTCAAGTGCCATTTTTCCAAGCGGAAAATCTAAACGAGGTGTTAGTTTGCGCTCGTTATTTGGAAAGGTAACCAAAAATTTAGGTGCAACAACCATTACGCTGCCGTTTTCTAAACCATACGCATAATGCCCCTGAAAAGGAGCGCTGGTTGCAAAACTAGTAGCATCGCTTGGTAATTGCGCATCAAGTGCTTTGAGCTTTTTACCAAAACTGCCTGAGTCAACACTGTAAAAATCAACTTGCCCTTGCTTACTTAGTAAGTAGGCAACTTCAGTTTGTTCTTCAACACCTAAACCTGCAATTTGCTGCGAGTTAGTTACATTGAAGCTGTCGCGCTTTTCTACTTTTGCTGATTCAAAAATTGGCTGAACTACATAAAGAAGGTAGAAAAATATCAATAGCAGCGCTATTAATACCATTACCCCACCTGCGGTTATGCCAAACTTGGCAAACCGATCTTTAAATAGACGGCTTCGATCCGTATTAAAAGTCGGTTTATTCGGATTTGAAGTCATCAAAACACCCTTTAATCTTAACGTTGGCGAAATTATATTTCATCAAGATGACAGTAATGTTACAGCGGTAACATTTAAGCTCTCAAATTAGGGTATCTAGTTATAAACTAACCAAATGGTCAGTTTATTTAAAATTTAAACCTTACAGAGTGAACTAAATTGTAAAATAATTGGACAAAGTATTTATCGGGGTCAATACTTAAAACGCACCTAATAAATAGAAATTGCAATGGGTTGGGCACTTTTAAGCTGTTTAAAACAAGTAGGCAAGTTTAAACTTTACACCTTTTGTAATAGCAAATAATATATTTCTAAATCACACTTTTAATATCACACTTAATGCCTACGCATTTACTTTTTGGGGCTTAAATAAGAGAATTATTTATGAAGCAGTTGGTTATAACGATTTTGGGGCAAGACCGCCCGGGTTTAGTAGAGAGCATCTCATCAGTCGTATTAGAAAATCATGGTAACTGGCTTAGTAGTAATTTAAGTCATTTACTCGGGCATTTTGCTGGCATTATACAACTAGAAGTTGCTGAGGAGCACTTCCAGTCATTGCAAAATGCACTTAATACACTACCAAAATTAGATGTAAGAATAGAAACAGGTAATACCGAGGTAGAGCCAAGCGCACTTGAGCAACTTAACTTAGTTATTACGGGTAACGACCGACCTGGTATTGTGCAGGAGCTCGCAAGTGTAATTCGCCATAAAGGCGCTAACATTACCCATTTAAATTCAAGGCAACAAAGCGCCCCTAATTGGGGAGTACCAATATTTAGTGCCGTTGCAACCGTAACTTTACCAAGTGGAATGGATAAAGATGAAGTAATTTACGCACTCGAAGCCATTACCAGTGACCTAATTGTTGACGTAGAGGAACCATAATTCACCTGTGCGTGTCACAAATGTGACACGCATGTCATGTTAATGTCATCAATCTGCACTATATTTTATTTTGTATCTAACTATGGAATAAAGTATGAACGCCCATACCGAACAAACTCAAGCCGTCGAGTACTTTGCTAAAGAGCTAAGTTGGCTGTCGTTTAACGAACGCGTATTACAAGAAGCAAAAGATAAGAATAACCCCATTATTGAACGCATGCGTTTTTTAGGCATTTTTTCTAATAACCTCGATGAGTTTTTCAGAGTTAGGGTTGCCGATGTTAAGCGTCGTATTTTATTGAATAAGCTTCCCGATGCTAATTTTGAAGAAGACGAAGTACTTCTAAGCCAAATACAAAAAAAGGTATTACAGCTTGGCAAAAAGTTTAATCAAATTCATCAACAAATTTTAAACGACCTAACCATCCACAACATCCATGTAGATCGTCCCGAAAAGTTGACTGAGTTTCACCTAAATTGGTTAAAAAACTATTTTCACGACAACGTATTACAGCATATATCCCCTATTCTACTCGACGAAAATAAAGACTACTCAGATTACATAAATGACACTATGACCTATCTGTTCGTAGAAATGAGTGATGAGAAAAGTCACTTTGCTATGCTTGAAGTACCTACAGATCGGGTTCCTCGCTTTATAATATTACCGCCTGAAAAAACACGTCGTCGTAAAACAATAGTGATGCTAGATGACGTGATTTCATATTTTTTAAATGACGTATTTAGTAATTTTTTTAACTTTGAAACTATTCAAGGGCACGCAATAAAACTAACTCGTGATGCCGAATATAATCTTGATGATGAGCTAGAAGAAGGCTTGCTTGATAAAATGTCTAAGGGACTAAAGCAGCGTATTTATGCAGAGCCAGTTCGTCTTGTATACGATGAAGCGATGCCTGAAAGCATGTTAAAAGTTATGAAAAAGCGTTTAAATGTTACGCATCACGATGCACTTATTCCCGCAGGGCGCTATCGTAACTTTAGAGACTTTATAGCCTTTCCAAATGTGGGCCGCCAATACCTTGAAAACAAGCCTCTACCAGCACTACAAAGTACTGCTTTTAACAAGCACACGAGCGTATTTGACGCCATAACTGAGCAAGATATATTACTTTATTACCCCTATCATACTTTTAATCATTTACTAGAGTTTGTACGCCAGGCTGCATTTGACCCAGTAGTGACGCAAATTAAAGTAAATATTTACCGCGTTGCCAGTAAATCACGGCTTATCTCTTCATTAATCAATGCGGCAAAAAATGGCAAAAAAGTAACTGTAATGGTTGAACTTAAAGCCCGTTTTGATGAGCAAAATAATATTGAGTGGGCAAAAGTGCTAAGCAGTGCTGGCATAAAAGTGATTTTTGGTATTCCTGCGCTAAAAGTACACAGTAAGCTGTGTATTATTCATCGCAAAGAGAAAAATAAAATAGTGAAATACGCGCACATAGGCACTGGGAATTTTCACGAGAAAACAGCAAAAATTTACACTGACTTTAGCCTTTTCACTAAGCACTCCGGTATTTGTGAGGAATGCGATAGTGTATTTAAATTTATAGAAAGCAGCTATAAGCCATTTAATTTTGAATATCTCATGCTTTCTCCTATTAATGCGCGCGATATGCTGTTGGATTTAATAGATAAAGAAATTCAGCATGTAGAAAACGGCAATCCCGGTAAAATCACTGTAAAAATAAATAATTTAGTTGATAAGCAGCTTGTTGATAAGCTTTATTACGCAGGGCGCAGAGGCGTTAAAATACGTATTATCGTTCGTGGTATGTGCTCATTAATACCTGGCCTTGCTAAGTTTAGCGACAATATAAGAGTAATAAGTATTGTTGATCGTTTTTTAGAGCACCCTAGAGTCATGGCATTTGGTAATAACGGTGACGACAAAGTATATATTTCGTCTGCCGATTGGATGACTCGTAATCTAGATCACCGTGTTGAGGTGGGCGTACCAATCTTAGATGCTAAATTAAAACAGCTCATTATTGATATTTTAGAGCTACAATTTAAAGACCGTACTAAAGCGCGGCTAATCGATAGCGAGCAAAAAAATACGTATGTAAGACGCGGAAACAGAAAAAAAATACGCTCGCAGATTGCAATTTATGACCATCTAAAAAAATGGGAACACAATTATAATAATGAATGATCACCCCTCAATAGCAGCCGTCGATTTAGGCTCAAATAGCTTTCATTTAGTGGTTGCTCGCGAAGTTGATGGCACACTACAAATTCTGCATAAAGAAAAGCAGCGTGTATATTTAGCAGACGGACTAGATGATAAATTTAGGCTCAGCCAGCAAGCAATTGATCGTGCCTTAATTGTGCTTAAGCAGTTTGCAAAAACGCTACAAGACTTCCCTGCCTGCAACGTAAAAGTAGCTGCGACTTATACTTTTCGCAGAGCTAAAAATATTCATGCCTTTTTAACGCAGGCCAATAAAGTATTCCCTTTTCATATTGATGTAATTGCAGGGCAAGAAGAAGCACGGCTCATTTATCAAGGGGTTGCTCATTATGTACATAACGAAGATAACCGTCTTGTTATTGATATAGGGGGCGGTAGTACAGAGCTTATAGTTGGTAGGCATTTTAAACATAAACTACTTACAAGCCGTAATATGGGATGCGTTAGTTACACCAATCAATTTTTTAGTGACGGCATAATAAATGGTAAGCGCTTTAATAAAGCTGAAATAAAAGCAGAACAAGAAATAGAAGCTATTTTTGCCAATTATATATCAGAGGGCTGGAAAAGCGTTATTGGTACCTCAGGAACTATTAAATCGATATTGGCTATGGTGAGTGCTCAAAACCTTCATCAGCCTTGTATAACTTACGACGATTTATTAACCCTGAAACAACAATTTATAAAAGCAAAAAAAATTGATAATTTAGAAATTGAAGGACTAACACCAGAACGTCAGCAAAGTATGTGTGGCGGACTTGCTATTTTAATTGCAATTTTTAGGGAGTTTGCAATCACCGAGCTAACTTACAGTGATTTTTCACTGCGTGAGGGGTTGCTTCATGAAATGCAGCAAAAGTTAGCTGACAAAGACATACGCAGTAACACAATAAATAACGTTAGCGACAGATACACCGTAGATAAAGCTCACGCGACACGGGTTTCAGATACCGCTATTTGGCTTTATGAGCGCTTAAAATCCCCTTGGCAGCTTAACAATAAAGACGATGTTGCTTTACTAATTTGGGCAGCAAAACTACACGAAATTGGTCTCTCTATTAACTCATCAGGTATTAATAAGCACAGTGCTTATATTGTTGCTAATAGCCAGTTACCTGGCTTTACACAGCAAGAGCAGCTAATACTCAGCTCACTTATTCGTTTTTATCGTAAAAAAATTAAACTCGATGAGCTTTCTGAATTTATAACTATTTCTCAGCAGCAAGTTCTTAAGCTTATTACTATTTTACGTTTAGCGATTTTATTTAATCAAAAACGACAAGTTAGCCAAAAACCAAATATGGAAATTAGCGCAAATAGTACCGGGCTATTTATAAAGTTTTGCGATAACTACCTTCAGGAGCATACCCTACTGCAAGCCGATTTAGAGCTAGAACAGCGCTATTTGAAAAAGGTCGGAATAGCGCTTAACTGCTCATAAGCCAACAAAAGTAGGGTGAGTCACCCTGCTTTTGTTGCTACATATCCATATGGCGGTTTGTGCTTTGCATCATTTGCTTTAAGCCTTGCTCTTCAAGCTCTAATATTTGCCCAAGCTTTTCTTGACCGTTATCTGTTTCGGCGCGCTCTAATAAATATTTATAAAGCTCAATCACCTTTTGATGCTGGCTCGATAAGTAGTTTTGAATTACTTTTTCATCAAACTGCTGCTCTTTACTAATATCTTCAAATGTGATCAGATCAGGGTTTTCTGCAAAGTATTCATAACTATAAGTATCTAAAGTATTAATTTCGGTAATTGCTTTAAAGCCCACTAAATCCTCAGCAAGCTTTTTTTCATAACTTAGGTAATAGTCCACCAGCATCGCGTTATGTTCATCAAGTATATCTTTTACGCTATAAAAATTTGCCGCCATTTGTGTGTGAAATAAAACGGTCCAATCGTACACTTCTTTAATTGTTTTAACTTGCATGTGCGTTCCTTACTAAGTTGACTGTACTACTTTGTTGCGTAAAACATGCCAACAAAAAAAACACTTAAAAACAAAAACTTAAACTTATGATAAATAATAATGAATCATTTAATAGAACAACTTACAAATTATAGGTAATTTTTATAGAGCAATGCTTTAGTAACCTGAGCCTAGTTGCTAGGCGCAGATCAGGTTTAAAAATAATACATTGCTCTATTACTTCGTTATTTAAGCCCTTGCTTGCGCCATAATAAGTAAACGGCAGGAATAACAACCAAGGTAAGGGCAATTGCGCTTATCATGCCGCCAACCATAGGCGCTGCAATTCGGCTCATTACTTCGCTGCCAGTACCTGTACCATAAAGCACTGGTAGCAAGCCAATAATAATAGTCGCTACCGTCATCATTACTGGGCGCACCCGCAGCCCTGCGCCTTCAATAATTGCTTGTTGTAACTGTATTAAACTAAGCGGCTTACCTATTTGCTCAGCTTCTAAGGATTTTTCTTGGTAGGCCTGATTTAGATACACCAACATAATTACGCCAATTTCAACGGCAACACCGGCTAAGGCAATAAAGCCCACTCCTACTGCTACTGAAAAATTAAATCCCTCTAAATACATTAACCATACGCCACCAATCATCGCTAGTGGCAACGTAGCCATAATAATAGTCACTTCAGCAAAGCTTCTAAAATTAAGGTAAAGCAATACAATAATAATCGCTAAAGTAAGCGGTAATACGTAAGTAAGCTTGTCTTTGGCTCGCTGCATGTATTCGTACTGTCCAGCCCATGCAATAGAATAACCAGCAGGCAATACCAAGTGCTTATTTAATACTTGCTGAGCATTTTGTACGTAAGTGCCAATATCAACACCGTCAATATCAATAAGCGCCCAACCATTTACACGTGCATTTTCGCTTTTTATACCAGGCGGACCATCTTCAATAAATACATCTGCTACATCAGCAAGTGCTATACGCTGCCCAGAAGGAGTTACAATAGGTAACAACATTAGTTCTTCTGGCGAGTCTCTGTATGCTTGCGGATAACGCAAATTAACAGGGTAGCGCTCTTGCCCCTCTACGGTTTGCGTTACGTTTGTACCACCTATTGCAGTCGATATAACTTGCTGTACGTCGCTAATGTTTAAGCTATAACGCGCGGCTTTTTCACGATTTATATCTACTTTTATGTAACGTCCACCGGCTACGCGCTCTGAGTAAACCGATGCGGTGCCTTGCACATCTTTTAAAAGCACTTCTATTTGTTGACCAATTTTTTGAATTTCGCTCAACTGTGGTCCCGCAACTTTAATACCTACTGGGGTTTTAATGCCCGTTGCAAGCATATCAATACGTGTTTTAATTGGCATTACCCACGCATTCGTCAGCCCCGGAAACTTAACCAAACCGTCGAGTTCTTTTTTAAGCTTTTCAAGGGTCATACCCTCGCGCCATTCGTCTTTTGGTTTTAGCTGAATAAACGTCTCTATCATTGTAAGAGGCGCAGGATCTGTTGCAGTTTCTGCTCGCCCAACTTTACCAAATACCGTTTTAACTTCGGGTACTGTGGCAATTAACTTATCGGTTTGCTGCAAAATTTCACGGGCTTTACCTATCGATAAACCAGGGTAAGTAGTGGGCATATACATTAAATCGCCCTCGTCAAGCGGCGGTATAAATTCACTCCCCATTTTATCTAGCGGATAAAAGCCTATAACAGCAATCACGCAGGCAAACAGCAAAGTTACTTTAGGAAACTTAAGCACTTTATTTAGTAGCGGCTTATACGCCGTAACTAATAAACGATTTACTGGGTTCCTTTTCTCCTCCAACACCTTTCCACGTATAAAGTAGCCCATTAAAACTGGCACAAGTGTAATTGCAAGCCCCGCAGAGGCGGCCATTGCATAGGTTTTAGTGTAAGCCAAAGGTGCAAACATACGCCCTTCTTGCGCTTCTAAAATAAATACCGGCATAAAGCTTACGGTTATAATAAGTAAACTAAAAAACAATGCAGGGCCGACTTCACTAGTCGCTTTAACAACTACCTCCCAGCGGTTTTCGTTAGTTAATGGCGTTTTTTCCATATGCTTATGCATATTTTCAATCATGACTATCGCGCCGTCGGTCATAGCACCAATGGCAATGGCAATGCCCCCTAACGACATTATATTGGCGTTAATACCTTGCCAATACATAATGATAAACGCAGTTAAAATACCTAGTGGCAAGGTAATAATTGCCACCAAAGATGAGCGCACATGAAACAAAAACACCACACATACCAAAGCAACTACAATCAGCTCTTCAATTAATTTATTGGTTAGGTTATCAACCGCGTTACTTATTAAGTTGGAGCGATCGTACACAGGGATTATTTCAACGCCCTCTGGTAATCCTCTTTTGAGTGATTCTAATTTTGCTTTTACCAATTCAATTGTTTTTTGTGCATTTTCGCCATAGCGCATAATAACTATGCCGCCAGTTACTTCGCCTTCTCCATTTAGCTCGGCTATACCGCGCCGCATTTGCGGCCCTAACCGTATGTCGGCTACATCTCGCAATTGCAGCGCAGTTCCATTAGCGTTTACACCAAGGGGAATAGCCTCTAAATCGGCTACACTTTTTATATAGCCGGTGCTTGTTACCATGTATTCAGCCTCAGCCATTTCTACCACAGAGGCGCCCATTTCTTGATTGCCTTGCTTTATAGCCGTTTGAATCAGGCTAAGCGGAATACCATATGCGCGTAACTTATCAGGCTCTACATTTACTTGATATTGCTTAACCATGCCACCTACGGCTGCAACTTCTGATACCCCCGGCACTGTTTGTAATTCAAACTTTAAAAACCAATCTTGCAAACTTCTTAATTGGCTAATGTCATGCTTATTTGTTTTATCAACCAGTGCATATAAGTAAATCCAACCAACACCCGTTGCATCGGGGCCAAGCTCTGCATTAGCCGTTTCCGGAAGGCGTTTTGCTACTTGCCCTAAATATTCTTGCACGCGGCTTCGCGCCCAATACAAATCGGTTTTTTCATCAAAAATAACGTAAACATATGAGTCGCCAAAAAACGAAAAACCTCTTACTGTTTGCGCTCTTGGCACAGAAAGCATCGCTGAAGTAAGCGGAAATGTGACTTGGTCTTGCACAACTTGAGGGGCTTGCCCGGGATACGAGGTTTTAATAATCACCTGCACATCAGATAAATCAGGCAGCGCATCAACAGGGGTATTTTTTACTGCATATAACCCTCCCCCCATGAGTATTAATGTAAGCAACAACACAAAAAAGCGATTGCTAACAGACCAGCGAATAATGGCAGTTATCATAATGGCTCCTAGTGAGAACTATGTTGCATAGTAGAGTGGCTATTTGGCTTTGCGACTTTTATATCTGTAATCACAAATTCATCGTTAATAATGCTAAACGTAAAATTAATATACTGAGCATGTTTTAGCAGGCTAATATCTACCTCTGCCGATAATATAAAATCCATTGTGGCAGGCTCTCGACTCCATTTTGGTATGGCCTCACGGCTAATATTAATGACACGATTTTGTAAGTTTATTGCATTAATAGTACCGTTAACTGTAGCTGTTTGTGGCTGCATAGTTGCCTTCATATCCATGTTCATATTCGAGTGTGGTCTAGCGTCTAAATTAGGCATGTCCATTCGCTTAAAGTCAGAGCTTTTACTCGACTCAGAATCAATTAAAAACTGCGCCGAGGTAACAACCGTATCGCCCTCTAAAACGCCCGATAAAATAACGGCTTCGCTACTATTAATATGCCCAACATCTACTTGCACCGATTTATATCTCCCCTCACCTTTTGCGATAACAACTCGGTTTTGATGCTGAGTCCGAATAACAGCTTCTTTAGGAACAGTGAGGTGAGCTTCACTCGCGCTTGAATGAATGCTTACTTGTGCAAACATATTAGGTTTTAAACGGTGATCTTTATTATTAAATCTGAGTCTTACACGCAAAGTCCGATTTTTAGCATCAAGCGCGGGGTAAATATAATCTACTTTGCCTTGCCACTTTTCTCCCTTTAAATAATCAAGGGTCATAGTAACGTGTAAGCCAACACTCACTTGCTCGGCTTGTCGCTCAAATACCTCCGCCTCTACCCAAACTTCATCTAACTGAGCAATACTCATCATTGATGTGCCTGGTTTTACAAAAAAACCTTCTCGTACATTTAGCTCATCAACCACGCCACTTTCACGGGCGTAAAATGTAATGTTTTGCATTACTTTTTTATTATTTTGAAGACGCTGTATAAACCCATCAGACACATTTAACGATTCTAAACGTGCTTTTGCTGCCCTTATTAGCACCGTATTATTACGGTTTACTGCTAGTAAAAACTCTTCTTGAGCGTTCACTAATTGAGGGGAATATAAGGTATACAAAGGCTCACCCGCTTTAACTTGTGCGCCTTGTGCTTTTACAAATAAAGTTTCTAACCACCCTTCTACTCGTGGATGAATATGAATTAACTGATCTTGGTTGTACTGTACATATCCCACCGTATTAATATCGCTTTGTAGGGTTTTTAGCTGCACCTTACTAGTTCTTACGCCCAAGTTATTAACGACCTCTGGTGAAATAGTTACCGTACCTGGACTACTATTAGCATCATCTTTATAAACAGGGACTAAATCCATCCCCATAGGCGAAAGGCCCGGCTCATCGCGTTTATAATTACTATCCATTGGCGCAACCCAATAAAGTGGTTCTTTTAAGGCATGTTGCTGCTCACCAGCTGCTGAGCTATCTCTTAAAAACTGCTGTGTTATCGCCAAAACACCCGCCCCCACAGCGCCCGCTATAAGTAGTTTTAAATTAGTATTCATTGGTATCTCCTACTTGCTCGGCCATTACTTGGGTATCTAAACTACTTGCATAGTAATTAAGGCGGGCAGTAATAATTTGCTGATCTACGGTAATATTTAATGCATCTATTTTGGCGTTTAGCTCACTAATACGCGCACGCATTACCTCAGAAAAATCACCATCATCGCGGGTATAAGCATTTAGCGTAGCTTGGGCTTGCTCTGCTACTTGAGGTAATAAGGTGTTTTTATAAAGCAACTCACGTTTTTTTAGCCGTGCTAACTGGCTGTACTCTTTAAAGTACATCCCCTTTAGTTTTTGAAGAGCAACCAGCTTTTGTGTTTTAGTTGCCTCTGCGGTTGCAATAGCAGCTTTAACTTGCTGATCTTGTCTGTTATCGGTAAATAGTGGCAAGTCGATACTCAACCCGACTGAAAGTAAGTCAGCTCGCGATTCTCCCACAGGCGTATCATCTCGATAACCATAACCCACATTAACGCCCACTTGAGGTTTGTAACTTTGCTTAGCAAGAGTAACTTCTGTTTGTTTAGCCGTGACTGTTTTTTCTATAGCAACAATTGCAGGGTGAGCCATTAAAAGCGGTATTAACTGGTTAAATTCTAACTGTGAAAAGTCAGTTAAGGGGGTCGTTTTAATAAAATCACTATTAAGCGGCTGCATTAACATTTGAATAGGTAGCCACTGCGCAAGGCGACTTTTAGCACCTTCAAATTGCTGCTCAAGCGAAATTAGTTTATCTTCAAGGCGGGTAAGCTCTAGTTGTGCACGAATAATATCTTGCTGACGGGTTTTACCTAAAGTACTTGCGTAACTTGCCTCTGTTATTTCTATTAGCTGAGTAAACAAGCCTTTGTCTTGCTCAATTAGGTCAATACTTCGTTGTGCCCGATAAGCATTTAACCATGTCTCAGTTATAATTGCTTTAACTTGAGCCAGCCTATCGGCGCGTTGCCAAGGATACTGCTGCGCTAATTGAGTTAGCGCTTTTTTTTGTAAGGCTCGGCTATCACCACGACTAAATTTTTGACTTAAATCTACTTTTAGCTGCGTCATCCCTTCTTGATCAAACGCATAACCATTCGTTGGTAAATTTAATAACCCAACAGTTAAAACGGGATCGGGTAGGCTGCCCGCTGCAATACTTTTTGACACAGTAGCCGCTTGCATTTCGCTGCTTACTTTAAGCCATGGCTCATTGGTAAGTGCATAATTTAGCGCCTTGGCTAAACTAAGCGTTTGGACTGAACTGGGGGTGTTTTGCGCTTGTAAGTTCAAGGTACTTTGCGCTTTAGCTACCGTACTCAAAAGCACAGTACTACATAATATTATTTTAAAGTTTATAGCGAGGTTCATTACCTACTCCGGCCAAAATAAAGAAAACAAAAGTCTTATTTCAAGGCAGAAAAGGTGATTAGCGGTTTTTGAAGCTTAAAATCTAAATTTTAAATACACCTATCCTGCAATTAAGCAAACATAGGAGGTCGGTAAAGTGAGCGGGGTATCGTAATTTGTGTAGAAGGTACGCTTATACTCACCTTCTCAGAGCCAAGTAAGGTAACACTAAATAGGCTTTCAACATTAAGCATTGAATTAGCAGCGCAGCCGCTCATAGGGCATTTACATTCCTTTTTAGGGGTGCTTTCGTTGTCACAACAATCCATTGCTATCATCTTATGAGACATGTTCTCATGTATTTGGGAATCACTTTGCGGCATATCCATTTTAACGTGTGCGAATGTTTTAGCGCCCTCATGCGGCATTTCACAAAACATAGCTACAGACGCAACAGCTTGACCCACAAAAGTGAGTAACAAGGTGATGATAAGTAAGCTTGAATAAAAACGCTGCAATGTTGTGCCTTTAAAATAAATGTCGGTTGCAATTATATGGCAACTCAGTTGCTGCCACAAATTTTAAGTCGTTATTTTGAAACTGTAATCGGTGTTTTTATTAAGTTACTCGCTAAAATTGCAAAAATACAATATGCACAAAAATACCAAAAACCTTCGCCAAATTGAGCATTCATAATAAGTAACTCACCACTTTTCCCGTGTGCGTTTCCAGCAAGGTAGGTCACTATTAATGCAATAACAAATACATCAACCATACTCCATTTACTCAGTGCACATATAACCAAACCGAGTTTTTGCTTAACGCCACCCGCAGGTAGGCAACAATACAGTAGTTGCATAAGTAGCTTTAAGCTTGGAATAACAATAGAAAACAACGCCACTAAAGCAGCTACAAATAAGTTGTTGTTATTGGCCAGCTCTTTAACCGTGCCCAAAATACTTTGTGTTTTGCTATAAGCGCTTATTTCGCCCTCTAACTTATCGAGCCCTAACATGTTCGAGAACATCATTAACATACTTCGCGTACGGCCATCACCTTCTTCGGCAAGCATTTCAATACCAGCTTGTGCTAATTTTGATTTGTCAATATTACCTTCAATGCTTAACACTGGTTTTGTAATACCAGGAAAAAGTAAGCCTAATGCAATTACTACACTTATAACCGATAACCAATTTCGCATATTTATTCTGCTATAGCCTCAATAATGTCGTCACTGTATAAGACAGCATCTAATAAAAAATTAAATATATGGCCAATATGTAGCTCTGGGTCTATTTTGGCTAATTGAATCATCGCTTCATCTGTATTATCTAATTCAAATTCTTTTATAAGCGATAAACAACTCCCTAAGACACCGCTCTCTAGGAGTAATGCATCTGATATAGCTGCATCTAAGGTGAACTCGTTAACTATGTCTTTTAAATCAGCATCTAAAATAGCATCTAGCACAGAGAACAAACCAACAAGATAACCCTGCTCGGTTAAGTCCTTATTATTTTGCTCCAATATAAGCGACATAAACTGCGCACGAGTTAGGGCTAGTTTGGTCAGCTCTGTTGGTTTTTCAACTCCTAACTCACTAATTGCTAAAACACGTACAAATTGCCTTATAGTGTCTTCGCCTAAATAAATAACGGCTTGTGAAATAGAGGTGATTTTTAAGTTTGCTTTTCCTGAGCGCGCATTTGCTAACTTTAATACCCTAGCGGTAATGGCTACATCTCTTGCTACTCGCTGATGGACCTCTTTAAAGCAAAGCGTTTTTTTAGCGGTAAAGCGCAATAAGTCAAATACCGTTAACTTCGATGGCTCTACGCCCTTATAGGTAATCATTTCTGGACGAGAAAAAAAGAACCCCTGAAATAAATCACACCCAGCTTCTTTTAGCACATTAAATTGCTCATGCGTTTCTATTCTTTCTACAATTATTTTTGCATGAGGATTAGCGCGTTTGATTTTTTTTATGCGCATGTTGGTTTTAATAACCGGTTCGTCTATTTCTATTTTTATATAATCAACATGTGCTAATAAAGGCTCCCATTTAGAGTCCCCATCGTAATCATCTAATGCAAAAATATACCCTTCTTTTTTTAACTCTTGCACACGTTTTGCCACCGCAGGGATATTGCCTGTGCGCTCCACAATTTCAATTACGCTGTTCTCTGGTAATAAGAGTTTAGGAAAGTTATCTAAAATAGTTTCTGATGATAAATTTATAAACGCTAAGTGATGTGCTGTTAGCCTATCAAGCCCTAATAGCATTAACGCATTGAAAAACAGCCGACTGGTAGCATGCGTATCAGAAGTACCTGCAGGAAACGCATTATTAGCCGAATCTCGATAAAGAAGCTCATACGAAAACACATTTTGATTAATATCAAAAATGGGTTGCCTTGCAACAAACTGCGTTATTTTTTGTGCTTCGTCAGAGATATTTTGTAATTTCACTTAACTCTAAACCTATAAATAAATGATGACTAAATAGCCAATAATACGTGTACTTTAATGTAAGTTGTACTAGATAAATATAGCAATCATTGCAAAACAGCCAAAACTACATAACACTTATATAAATTTTAATTATAAAGGGTGAGAATTTGTCTAACTTAATTCGCTTATTAGTACTGAGCCCTTTGCTATTTGTATTTTGTATCTATGCCAGTATTAACTCTACTCCCCTCAAATATAATATTAGCGCGTCAGGTAGTCATTATCCATATTATACAAATGATCCTAAAAAGCCTGGAGTATTACCCGAAATTATTGAAAAAGTACTCGATGACGCAAATATTACAGCTTCTCATATAAATCTACCCACAAAGCGGATTACCAAATACTTACAAGATGAAATAATCGATTTTGATGTTATTTCATTAGAATGGCTCCCTAAGAATGAGAGAAATGACTCTCGTTATGTTTTTTCAGAGCCGCTTATTTATGCCACTGAAATGATTGTAACCCTGCCTAAAAATGCCCATAACTGGCAAAGCACTAACAGTTTAAGGGGTAAAAATATCGGAACGGTACTAGGTTACTATTACTATGATGACAACACCTTTGAACGTGTTGACTTTCCATCTGAGAAAGAACTTATGACAGCCCTATCAAGAAATCGTGTGGAGGCTGCACTAGTTGGCAAGCTAACAGCTCTTTATTGGGCCAAACAGCTAGGCATGCGTATAGCCTTTGGGGCGCAGCACTCTCATGGTTTTTTAAGTATTCGATTATTAAGTAAACACAAAAACCTTTTACCTAAAATAAACCAAGCAATTAAAAATCTTCATAGCCAAGGCTACATAAAAAACATTGAAGATAAGTACTTACTTAATACCCCTGCGCTTAATTAAGTGCTCCTTTTTAAGTAGGGAAATCTGGTTAGTGGCAAAACAAAAACCTCGTTATTTAGTTATTCTTTAGTTGCTCCAGCCTTATTCTAACTTCTTTAACCATGCAGTCTACGATGAGAAAACTGTAACGCAACTAACATCGAGTTTGGCACCTCAAAATGACACCGTATTATTGCGAATTGGTATACCCACACAAAGTTAAGGGATTAATAGCGCAGAGCTCGTACTTTGGAGTATAATAGCAGCAATTGTTAACTCGACCAGAACCGAAAAGAGCCCCATGAGTATTGAAAAAGCCTTAATTGAACGTAGTAGTAATCAATGTGAATTATGCGGTGCAACCGAAAACTTATCTGTTTACGAAGTACCGCCTGTTACTGAAACCCATTCAGACAAATGCATTTACATATGCCAAACATGTAAAGACCAAATCGAGAATAACAGCGAACTAACACCCACACATTGGCACTGTTTAAACGACAGCATGTGGAGCCAAACACCTGCAGTACAAGTTGTGGCTTACAGAATGTTATCGCGCTTAGCGCCTGATAATGGCTGGGCACAAGACGCTCTAGACATGATTTATCTTGAAGAAGATACATTAGCGTGGGCTAAAAAAGCATTGGCTGAAGATGACGATGTTAAACACGTAGATAGTAACGGTGTTATTTTACAAGCAGGCGACACTGTTACACTTATTAAAGACTTAGACGTTAAAGGCAGTAGCCTGACAGCTAAACGTGGTACAGCAGTGCGTAATATAGGCTTAACAAGTAACCCTGAACATATTGAAGGGCGAGTTGATGGCCAACGTATTGTTATTTTAACTAAATTCGTTAAAAAATAATCGTTTGATTTTAATTATTAAAGGCGCTGATGCGCCTTTTTTTGTGTCTAAAACTAACCTGAACTCTGAGTAATTAAGCAATTATTAAGCAGCGAAGCACTACACTGTGCAAATAATATTGAGTAAGGATAACTAACATGACAAAGCATCAGGCTGTATTTTCACGTAAAAAAACATTAACAGGCTTAAGTATATTGGCACTCAGCGCTTTTGCATTAACAGGCTGCGACCAACAAACTACGCATACCAAAAAAGCCGAGCAAGCCGAGAGTGTATCGAGTTTAACTACACTCGTTACATATAAAGATCGCAGTATGCTTCGCCCTGATTCACAGTTAATAGTCACGCTTTCTGATGTTTCTAAAATGGATGTTAAAGCCGACATAATCGCACAAGAAGTAATAGATATAACTCAAGCGCCCCCTTTTACCGTTGAGATGGTATATGACGCTGACAAAATTAATGACCAACACAGTTATAACTTAACAGCCAGAATTATTAATAAAGACAACGTACTTTATAAAAGTGACGCACAATACAACCCATTTAAAAATACACTGTCGGGTGTGCCGCACGAGATAGAAGTTGTTAAAGTTAAAGTACAAAAGCCAAATGTTACTCTCGCTAACACTTATTGGAAGGCGGTAACATTAAATGCAAAAGCCGTTAGCGTTAATATTAAAGAACCGTTTATCCAGTTTGATAAAGACAACCGAGTTAATGGATTTTTAGGCTGTAATAATTTTAGTGGAAGCTACAGCACGCAGAACCAATCTATATCATTTAACCAGTTAGCTAGTACTAAAAAAATGTGCTCAGAAAGTATGGATCAAGAAACCGCTATGTCGGACGTACTCAATAAGGCTAAACAATGGGAAATTACTGGAGAGTCTTTACAACTCAAAGACACTAACGCCAATACTCTAGCGACTTTTAATGCTGTATATTTTAATTAAGCATCGCTAATTAACTTGGCTTTGCTGTATATAAAAAAGCCCAGATAAATCTGGGCATTTTTTTATTAAACTTAACTTATTCGTTAACGAGCTGTTCGCTTCTATAAAAGCCACTCGGTTTGCTTAAAAGCTCAACTAATTCTGGCATTACCGCATCCATAGTTTGTTTTAGCTTCCAAGGTGGATTAATAACTATCATGCCTGATGCCGTCATTCCGTGCACGTCAGTATCGGCTTCGGTTCCTAGCTCAAACAATTGTATGTTTCGCATACCTGAGTTAATTAAGCCTTGCTCCATATTATCAATACGTTCTCTATCCACTACCGGATACCAAATCATATAGGTACCTGTAGCAAAACGTTGGTGCGCTTTAACTAGCGTACTTACAACTGTTTCGTAATCGTCTTTAATTTCGTATGGAGGGTCAATTAACACACACGCTCTGCGAGATGCTGGTGGCAGTAAGCCAACTAACCCTGCAAAGCCGTTTTCTCCGCGCACCCGAATAGAGCGTTTACCTTGCATGTTTTCTTCAAGTAATACTAAATCGCGCGGGTGCAGCTCAAAAAACCAGCCTTTATCTTGGCGACGTAAATAATGCTCAGCAATTTTTGGCGAACCTGGATAAAACGCCAACTCGTTTGTTTCGTTAAACGATTTTATTAATTCGATATAGTCGTTTAATGCTTCATGCATACTTGTATGCGCCCAAAGCTTTTCAATACCATCTTGATACTCTTGTGTTTTTTGCGCATCTGCAGCGGCAAGTTCAAAAAAACCAGCCCCCGAATGAGTATCAATATAATCAAGGGGTTTATCTTTAATTGTTTGATAATTTAACACCTGAGCCAGTACTAAATGTTTAAGTACATCGGCTGGGTTACCCGCGTGAAAAGAGTGTCTGTAACTAAGCATTATTTATTTTCGCCATACGCAATTTAATATCGCAAGTGAACCATAAGCACAGGGCTTTGGCAACTTGCACCAACATAAGAGAGTGTTTAAGTGAACCGTTTCTGAACAAAAAAGCACATATACTGAATTATCCCTTAATGAAGAAGAAAAATCAGCTAAAACCACCGTAAATGCTGGCAAATCAACACACTTTGCTTTACATTTGCATGACATTAATTACAGTTATATGAGCGCCTTTATGAATAACACTACTCTTCAACAACTCGAACAACTGATCGATTCTTTAATCGAACGTAACAACCAATTACAAGCTGACGTTACAAGCTTAAAAGAGCAAAACGCTAAATTAAGCGATGACAACGAATTACTACAGCTTGAAGCACTAGAAAATGAAGAAAAGCAAAAAGATGCCAGCACTACGTTATCTGGCCTTCTTGATAAGTTACAAAGCGCACAACAGGCTAGCTAATGTCTGAGCTGCAAAACCAGCGGGTCACTGTTGAGTTGCTAGGTAAAGAGCAGCAATTTGCTTGCCCCGAAGGGCAGGAAGATGCATTAATAGCAGCAGCTAAAAATTTAAACGATCTTGTTGAGCAAATGAAACAGCGCTCAACCGTAAGAAACGATCAAAAAGCCCTACTAATGGCAGCGTTAAACTTAAGCCACGAATTGCTAGAAGCAAAAACACAGGCTACAGTTGAGCAGCAGCATCAAGACCAACTGATTGATAAGCTCAGTCAGCAATTGGCAAGTGACCCCAAACACAAAGAATAAAAAGCGCACACTGCGCTTTTTATTTATTATAAAGTAATTAAACATTAGCGTAGAGATAATAAATGAAGTTAAAAATTTCAAAGACCACCTCTTTATGTAAGCACTTACTATTAAGCTTTACTTTATTATCACTAGCTCAAAGCGCCTACGCAGCCGTCACTTGGAATACAATTAACCCTCATATTCAATTTTTAAAACAACAAGATGACCTGCGATTTTACGACTCGAATCAGGTTCTTATTGAAGGTGATAAATGCGCCCTACTTGTTGATACCAGCGCCAACTTTGCTGCTGTTGAACAACTTGCCGAAGACTTAAAAAAGCGCCTAAAAACACCTTTGTGCTATTTAGTGGCCACTCATTACCACGACGACCACTTATTAGGTATGGCAGTTATGCAAAGCTTTTTCCCCGACGCCAAACTTATTGTTCATCAACAAGTTAATACTAACTTTAACCAATATCAAAAAGCATACACAGACAAGTTAGACACCTATGAAAAAAGTATTGAGCTAAGTTACCAGCGCTTAGCAAGCGTTGCTAAAGAGGAGCAAGACCAATGGCGTAGTAAGCTTGAGCTTGCTAAAAGTAGATTATTTCGTTGGCAAGAGTACCAACTTAATGAGCCGCAAATAACAATAAATACCCCTAAAAAAATTAACCTAGGTGGCTTTGAAATTATGATTGATCCACACCAAGCTCATACCAATGGTGATTTAACAATTAGCACTAATAACGCCACTGTGCTTATTGGTGGTGATATCGTTGACTGGCTGCCGTATCCTGGCCATGGGGAATTAGAAAAGTGGCAAATATTACTTGAGCAATACATTAACGATGAAAATCTCAGTGTTATTATTCCTGGGCACGGTGGCGTTTTAACAAAGGAGCAACTTAAGCAACCACTCTCTTTTTTAACGACCATAACAGAACATGTAAAAAATAACGACGGCCAAACTATAGAGCAACTAATGCAGTCTTTTCCTGAGTCAGTTATTAAGCCTTACAAACAAGAAGCGCTTAATATAAAATCAAGTAACTTTTTTTTACAAGCTGGACTTAACCGCGCTAAAAAGCAGTAAATAACTCAACACAACGGATTGTGTTAAAATGATAAAAGGAATTTATAAAAGTGATTACTATGCGCAGTTTGGTTATATGTTTTTTGGGTATTTTTTTATTTGGCTGTGAGACTACAGAGCCTGAAATTCAAGAGGCACCACAAATATTTACTCACTTTGAGCCTAACTACGAACACCAAGAACAACTTGCTAAAACGCCAGATGATGCTGAGCCTAAAACGACACACACCACCCCACAGGCTGCCAAAAAAGTTATCGTAAAAAAGCGCCCACCCAAAACAACTGATTTATGGGTGCACATAGCGAACAACCTGCATTTTACCATTTATCAAAATCGCGCTTTAAATAAGCGTATTGACTGGTATTTAAAACAGCCAAATTATTTACGTACAGTAAGTAAACGCGCAGCCCCATATTTGTATCATATCGTAAAAAAGATAGAGCAAAAACAACTTCCTATGGAGCTTGCTCTACTACCTTTTGTTGAAAGCGACTTTAGGCCTACCATTGCGTCTTCGCAGCAGGCCGTTGGTGTTTGGCAATTAGTAGGCGCAACTGCACATCATTTTGGGGTTAAGTCAGATCAATGGTACGACGGACGCCAAGACGTATTGGCATCAACCGACGCTGCACTTGATTACTTAAGCTATTTGCATAAACGTTTTGATGGCAACTGGCTGCATGCCCTAGCCGCATACAATAGCGGTGAAGGACGCGTTAAGCGAGCAATCGAAAAAAATAAAAAACGCGGAAAAAGCACGGATTACTGGTCGCTTAAACTACCTAAAGAAACGGCCGATTACGTCCCCAAATTGCTTGCTTTAAGTTACTTAGTAAAACACCCGCAAAAAGGAATTAACCGACCAAAACTTTCGAACAAACCAATTACTACGCAAATGAATGTAGGCCAACAGTTTGATTTTTCTGTTATTGCTAAGCTTTCTGGCGTGGGTTCAAAACAACTACACTCTTTAAACCAAGGTTATTTAAAAAACCAAAGCTCGCCTAATGGGCCTCACACCTTACTCCTGCCAATAGGGCAAGAAGCATTATTAAAAAGTCAGTTTTTTAAATCTAACTTTGCTGGCGAATACATAGTTAAACAAAACGATACGCTGTATGGCATAGCTAGACGTTTTAGTATGTCTGTTAGTGCGCTTAAACAACTTAACGACAAACAAACCAATCTTATTGGTGTTGGTGAAAAGCTTTTAGTTGGGCAGCCTAAAACGTTACCTAAATCACTTATAGTAGATTACAAAATAAGCCCTTACCTTGAGCCGCAAGAAGTTGTGATCCCAACAATTGAAATAGACTACGAAGTTAAACAAGGCGACACTCTTTGGAGTATTAGCCAACTCTACGATGTACCTCATAGTGACTTAGCTAAGTGGAACAAGTTATCAGCTTCAAGTGTATTAAAGCCAGGCAAACAGCTAGTACTATTTATACCTCAAGCCGAACAGCCAAAATCAGCCCCGATTAAAAAAGACTTACTGCTCGATTTACAAAAAACACTAAATCAACCTTGGTAAGTTTCTAAAGTGCTATATTTCGCGTAAAATCACGCCTTACAACAGTAAAACTTAAAGAGACAAGCATGCAAATTAGTAAAAATTCAGCAGTTGAATTTCATTACACCCTAAGCGAAGCGGGCGAGCAAATTGAAAGCAGCGTAAACGAAGCGCCACTGAGCTACATACACGGCAGCGAAGGCATGCTTCCTGGTTTAGAAAAATCACTTGAAGGCAAAGCAGCTGGTGATAAATTTAGCGTTACGTTAGAGCCAAGCGAATCATATGGCGAACGTGTTGATGACTTAATTCAACGCATTCCTCTTAAGCATCTACAAGGTGATGTAAAAGTATGGAAGCCAGGTATGACGGCAATGGTACAGTCTAACCAAGGGCGCCACCAAGTGACTATTATTAAGGTTGGCCGTTTTAACGCAGATTGTGATTTAAACCACCCATTTGCTGGTAAAACGCTAACGTTTGACGTTGAAGTTGTGTCAGTACGTGAAGCGACAAGTGAAGAAGTATCTCACGGGCATGTTCACGCTGAAGGTGGCTGTGGACACTCACACTAAGCATTTTAGTTGTAAATAAAGGAGCAGGTATGTCGAAGGTTGCTATTGTTACAGGCGGAACAAAAGGTATTGGTTTAGCCGTAGTAAAACGCTTTATTGAACGTGGTTTTACTGTACATAACCTTGATATTGAGCCAAGTGAGTTTGGTGAATTTCATCAATGTGATGTAAGTAACGTAAGCGCAGTGCAAACATGTATAAATACAATTTGCCAGCAAAACCCTACAATTGACATACTTGTGTCTAATGCTGGAAAACATTTAAGTGCAAATATAGAAAGCACCGATGAGGAAACTCTAGATGCACTTTTTGCACTTAACGTTAAAGGTGCATACGCGGCAGTGCAAAGTGTACTGCCAAGTATGAAAGCACAAAACAGCGGTGCAATTATTTTAGTTGCCTCAGATCAAGCAATTATAGGTAAGCAAAATTCGTTTGCTTATAACCTTACTAAGCACGCCTTGGCGTCAATGGCTAAAACCACAGCACTTGATTACGCAAGCTTTAACATTCGTGCAAATGCAGTATGCCCAGGCACTATAGAAACCCCGCTATTTCATAATGCTATTGATGCCTACTGTAAAAAAAGTGGTGCTGATAAAAACAAAATAGTCGCAGAAGAGGCCAGCCTACAACCGCTAAACCGTTTAGGGCAAGCCGATGAAGTAGCAGCACTGATTAGCTTTTTGGCAAGTGATGATGCAAGCTTTATAACAGGCAGCCTGCAAAGCATTGATGGTGGTTATACAGCACAATGAGCATGCAAATTATTGATCCTCATGTGCATTTTTTTAATCTTGCCGAAGGGCAGTATTCTTGGCTGCAAGGCGAGAACCCACCAGCGTGGCCTAACCTAAAAAAAATAAAAAAACCAACAAGTGCAGAGCAGCTTGTAAAAAGTACTGATTTTGAACTTGCGGGTATTGTGCACATTGAGGCTGGGTTTGATAATCAATCACCTATAAACGAGCTAAACTGGCTAAGCTCGCATTTAAAAAATCTGCCTTTTAAAGCCGTTAGTTATAACCAAATTGACTCACCTACAGAGCAGTTTAAAAGCGCCTTAAACGATCAAGCTCACTCAAGCTTATGTGGTATCAGGGATATAACCGAAGGTACTGATGCAAAGCGTTTACTAAGCGCTAATAGCTTTAAAAACTTAGCGTTGCTATCAAACAATCAACTGCATTTTGAAGCGCAATTTAATATTGAAAATAGCGATATTACTAAACAAGTCGCTTACTACGCTAAGCAGCTACCGCAACTCCAAATTATAATTAATCACACAGGGCTACCTAGCGATTTAGCTACATGGCAGCAAGGTGTTGAGTTACTTGCTCAACATAACAATATCGCCATAAAATTTTCTGGTTTTGAATTACTACATTTTACAAAACAACAGCAAGTTACGTGTTTTAATTTTCTTTTAAATCACTTTGGTGAGCAGCGCGTAATATTTGCTAGTAACTTCCCTGTGTGTCAAATAAATACAAGCTATAACAACTTATGGCACAGCTACAAAAGTATGTGTTTAAACAATAACATATGGCATAACCTTAGCTATGCAAACGCTAAGCACTACTATCAAGTATAACTAAAAGTCGTTATATTAAGCTCTCTTTTGCTAATAATTTGGCCAACTTATGAAAGCATACTTTTTAGTAATCGTTGTACTTTCAACGTTTTTTCTCAATGGTTGTATATCTCAAAGCCCAGACCCTACACCTAAGCTGCAACATGCCCTACTAGTTGAGCCAAATAAAGCAGCTGTTAGCATAGCAATTAAAACACTTGTCCACATTCAAGAAGCCCAATTAGCCTCCGATGTATTTACTACTAGCAGCACAGTAACCCTTAACAATGTAAAGGGTAATAATATTATCGACACACAAAGTCGCAATACAGCAGATCAGTTTGAGCTGATGATAAAAGGCACGCAGTGTTATATTCGCCACCTTGATAGTAAAGCCACTATTGAGCTTAAAGAGGCCAAATGTAAAATTAACGAGCTATAATATCCTTAAAAAAAGCCGGTAAGTGAATAATCACTTACCGGCTTTTTTTGTAACCTAAAAAGTTACTTTATTTCTACACGCTGTGAACGCATTACAATTTCATCATTTAATTCAATACCCAGCCCAGGCTCTTCTGATACTTCAAAGAAGCCATTTTTAGGTTGTGGATCTTGTAAACACAATTCACGGTTCCACTTTTTAATCGCATAAGTATGATGCTCATGAATCAAAAAGTTAGGTATCGCCGTTTCTAAATGAAGCGATGCAGCTGTTGCAACTGGCCCGCCACATACGTGAGCCTGAATTCGCACATCAAAAATATCAGCGTAGTCACACACTTTTTTAGTTTCAGTAAAGCCACCACATAAACCAATGTCTGGCTGTAGTACATCAATACTTTGATCTTCTAAATACGGGCGCACACCCCAGCGGTTGTATAAACGCTCGCCACCAGCAATAGGCACGGCTACTTTGTCGGCTACTTTGGCATGTAAAGAATGGTTTAAGTAGTTAACCGGTTCTTCGTAATACATACAGTCAAACTCTTCTGCTATTTCGCCAATTTGAATCGCCGATGTAGCACCTGGTAAGCTGTGGCACTCAAAAATAATGTCAACTTCATCACCTACCGCTTCACGTATTGCTTGCATGCGCGCACGGTATAGTTTCATTTCTGTACGAGAAATAATATTTGTACGGTCGTAATAAGTATTGCCATCTTTATCGTACTGAATCGGGTCAACTTTTACTGCATCGTAACCTTCAGCAACCGCTTTTAAAGCTGCTTCTGCGTATTCTTGTGGTTGCACTAACGCTTTAAACTCGCTATCCCAGTCAAACTGTAATTGCGATGCGTAAGTGCGTAGTTTGTCGTTAACTTTTCCGCCGAGAAGTTGATATACAGGTAAGCCTAGTGCCTTACCTTTAATATCCCAAAGCGCGGTATCAATTGCACTCATTGCTGCGTATACAACAGGTCCGCCGCCCAAGCCCCAAAAGCTTTCACGCAACATACGCGACCATAACTTTTCAGTTTGAAATGGGTCATGACCAATTAAAAATGCATCTGCCATTTCTTTAATCATGGCTGCGGCTGCACTGTGCCCTAAATCGTATGCAAGACCTGCTTCGCCTACGCCGCTAATACCTTCATCGGTATGAATACGCACAAACACAGGTGTCCACGATGGTCTATCAGGGCAATGAATATCAAATACTTCTACGCGATTTACTTTCATTTAAATTCCTTAATTAGCAAAACTGGGATCAAGTCGGTAGGCTTTACGCAACATGGCAGGCCACGCAAGTTGACCACCTGTAATACCGCTGTGCACCACGTTAGCTTGGTTATAAATATTGTCGATTATTGGCTGTGGCACTTCAATAGCTTCTTGTGAGCTGGCTTGCAATGCTAATTGTATTTCACAAGCACGCTGCAAATCGTAAAAACGCATAAACGCATCCCCCACTGTTGGCCCTACCGTTAAGCCGCCATGGTTTACTAACAGCATATGATTCGTGGAGCCTAAATCATCTTGTAGCACTTTGCGTTCATCGTCGTTGACCGCAAGCCCTTCGTAGCCATGATACGAAAGTGATGGCAGTGAAAACATTGAATATTGGCTCAGCGGTAATAAGCCATTTTTTTGTGTCGCAACTGCAATTGTTTCTTTGGTATGTAAGTGAATAACACAATGTGCATCTTCACGTACCTCATGAATAGCACTGTGTATTGTAAAGCCCGCTGGGTTTATCTTAAACGGCGTGTCATCAATAATATTACCGTTTAAATCTACCTTCACTAAATTAGATGCGGTTACTTCCTCAAACGTTAAACCAAAGGCATTTACAAGGTAATGATCGGTACCGGGTAACCGAGCCGACAAGTGCGTGTATATTAAATCTCCCCAACGAAAGTGATCAACCAGTCTATAACAAGCAGCTAAATCAACACGTAATTGCCACTCTTGTTCTGATACTTTATTTTTTAAATCGAGTTGGGGTAAATCAAACATAATAAGCCTTTTAAAATACGCACCAAAACAAGATGCGAATAGATGTTTAGAAGTCTAAAGCAGTATTAATTTTATAGCAAACACAAACAAAACAGCCACACTATTGTGTGGCTGTTTAAAAGCTTAGCTATTACTGCAAATTATTTTACTTTAGATAGGTAATCTGCAATTGCATCAAACTCTTCATCAGTTACTGTTGCAACCATTGCTTTCATTGCCATAGTCATACCATTGCTACGTGCACCTGATTTAATGTCTTTCATTTGCGCTACTAAGTAGTCTTTATTTTGACCATTTAGTTTAGGGTATGCGCCCATGATAGGTGCTTTACCATCTGCGCCATGGCATGTTTGGCAATTTTTAGCGGTATATAATGCAGCGCCATCAGCAGCAGCGGCATTAAACGAAAAACTTGCGGCTAAACTAATACCCGCGCCTACTAGTAGTGTTTTCATCTTGCTCATTGTATTTTCTCTTCTTTTTGACGGTTAGAAAAACTTCTTCATTGATTGTAGTAAACAATCAAATAAAAAGCATACGTACCAAGTCGCTCTTGACGATCAAACAAAACAGCGCGACTAATAAGTTTATGCTCACTCTTATATACCTTAGCAAATAAAAATGAGCGACAACTTAATTAACCTAAATATGCTTTATGTATAAGCAAAATTTAGGGAGTATTTACCAAACAATATCATCTGGTACTTCAAAGTCTGCGTATGGATCATCTTCATCTTTAGGTTTGTTTTCAGGTTCAACATGAAAAACAATATATTTTTCATCTACTTCCGCCACTTTACGTGCCGGTTCGTCTTCAAGTACAAAAAACTGCCCTTCAAGCACACAAATAGCTAAACGACCACCTGATAACGCTTTTTGAGTTTTTTCGTTTACGTCTAAACCCTTAACTTTATTTTGGTAAGTAAAGTTAAAGGTACGCTCGCCACGAATAGTGTCTTGGTTATGATGCTCTAAAATTTGCTTAACACGTGCTTCTTGCTCGCGTTGTTTTAATTCACCTTGGCGAGACTGGTTAAGTTCTTCCGCCTTTTTTTGCTGCTCAAGCTTGGTTTGTTGAATATGCTTTTGCAGATCGCTAGGGTTACTTGTAGCCCCTTTTTTTTGCTTTTTTTGTTGCTTACGCTTTTCTGACTTAGCAACTTTAGCTTTGTGCGATGTTGTTAATCCTGCTTGCAGCAATTGGTCTTGTAATGAACCCATGGCTTTATTCCACTAAAAACTTATATTAAGGTCATTTTAATCACCAACGACTACAAATAATAGTGCTATCGGTATTAATCTATCAAACGGATGAATACAAACCATGATTTGACGCAAATGTTGCTCATTTAACATATGAAATATAAGCCATTTTTAATATACTTTGGTTAACTGATCTCCCCATATTCTAAGTTTCACAATGCGTCTATTTCATTTACTAGCATGCTCTGTGTTTATATTTTTTGTACTTTACGCTCCACAACCCCTACTTAGCTTGTTTGCTAATGAATTTAATGTTTTGCCTGCAATTGCTGGCAGTTTAATGACCGTAACCATGCTGCCTTTAGCTGTGGCACCACTCGTGTATGGATTAGTTTTAGCTAAGCGTAACCCGCTTTTAATTCTTCGCGTTGCCATGGTTGTTTTAGGCTTTAGCTGCATACTCTTTATTTACGCGCCAAGCTTTGAGCTACTGTTACTTGTTCGATTTTTGCAAGGCTTAACACTTCCTGCAGCACTAACCGCGATGACCAGCTATATAGGAATGAGCTATACCGCTGATAGTTTGCAAAAAAATATGACCCTATACATTGGCAGTAGCATAATAGGTGGTTATTTTGGTCGCGTATTAGCAGCTTTATTTAGTGACCTGTGGCATTGGCAAAGTTTTTACTATGTAATTGCCTTTGCATTAATTTCTTTGGCTTTGAGCATTAACCACTTACGCTTTATTAAGCCGCCTATCAGCGAGACGCTCTCACCTTTTGATTACATTAAACAACTTAAAGAAGGAGCGGTATTAAAAGTATATGGCGCAGTATTTTGCATGTTTTTTTGTTTTGCAGCGCTTTTAAACTATTTACCTTTTATTTTGCAGCATACCTTTAAAATAACAAACACGCGGGATATTGGCTTAGTGTACAGTGGCTATTTAATTGGCGCACTGGCATCTATAGCAGCCCCTTGGCTACTTAAAAAAGCCCCTACGCCTTGGCATTTACTGACGGCAATTTTCATTTTTTATAACATTAGTATTTTATTATTAATGAGCCACCAGCTAATTGTTTTTTTAATTGCGTTTACCTTATTTTGTGGCGCTATGTTTGTTATTCACTCTACGGCGGCCCCACTAGTTAATAAAATAAGCAAAGCACCGCCAAGTGTAACAAATGGTGGTTATGTATCTTTCTACTACAGTGGAGGTGCGCTTGGGTCGTTATTACCAGGAGTGGTGTATCAGCATCATGGGCAAACAGCGTTTATGTTTACTTTACTATGTGTTTGTCTATGTGGATTTATGCTCATTATATGGGCCTACCTAGATGGTAAAAAAACCACCCGTGGCTGATGCTGGGTATAATTAAAAAAGCTTTCTAAGTCAGTTTTTTTTAATAACCATGTTTGTGTGTTTTCAAACGGGTGGCAATGAAATAAATCACCAAACCAAATATCTTGATCTATCCACAAGTTAACATTGTTTTGTTTATCATTAAAAAGAGCCAGCATAGAAACACAACCAGGCTCAACCTTTAAGTAACGAGCTAAGCGCTCATTTGATGCAAACCCTAATCGTGATAAACCTTGCTGTTTAGCTAACGTTTTTAAATCAAGTTGCTTATCGTGCGCTGTAATAACTAAAAAATGACGCTTCCCTTCGTTGTCGCGTAAAAATAGATTTTTTAGCCGAGTACCGGGGCGCTCTACCATAAAGGTATCTGCATCGAGACTTGTATGCAGTGGTGGATGTTCTATTACATCGTAATTTATAGTCAGCTGGGTAAGTGCCTCAGCTAACTTTGCTTTATCAGCTAACATGTTACAAACAACGCCCTCTAAGCTGTACACTTAAATCGCGCCAAAGCACTTCATTTACTTCGTGCTTGTTTGGGCAGTAATTACGCGACTTTAGCTCTTCATTTAATAGCTCAACAGCTTGATCTTCTAACTGTAACTTTAAAACACTCGACTCTTCAAAATGCTCTTGCTCAATATAACGCTTTACATCCGAGCGACTTGGCCTGTTTTTACCGCCACGCCCGCCACCATCATCTAAATTAATATTACTACGATGCTTTGCTTTAACCGACACAACATATGCAAACAACTTATTGCCTTGCTCATCTTGCTTTTCGTGAAACTGTTTATTATTTATTTCAAAAGGCGGCTCGTCATTTGTGGCACAACCAGCGAGTAAAACCATAAGCGCTAGAACAGATTTTTTCATTGTTTTTATCGTTTTAGTGTTGAATTAAGCTGAGTCTATCAAAAATTAACGTAAACAGTGAAAATTTACGAAAAAATACTTGACCAATTTTATAAAAAAACTTAAAGTTCGTCCCGCTTGGAACTCAGCAGCCAAGTAATTACGAAATACGTAATTTAGGAATGTGGGGCTATAGCTCAGCTGGGAGAGCGCCTGCCTTGCACGCAGGAGGTCAGCAGTTCGATCCTGCTTAGCTCCACCACTTTCCTACCCCTTCTTTTATAACCTTAGTAACTTTCTAAAAATACTCAAATAACAGTCTGTTCTATCATTTAATCGTATACTCTTTTTTATTAATTATAATTTTTATATTGTGCTGTTAACTTGTTTCTTTGCATGTTGTTAGCTATACATAATGTCAAACATATTAATACTTTAGGGTTAACATGGATCGGCATAAACGCTCCTCTTTAAAAAAGTTAGCAACCATAGGGTTAACAGCAGGTGCTATTACACATGTGCCTTATGTATTCGCCCGCAAAAAAGTAACTTTAAGAGTGTTGGGTACCCACGTAACTCTGCAAGAGGCCATTCGTAAACAAGCCATGAGCGATTTAGGTATTAATATAGAGTTCTCCCCTGCAGGTAGCGCAACGGTGCTACAAAAAGCGTCAATGAATCCTGGCTCTTTTGATTTATACGAGCAATGGTCAAACAGTATAAACGTACTTTGGAATGCGGGCTCTATACAGCCAATAGAAAAAAATCGTTTATCTCACTTTAACGAAATAAATTCTTTAACCAAGACTGGTAAACTCACTGAAAATGCAAATATCGGCGCTGGAGATGCCCCTTATAAATTACTTAACGTTCAAGACGATGGTACGCTAAGTGCACAAGAAAGCGATTCCATTAGCTTTTTACCCTATGTACATAATGTTGACTCCTTTGGCTATAACACTGAATTTATAAAGCCCGGTATTGCTTACGAAACCGAGAGCTGGAGCTGGTTACTAGATGAAGCCAATAGAGGAAAAGTTGCGATAGTAAATGCCCCTACCATAGGTTTATTCGACCTTGCTTTAGCAGCACAAAGTAAGGGGTTAATTAAATTTAAAAATATTGGCGCAATGACACGCTCTGAGCTTGACCGGTTATTCAGTATTCTTTTAGATTATAAACGCCAAGGTCACTTTAGTGGCTATTGGAACTCAGTACCTGAGTCTGTTGAATTTATGAAAAGTAACCGAGCTCACATAGAAAGCATGTTCTCGCCTGCTGTTTCTGCTTTAAATAGCCAAAATGTAAATGTACGATTTGCGGCTCCTAAAGAAGGCTATAGAGGTTGGCATGGTGTTATGTGTTTATCGTCACAAACACAAGGTAGCGTAAAAGACGCAGCTTACGATTACATGAATTGGTGGCTTTCGGGCTGGCCAGGCGCATTTATTGCTCGACAAGGTTATTATATTAGTAACCCTGAGCGTTCTAAGAGCCTTTTATCTCAAGCTGAGTGGGATTTTTGGTATGACGGTAAAAAAACTCCAATTGATCTTTTAAATACCAACGGAGATGTAGCTATTAAAGCAGGAGAACACAGAAATGGGGGCAGCTACATAAAACGGTTTAGTAATGTTGCAGTATGGAACTCTGTAATGCCTACCTACGACTACAGCTTGCAAAAATGGTATGAGTTGATTAGCCGGTAATGATAACTCGCTCAATAAAATCAAAAATAACATTAGCGCTGTGCGTGTTAATCAGCTTGCTGATTATTCAAAGCTACTTATTTAATTATTCGCAAAGTACATTACTTTTTTTACAAAAAGCGCAGCACGATGCGCTTGTTCAAAGTAGTAATGTAACTCAACTTGAAAACGAGGTAATTTCTCTACAAAGCCAAGCAATTGCTTTTATAGATAAAGCAAATAAAAGCACAATTGAAAAGTTTAACCTGTATTTTGACGACGCTAATAAAAGCTTAGAAAAACTAAAAAAAAGCACGTCACAACGCTCCCTGGATTATCAAAATATATTAACGCGCCTTGATGAATACTTACATAATTATAAAGAAACATTCAATCAAACCGTACTTAATAGAAACAAAAGAGAACGTCTATATTCTGAGCAATTTCAGCATCCTATAGAGTCATTAATCATTGAGATTGAACGCTTACAAATAAATGCGACTGATCAAACTGCCTACACAGATACACTACTCACAGTTAGTAACCTAGAGCACGCGGTGGTGAGCTACTTATACAAGCCTAGCTTTGATGAAGCACAAAATGTGAAACAAAACTTAAACCACTTGCAAACTAAGTTGACTAAAATTACCGATGAAAATAACTCATTTTTAATTAAAGCTGCAGATTTAAAAAAGGCTTACAACCAGCTTGTTTTGCTCACCCGTAGCTATACATTTTCAACCAATGTAGTACTTACCGGTATAGAAAATGAGCTACTTTACTTAACCACTCAAGTAAAAAACCTCGAACATGAAGAGCTCTCTGAAACAGAAAAAAAATTAAGCTCACAATTAGAAAGTAATACAGACCAAGCAAACGTATTTGCAGCATTAATTACTATAATTATTATTATAACTAGCTACTTTATTTTTAATGCCGTTATTAAGCCTATCACTCAGTTAACTACACTATTAAATGATATGAGTAACGAAAAACAAATAACCTTTAATAATAGCAACCAAAGTCAAAGCGAAATAGCCTCCGTAATCAAAGCTGCAAACACTCTTTATAAAAAAAACAAGCAAACCAAAGAGTTACTAATAGAAACCCAAGCACTAAATATACAAATGGAGTCGATGAATAAAGATTTAACCGTTGCCATTTCACAAGCTAAAAGCGCTAATAAAATGAAAGGTGATTTTGTAGCAAATATGAGTCATGAGCTACGCACCCCCATGAACGGTATTCTAGGTATGCTGCAACTATTACGAGATAGTGAACTTGCAACTAAACAACAGCATTATGCTGACAAAGCCTACTCTAGTGCTCATAACTTACTGCATATATTAAATAATATTTTAGATTTTTCTAAACTTGAGTCTGAAAAAATAAAAGTAGAAAAAATACCTTTTACTCTTGATTCAGTTATCAAAAATACGGCAAATCTATTTAAAGACAGTGCAAACCAAAAGGGATTAAATTTAGAATTTAACCTACATGCAGATCCTAACCTAGAGCTAATAGGAGACCCATTTCATCTAAACCAAATAATTAATAATTGTATTGGCAATGCAATCAAGTTTACTAAGTTCGGAAAAATTCAATTAGTTATAGAAACGATTGCACAACGAAAAAACATTATCAATTTACGTTTTTGTATTAAAGATACTGGTATAGGAATGGATGCAGAGCAACAAAAGCAGATATTTAATTCCTTTTATCAGGGCGATGCTTCCACCACTCGAGAATATGGTGGAACTGGTCTTGGTCTTACAATAAGCCAAGAATTTACAAAAATATTAGGCGGTGAAATCCAAACCAGAAGTGAAAAAGGTAAAGGGAGTGAGTTTTATTTTACCTTACCATTTGAAATTGCGGCGCAGCATAAATTAAAAAAACGAGCGCTGTTAATCACACAACATAAAGCACAAACGAGCCAGCTAATCTCTTTACTTACGAGTATTGATATAATACCAGAGACAACTCAAGAACCACTTAGAGCATTAGCTAAAGTATCCCAGCCCAGCTCCCCTTTTGATATCGCGATTTTAACACTTAACGAAGAAGAAGCTAAAAATAGTATTATTTTACAAAAACTTATTGAAAGTGCTCAAAATGGCGCTCAAAAATTAAAAATAATTGCCATTATCACTGATACGGATACACCTAATTTAAGTAGTATGCCAAATGATGTTCATATCATAACTAAAAGCTATAGCCACTCTGAGCTGTTAAAATTGCTTGCTCCGAAAAGCATCCCCACTGAGCAAGCAATTCATGAAAACCTTATTCAATTTACAGGTAATAAAGCGCTTATAGTTGATGATAACCCTCTCAATATTGAGGTAACAACTAGAATGTTAGAGAAGTTAGATATAGAAGTGATTAGTGCACTCAACGGGCAACAAGCAATTGAAGAAGTGGCAAAACACGTCTTTGATATTATTTTTATGGATATACAAATGCCTGTCATGGATGGCATAACAGCAACACAAATCCTTAGGAAAAATCAGGAGCTGCTTCCTATTGTGGCATTAACAGCTGCAGTACTTCCGGAAGATAAAAAAGCAGCGATAAATGCAGGGATGAATGATTTTTTAACTAAACCTCTTGTTTTTGATTCGCTATATGAGTGTATAAAAAAGCATTTAACCACCGATAAAAATAGAATGTTATTGAACATCCCCATAGCTTTAGACAATCTTGAACAAAATAGACGACTCGTTAATAAGCTCTTAGAGCAATTTTCAATTGATTACGAAAACTTTAGTCTCAAATTCAGAAAGCTCCTAGATACTAACAGTAGTGCCGAACTTGCTAGAAACACACACGCACTTAAAGGATTAGCAGGCACTTTAGGGCTTGAAAAATTAGAGCTAATTAGTAAAGAAGTTGAGGCGCAAATAAATAATAAAGAACCAATTTTATTTATACAGTTAAATGAACAACTTACACTTACATTTCGTGCAATTAAACAATATTTACTTACTCAACAGTTTAGCGAAAGTGAGCACGTAACCGATGTGGATAATATTGATGAATCTATAGATACCATTTATGAATTAGCAATAAATGCCAAGCCAATTCCGAATGATTTACTAAAGAGCTTGAATACTTCAGCTTTTAAAGCACCGCATCCATTATTGCAACTTAAAGCGGCTATAAATCAATTTAACTATCAACTTGTTATCGAACTTATAACTCAATACCGTAATGATAATTAAATTAGCCAATTTAAAAAAACTAAGCTAAGTTATATTAGTCAATATCACCAAAAGGATTGAATGTGCATTCGATGTACCCGGCTGAAAAAAATAGCGATTATCTAAATAAAAAACATAAACCATTGGTTTTAATTGTTGATGATGAGCCTAATAATTTGCATGTTTTAGTTGAAGGATTACTTACCGATTATGATGTAAGGATTTCGACTAGCGGTGAACAAGCCCTCGTATTTATAGAGTCAACAAGACCCGATTTAATACTACTAGATATTATGATGCCTGGTATGGACGGTTACGAGGTGTGTAAAACATTAAAGTCACGACAAAATACTAAAGGTATTCCGATTGTTTTTGTTACTGCAATGACTAATGAAGACTCAGAGGAGCATGGTTTTACATTAGGGGCTATTGACTACATTCACAAACCTTACAAGCTTGCGCTTGTAAGGGCACGAATCCGCACACACATTACCTCCCAAGGTATGCTCGATAGACTAATTGAAAAAAACTTTGACCTGCACGACAAGCTCTTAGAAATAGAAGCACTAGCTCAAGAGCTAAGTGAAAGAGAAGAAGAGTTAAAACAGCTATCGTCTAAACAAAAGCTCTTTTATCAAGCGCTAACGAGCACAGCAGATGGCGTTGTTATAACAGACTCTAAAGGTGAAATAATTGCTGTTAACCCATCGTTTTGCCGAATTACAGGATTTAGTGAATCAGAGGCGCTTGGCACTCAACTTCATAAATTAAAGCAAAATAATCAACCAGGTATTAGTTTTAATAACGTATGGCAGCATGCAAACAAGGCCGGATATTGGAGTGGAGAGCTTGTTACAAGGCGTAAAAACGGTGAACTATACCCCGAGCTTTTAACGTTAAGCATGGTCAAAGGCGAACAAGACACTAATATACATTTTATTGGTGTATTTAGTGATATTTCGAGCCTTAAGGTTACCCAAGAAAGAATTGACTATTTAACATGGCACGATGAACTTACGGCCCTGCCTAACAGAAATGGTTTTTTAAAACAGCTAGAACAACAGTTACAAAGCTGCTCTCAAGAAAACAATTACGCCTATATTTTCATTATTGATATTGACAGTTTTCACTCTATAAATGATGGCCTAGGTTTATTAGCCGGAGATAAAGTATTAAAAGAGCTGACCAACCGCATCCATGCAAAACTTGATAAGAAAGATGTTATAGCTCGCCTAGGTAGTGATGAATTTGCAGCGTTAAGTAGTGTTGATAAAGGAATAGGAAGACTTAGAACACAAGAAATAGCAGAGCGAAAAGCCCAAGAGCTATTAAGGGTTATTAATGCCCCTTTTATAATTGATGAGCAAGAAATTAGCATTACTATTAGCATAGGAACTTATATATTCCCGCGTGAAGATCAGTGGGAAAATGCAATCGAAACAATAAGAAACTGCGAAGCAGCCTGTTATAAAGCAAAAGAAAAAGGTGGTAACAGAGTTACTTTTTTTGATAATTCATTTGGAGAACAGGCAAGGCGACGCTTTGAAATAGAGCAGGACTTACGCAAAGCTATTTCTCAAAATGAGCTAACTCTTTATGTGCAATCTCAGTTTAATAGCAAACAACAAATAAAAGGCGCCGAAATCCTGCTAAGATGGACACACCCGCAAAAAGGCTTTATTAGCCCTGCTGAATTTATTCCGATAGCTGAAGAATCTGACATCATTTATGAGCTAGACTGTTGGGTACTCTCTAATGGACTTAAACTTATTGAGAGCTTAGATGAGCGTCACCGTGACTTAAGCCTTTCTATAAATATAAGTGGCAGACACTTCCACGAGCCACGCTTTTTATCTCAAATAAAAACCGAAATTGAGAAACATAATATACAGCCAAATCAGCTAACAATAGAAATTATTGAAGGCACATTACTTAATCATATGGAATCAGCTGTTGAGGCGGTACATTTGCTTAAAAATTTAGGTGTGCGCGTATCAATTGATGATTTTGGTACTGGGTATTCAAGCTTAACCTACTTAAAGCAGTTACCGATCCAGGAGCTAAAAATTGATCGCTCGTTCGTTTTTGATGCGCCGACAGATAATAACGATAAATTAATAATTGATATGATAGTAAGCTTAGGTCGAGTATTTGAGTTAGAAGTGGTGGCTGAGGGGGTAGAAAACCAATCTCATTTTGATTTATTAAAAGAGTACCCTGAAGTAATTTTACAAGGCTATTATTTACATAAGCCAGAGCCTGCAAGTGACTGGTTAGAAAAACTAGAGTAAAACTAAAAAGCCGAGCAGTTAAACTGCTCGGCTTTTTTTGACTAGTCCGCAGCTATTATTCGCGAACTTGCCCTACACCATTAACTAAGTATTTTTCAGTTGTTAGTGATTCTAAGCCCATAGGACCATATGCATGCAGCTTGGTCGTAGCAATACCAATTTCTGCGCCTAGGCCAAGTTGAGAGCCATCAGAGAAGCGAGATGATGCATTTACCATAACTACTGATGCATCAACACTACGTTGAAACAGCTCTGCAGTCGTGTCGTTTTTAGTACATATCACTTCGGTATGGTTAGAACCAAACTGAGCGATGTGATCAACCGCAGCGCTGAAAGTTGGCACTACGCGAATAGCAATTTCAAGGTCTAAGTATTCTTCACCAAATTCGTTATCTGCTAGCACGGTTGCATCATCAAAATATTTTGCTGCAGTGCTGTCGGCATTAATCTTTACACCTTCTTGGCGTAATACTACAGCACATAAATTTAAAAACTCATCAGCAACATCTTGATGAACAACTAAACCCTCAAGTGCATTACATACACCTGTACGCTGTGTTTTACCATTAAGTAGTAAGTTAAGCGCAATCTCTAGATCAGCATCTTTATCTACGTATAAATGACACACACCTTTGAAGTGCTGAATAACAGGGATTGTGCTGTTTTCGGTTACAAAATTAATTAGGCCTTCACCACCGCGAGGAATAATTAAATCAATGCTTTCGCGTTGCTGCATTAATTCCATCAATAAAGCACGGTCAGGATCAGGAATAACAGAAATAAGCGAAGTAGGTAAATTGTGCTTTTCAAGCACACTGTGCATTACGCTTGCGATAGCTTGTGAGCTTTTAAGTGCTTCTTTACCACCACGTAAAATAACGCCATTGCCTGATTTAAAGCAAAGAGCACCCGCATCCGCTGTTACATTTGGGCGTGCTTCATAAATCATACACACAACGCCTAGAGGTACGCGCATCTTACGAATTTTAATGCCATTTGGACGCTCAGTAATATCACGTAGCTGACCAACAGGATCATCTAAACTTACAATTACCTCAATACCTTCAGCCATGGCTTCGATACGTTCGTCATTTAAAGTTAAGCGATCGATCATAGACGCTGCTAAGTTATTATCGCGAGCAGCACTTAAATCACTTTCGTTTTCTTTAATAATAAACGCTTTTTGTGCGCGTAACGCTTGAGCCATTTCTGTTAACACTTGGTTTTTGGTCTCGGTGTCGAGTAAAGCAAGTGTTGTCGCAGCTTTTGCTGCTTGGCGTGATATATCCGTAATTAAACTCATGACTTCTCCAATAATGCGATATCTTTTTCAGAAATTACAGGACCAATTGAATCCTGCATTTTTTCACTAAATTCACTCTGCTCGTTATCTGCAATAAAGTTTAACAAGCAGCTACTATAATTTGCGGTCGCTTTGGCTAAACGCGTACCATCTTCACTTCGTACTAAAATGGTGTCGCCAACGGCAAACTCACCATGTACTTCCATAATCTCATCACCGCGAATACAGCCGCTTTCACCTTCTAGAGACTCATCAAATGAGCCATCTACTACTACTTCACCTTGCTCATTTGCAGTATGCGTCATCCAATGCACAGAATCTTGCATTGGTTTTTCATATGGTGAGAATACTGTACCAGGGTTATCACCGGCCAATAAGCGAGTAAATGTCTCTTCTTTAAAACCGTTAATGATATAAGTAGCAATACCATGTGACGTTGCTTTTTCCGCGGCTTCAATTTTTGTTTTCATACCACCAGTGCCTACAGAGCTTGTTGCACATCCTGCCATAGCATAAATAGACTCATCAATTGATTTAATTTCAGGTAATAAAATAGCATCATCATGCAAATTAGGGTTTTTATCATACAACCCATCCACGTCTGAAAATATCAATAATGCATCTGCATCTGCGGCGGCTGCCACCATTGCTGATAAGTTATCGTTATCACCCACCTTTAGATCATCAGTTGTTACTGCATCATTTTCGTTAATAATTGGCAGTACACCGTGTTCAAGCAAAGTAAATACGGTTTCTCGAATACTTTGATAGCGTTCGCGATCGCGCAAATCACCATGTGTTAATAATAATTGTGCTGAAGGAAAATCGAAAAAACGGTCCCACATAGCAATCATTTCCGTTTGACCTGCTGCTGCCATTGCCTTTTTCATAACGACTGTACGAGGCTTATCTGAAGGAAATAAGTGCGACCCAGCAGCAACTGAGCCCGATGAAACTAAAATAACTTCAATGCCACGGGCACGACAACGAACAATAAACTGTGCGATGGTTAATATGTAGCGCGAACGACAGCCATCTTGATCTGGTGCTATTAATGCACTACCTACTTTAAGTACGATACGTCGCCAATTTAACTTTTGCATAAATGTTCAACTTTCCATTTTATTTGTGCTCAGCTTGCGCGAGCTAAAACTTAGTAGCCACGTTTATAAACATAGCTGCGAATTTATTTAATCATTTAAAACACTTTTTTACGCACACACAAAAACCATATCTAAAGCCATGGCTTTAAATTTAAGGTCATATAAAAAATAGCAACAACTCAGGTTTTGAGTAGCACTAATTAAAAAATTTAAAAGTGTTGTTTATGCATCGCTGTAAAAAGCTGTGTGTGGCTTTTTTATTAACAACATGCATAGAGCCTCTAAAGTCTGATACACCAACAGATAGGGTGAAGACCAAAGGACCGAGATTTAACCGCCACGATGGGGGTAAAATATTGAAAGTAATAGTTCAACTCAAACCTTTATTTATTTAAAAAGTTAAATAAACTTGTTCAGTAAAACCATACCAATAGTTCAGTAAATGATATTTTTTAGTGCTCTAATGTCTATTTAGTCACTAACACCTGATTATAAAGATTAAAAATGACGTTAGTATTAACAACGCCGCTTTTTCTTAAATAAACATAATTAGATAACTAATTATTAGAACACGAAGTATAATACGCTACTTTATGCTTTAAAATCAAGGTTAAAATTCGTGCTAAATAAATATGTGGCGATTAGTAGCTATGATTTTTTATTAAAATTCAATAAATTAAACTAATAACTCTCTCGCAAAAACCTTAATGCCTACTAATATTTCCTAAGTAGCTAAAATTAAATTAGTAAAACTAAACTTTCACGTGTATACCCCTGTATTAATAATTAACAAAAGTTATACTTTTAAATATCGTCATCAATAAGGAATTTTTATTCTATGTCAGCAATTTATATAGCCGGTATCGCACTTTGCTCTGTGCTTGCCCAGTGGGTAGCATGGGCTTTTAAAGTGCCCGCTATTCTGTTTTTATTGCTTACTGGTCTTTTACTCGGACCATTTAGTGGTGTTTTAGACCCTGATGCGCTTTTAGGCGACTTGCTTTTTCCTGTTGTATCACTAAGTGTGGCAGTTATTTTATTTGAGGGGTCACTTACCTTACATTTCAGGGAACTTAAGGGCATTAGCAAGGTGGTGCGCAACTTATGCTCCATAGGAATGCTCACAACCTGTATTATTATTAGCCTAAGTGCTTATTGGTTATTAGAACTTAATTGGCGAGTTGCCGCGGTGCTTGGCGCAGTACTCGTTGTAACAGGCCCTACAGTAATAGCCCCTTTATTAAACTCCATGCGCCCTACTCAAGACATAGACCGTATTTTACGCTGGGAAGGGATTGTTATTGACCCTATCGGTGCATTATTTGCGGTACTGGTTTTTGAAGCCGTAATGCTTGTAGGCCAGGGCGAAGTGCTTAGTCACACCATTATTGCTTTAGTTAAAACGCTCGGTGTTGGTTTAAGTATAGGCGTAGTAGCAGGCTGGGTTACAACACAGCTTATGCGCCGTGAATGGCTGCCATTTGAACTTCATAAGTTTGGCATTTTAGCGCTCGTACTAATTAGTTTTTCTGTTTCAAATTACTTAAGTCATGAGTCTGGCTTATTAGCCGTTACCGTATTTGGAATTTGGTTAGCAAATCAAGACGATTTAGAAATAGACTCTGTATTAGAATTTAAAGAAGACTTGTCGATGATTTTAATATCGACACTGTTTATTTTACTTGCTGCACGATTACAACTCTCTGATTTAATGATGCTCGATAGCGACGTATTTATATTTTTAGCTGTTGTTTTATTTATTGCTCGCCCAATGTGTATTGCAATATCAACTTTTGGTACCGACTTACCAATGAAGTCTCGCCTAGTACTTTCTTGGATAGCACCTAGGGGGATTGTTGCAGCCGCAGTAGGCTCTGTATTTGCGCTAAGTATGATGGAAGCTGGTGTTGCAGATGCTGAAAAAATGGTGCCACTGATATTTACTGTGATTATTATCACCGTTGTATTACAAAGCTTAACAGCAATACCTGTGGCTAAGTTGTTAGGTGTGCGCCAACCGTCACCTAATACTATTTTAATTATTGGGGCTAACCATGTTTCACGTGCTATTGGTCGGGGCTTAAAAGAGCAAAATATACCTGTTCACCTGTCAGATCCGGCATGGGAAAACTGTAAAATGGCGCGTATGGACGGATTGCCTTGTTATTATGGTAACCCACAGTCTGAGCATGCAGAACGTTATTTACCATTAACCACTATTCGCAGTGTATTAGCGTTGTCGCCAAACAGACATCATAATGCGCTGGGTGTGCAGTATTTCTCTCATTTATTAAATGAGAAAAATGTATTTTCTTTGCGCTCATCAACTTCTCACGCCAAGGCGAACAAAGACAGTGCCACATTTTTATCAAGACAAATACTATTTGGTGATGATGGCTCTTACGCACGCTTAAGTAGCATTATAGCTAAAGGCGGTAAAGTAAGCGCAACGCGCATTTCAGAAGAATTTGATTGGGAGAAATACCAAGAAATGAACCCTGAAGCTATACCGCTATTCATATTGAAAGGCGACAAGGACAGCGATGAAGATACACCTGTTAAACTAAGACCATTTACAATAAATATGGAAAAGCCGCCTCAAGAGGGCGAGCGTATTGTTGCATTACAACCTCCTAAAATGTCGGTTTTAAAAGATCCACAAAATAAGGCTAAAGAAGAAAGTTAAACTTTTTCACTCACTGTAAAAACACAAAAACCCTAACTTATTAAGTTAGGGTTTTGTTTTTTAGAGCCCATTAAATTGGAAGACGGGCTCGAGCAACGACGCTATCTGGCATTTTTTGCGCTAACTTGCTCAGTGCTCGCTCAATTTTTTTATGTGTCGCTTTATCAGCCACCATTGAATTAAACAGCCACCTATAGGCATCCTCAAAGTCACGCGGGCTGCCATAACCATTGTTAAACAACTTCACTAAACGTAGCTGCGCCTTTAAATTTCCTTGCGATGATGCCTCTCGTAAATACGTAATGGCCATCGCTTTATCTTGCTGAACTAATCGGCCAGTGTCGTAGTAGCGCCCTAATTGCTCTAAGGCTGCCGCTAAGCCTTGCTCAGCCGCTTTTCGCATATAATACACGCCTAACTCTACATTTCGTTCGACACATACGTTATAAGCTAGCATATCGCCATATAAAAATTGATAAGAGGGCAATGCCATTTTATTGGCTCGCGCTTCAATATCTTGTACTAACTGGCAATCATCTGCCTTTACTCGCTGCAAATGTGTATTTTTATTTATAAGCGCAATAAGTTCTGACTCAGTATATAAAGGGACCGCCGCAGGAGATTCATCTGCTAACACATTGGTATTTATAAATAAAGATAACGACACTAACGGTACAGCCAATACTGAGCTTTTTAAAAATAGGCGCATGTTCACCACGTACAAAAATAGACTTACCAAATAATATACAAAGATCGTTCCAAGGTGAATTTTAGATACAAAAAAAGCTGCATAAAGCAGCTTTTTTTCATCTTTGGTAATTATGCAAACGGGTTGCGAAGTACCATAGTTTCTACACGGTCAGGGCCTGTAGAAATAATATCAACAGGAACACCTGTGATTTCTTCAATACGCTTGATGTAGTCAATCGCAGCTTTTGGTAAGCCTTCAAGGCTAGTTACACCCACTGTGTTTTCAGACCAACCTGGCATTTCTTCGTATACCGGTGTTACTTTCTCGTAACCTTCAGCAGCTAATGGCGTTACGTTTGTAACTGTGCCATCTTCAAGCTGGTAGCCAGTACAGATTTTAAGTGTTTCTAAGCCATCTAAAACGTCAAGCTTAGTTAAACAAAAACCTGAAATACTGTTGATTTGAACTGCACGGCGCATTGCCACTGCATCTAACCAACCAGTACGACGAAGACGACCTGTAGTAGCACCAAACTCATGGCCTTTGTCACCTAAGTGCTTGCCCACTGGATCTTGCTTATCAAGACCATCGTAAAGCTCTGTAGGGAAAGGACCAGAACCAACACGAGTTGTGTACGCTTTAATAATACCTAAAACGTAGTCAAGGTTTAATGGACCAAAACCTGCACCTGTAGCAACGCCACCAGCAGTTGTATTTGAAGACGTTACATAAGGGTAAGTACCGTGATCGATATCAAGTAATGTACCTTGTGCACCTTCAAATAAAATGTGCTCGCCTGCTAAACGTGTTTGATCTAAAAGCTCAGTTACATCAACAACCATTGCTTTTAAGATATCTGCAACAGCCATTGCATCATCAAACGTTTTTTGAAAATCTACAGCGTCTACTTTGTAGTAATTAACTAATGTGAAGTTATGGTACTCAAGAACTTCTTTTAGTTTAGCTGCAAATAACTCAGGATTAAATAAATCGCCTACACGTAAACCACGACGTGCCACTTTATCTTCGTACGCTGGACCAATACCACGGCCTGTAGTACCAATTGGCTTATCGCCACGTGCAGTTTCACGGGCTACATCTAATGCAACATGGAAAGGCAGGATTAATGGACATGCTTCGCTTATTAAAAGACGGTCGCGTACTGGTACGCCACGTTCTTCAAGCATGCCAATCTCTCTCATTAGCGCTTCTGGTGATAAAACAACACCATTACCAATCACACATTTAACATTGTCACGTAATACACCCGATGGAATAAGGTGTAGAACTGTCTTTTCACCGTCGATAACTAAAGTATGACCAGCATTGTGGCCACCTTGATAACGAACTACTAAAGATGCTTTGTCTGTAAGGAGATCAACAACCTTACCCTTACCTTCGTCACCCCATTGGGTGCCTAATACAACAACGTTTTTACCCATCGTAAATTCACTTAGAGAAAATTAGGACGAGATTTTATCAGAAAACTAAAGTAAAGATCACCCCTGTTCAGCTTATTTTTTCTGCGGGTAATATTTTGAAGTGAAACTATTGCTAATAACCACATAAATAACAGTGGTTTAAACTACTAAAATTCATTAAACAAAAAGCCCCGCAATTGCGAGGCTTTATAACTTTTTAAATAATCGGGGCTAAGCTTATTGCGCTTTAGCACCTTTCATATATTTAAAGAAGTCACTATCTGGTGAAAGTACCATAACATCTTGCTTATCTTTAAAGGTCTTTTTATAAGCCTCTAAAGAACGAACAAAGCCAAAGAACTCAGGATCTTTGTTGTACGCTTTTGCATATATTGCAGCAGCGTCAGCATCACCTTGACCACGAACAGAACGCGCATTACGTTCTGCATCAGCAAGCATTACCGTTACACGACGATCAACACCCGCACGAATAGTCTCGGCTTTTTCTTGGCCCTCAGAACGATGCTCTTTTGCAACTGCAGTACGCTCAGCGCGCATACGTTGATAAATAGAGCTACTAACTTCTTGCGGTAAGTTAATTTGCTTAACACGTACATCAAGTACTTCAATACCAAGCTCACGCGCACTTTCAGAAGCTTGCACTAATGCTTCTTCCATTAACTCGCTACGCTCACCCGATACAATTTCGCGAATTGTACGTGTACCAAAGTTTGTACGAAGACCATTGTTTACTTTTTGCTTAAGTAACGTTTCAGCATATTGCTTGTCGCCACGAGCACGTAAGTAAAAAGCGCTAAAGTCGTTAACACGCCATTTAACAAACGAATCAACAATTAAGTCTTTTTTCTCGCTTGTAACAAAACGATCTGGCGTACCATCTAGCGTTTGAATACGTGCATCAATACGGCGTACTTGGCTAAAAAACGGCACTTTAAATTGTAGGCCTGGGCCATATACAATCGCTTTATCTTCACTGTCTTTTTGCACTTTGCTGAACAACATTACAATCGCTTTTTGTCCTTCAGGTACTACAAATACCGATGAAAAAGACATAACAATGGCAGCTAATAGTATAACTAAACTAAAGTTTTTCATTATGATTATCTCCCATCATTAAAGCGGTCGTTGTTAAAGCGGTCGTTACCACTGTTAACAGAGCTATTGCGTGACGTATTTACTTTGTTGCGTAAATCTTGAATATCACTTGAGCTTGGAAGCGCAACACGTGTTGCATTACCCTGCTTGTCCATGATTTTATCAAGAGGTAAATACATCATGTTGTTGCCGCCTTTAACATCAACTAGCACTTTAGAGCTACTACCTAGCACCTCTTCCATCGCGTCAATGTATAAACGTTCACGAGTAACTTCCTTAGCTGCTTGATATTCAGGTAATAGCTTTTCAAAGCGAGCCACTTCACCTTGCGCTTCTAACGTAATTCGTTCTTGGTAACCTTCAGCTTCTTGCGTCATACGTGTTACTTGACCACGAGCACGCGGCTCAATTTCACGGGCATACGCTTCGGCTTCACGGATGAAACGCTCTTCATCTTCTTGTGCTGCAATTGCATCATCAAAAGCATCTTTAACTTCGGTTGGCGGACGAGAATCTTTAAAGTTAACGTCTGTCACTATTAAACCTAAGTTATATGGTTCGATAATTTTATTAAGCTCATCCCACGTATTTTGGCGAACAACTTCACGGCCATTCGTTAATACTTGATCCATTTTTGCATGGCCCACAACATAACGTAATGCACTATCAAGTGCTTCTTCTAAGCTACTATCAGCATTAGTCACGCTAAATTCGTAAAGGTACGGGTCAATAACACGGTATTGCACCTGAAACTCAACGCTTACCACGTTTTCGTCTTCAGTTAGCATAAAGCCCGAGGCCGATAATGAGCGCACAGCTTCAATATCAACAGGAATAACGGTTTCAATAAACGTCATCTTCCAACGCAAACCTGGATCTGCAATTCGGTCGTATTTACCAAATTGAAGTACCACACCGCGCTCAGCTTCTTTTACCGTATAAATACCACTTAACGCCCATACAATAACGGCGATAATAAGGATAAATGAAATACCGGCTCCGCCAAGTCCACCGCCGCTACCATTGCCGGATTTTTTTCCGCCAAATAAGCCGCCTAACTTGTTACTAAACTTACGGAACACCTCGTCTAAATCAGGTGGGCCTTGATCACGTCCGCCTTTATTATTCCACGGATCTTTGTCATTGCCATTATTACCCGGTTCATTCCAGGCCATAGCTATACTCCATTGTTATCTAAATAAATTAGGAAATTGTGTTAAATCTAACAAATCTACCGCGTTTCTCATACTAAAACCGACGTTTATACGTCAATTTTTAATTACGGTTGATAAAACCAGCAATTTCAGGACCAAATTCTTTGATTAAACGATTCCACTCAACCATTGGCATTCTGACATCTAAAAGCCAATTACCCTGCTCATCAAAACGCTCTTCATGCACCGCATTTAGCGTAAATAATGAAGCTCTTAAGCGTCCGTACATAGGGGCTAGCAATAACGTTTCACTAAACATTTGCTTAGCTAATAAGTCGCTAATCGCCTCACTTAGTAACTCACATCCTTCACCTGTTTGTGCAGACAACCATACTCTTATAGGCTGCCCTTCGTCATCCCGATCAATTCTCGGACTAACATCATCAAGTGCGTCAATTTTATTGTAAATAAGTAATTGAGGAACTTCATCGGCTTCAATTTCTTTAAGCACCGACTGAACTTGTTCAATATTTTCTTTACGACGAGGGTCTGCCACATCAATAACATGTAACTGTAAGTCGGCCTCTCGCGTTTCGGTAAGTGTTGCTTTAAAGGCAGCGACTAAATCATGTGGTAAATGGCGTATAAATCCCACTGTATCAGCTAAAATTACTGAGCCTACATCGCCTATATCAAGCTTACGTAGTGTTGGGTCCAGTGTTGCAAACAATTGATCAGCTGCATACACGTCAGAATCGGTGATTCGATTAAATAGCGTTGATTTACCCGCATTAGTGTAACCAACCAACGACACAGTCGGAATTTCATTGCGCGTACGCGCACGTCTGCCCTGCTCACGTTGTACAGCTACTTTTGCCAATCGAGCGCGAATGTTTTTAATTCTCGCACGTAATAAGCGTCTATCTGTTTCTAACTGAGTTTCACCTGGTCCGCGTAAACCTATACCACCTTTTTGTCTTTCAAGGTGAGTCCAACCACGAATAAGTCGGGTTGACATATGGCGTAATTGAGCAAGCTCAACTTGAAGCTTACCTTCGTGAGTACGGGCTCTTTGGGCAAAAATATCAAGAATAAGTGTCGTTCTATCAAGTACACGGCATTGGCAAACGCGCTCTAAATTGCGTTCCTGAGACGGACTTAATTGATGATTAAATATGACGACATCTGCATTGTGGATTTTGACAATTTCAGCTATTTCTTCTGCTTTACCGGTACCGACGAATAGTTTCGGATGTGGTGCTTGACGGCTGCCTTGCACAACCGCCAAACTACTAACACCAGCAGAAGATACCAACATTTCCAATTCATGAAGATCTTCACGATCGCCATCTTTAGGTAAGTCGATATGTACTAAAATTGCCTGTTCGCCGGATTCATAGCGGTCAAACAAGCATTACGCTCCTAATTAAAAGTTTCCAGCTTCTGGTTCTTCAGTGCTCTCATCCCCTTGAACACCTTGGAAGTTGACTGCGCGAGCAGGTACAACTGTTGAAATTGCATGCTTATACACCATTTGGTTTACGGTGTTTTCAAGTAAAATAACAAATTGGTCAAATGACTGAATTTTACCTTGTAATTTTATGCCATTTACCAAAAAGATTGATACTGGAATGCGCTCACGACGTAGTGCATTCAAAAATGGGTCTTGTAACGATTGGCCTTTTGCCATGTTATTGTTCCTTCGTTCTAGGTGTTATTATAATTAAGTGGCTGAACTTATTTGATTAAACTAAATAATCTTCAACTACTACTAGCTTAGCGAACTTACTACACGATGCAAGTTTTCTTCATCACCTGTTGTTAACCAAGTAACATCAGGCCAACTGCGTAGCCACGTTAACTGACGCTTTGCCAATTGACGCGTTGCTGCGATGCCGCGAAAAACCATTTCATCATGGTTTGTTTCACCCGCAAGGTAATCCCACATTTGTCTATAACCTACACAACGAATAGAAGGCATATTGGGGTGTAAATCCTTACGTAGATATAGGGTCGAAACTTCATTTTCAAACCCCTGATCAATCATTATTTTAAACCTTTCTTCAATTCTGCTATGTAATTCGCAGCGCTGCTGTGGCGCAATAGCAAATTGATGAAAAGTATAAGGTAAAGCTGGCTGCTTTTGCTTTTGCAACTCAGTCATTGTTTTACCTGTTATACGGTAAACCTCTAGAGCCCGATTAATTCTTTGTGAATCATTCTCACTTATTTTTTCGGCTGCTTGCGGGTCAACTTTAACTAATTCTTTATATAAATGAGGCCAGCCATGTTCATTAGCTTGCGCTTCAAGTTCTGCTCGAATAGTTGCATCAGCTTCTGGTAATGGCGATAAACCATCAATTAGCGCCTTAAAGTACATCATTGTACCGCCTACAAGTACAGGTACTTTACCTTGTTGATGAAATTCATCAATTTTTTGTACTGCATCTCGTCTAAAATCAGCCACCGAGTAGGTTTCGCTCGGATCAAGCAAATCAATTAAATGATGCGGAGCACGAGCGAGTTCTTCAGCGTCCGGTTTTGCGGTGCCAATATCCATACCTTTATACACTAACGCTGAATCGACGCTGATAATTTCAGTATTTAAATGCTCACACAACGAAATTGCCAATGCTGTTTTTCCAGCAGCGGTTGGGCCCATTAAAAATATGACCGGTAAATTACTCAACACGAACACCTTAGTCTAATTGCGTTAAATAGCTATTTAGCTCTATTTTAACTGCTTTTTCTTGTAAACGTTCAATTGTTTGCGGATTATTTTGTAAGCGAATTTGTTGTTCTAAAAATACATTGCTTGAATAAAAGCGAGCAGGTACGCTCTTTAATTGCCATGCAAGCCAGCTTTCAATATTTTCAAACTGTGACTTACATGCACTCAGTAAGTGCTCAATTGCATTTGATACATCAAGCAAATACAAACAAGCAGGCAATTTTTTTACCATAACAAATTGTTTTTCTATAACAAGTTCAAAGCCAAGTAAGGTAAACCACGATTGTTGCGCTGCTATTATCACACAATCTTCTTTTGATAAATTAACCCTTACAGGTAATAAAAGAGCTTTACCTTCAAGGCTACCAAGCTCTCTTATTTGATTATGCCAATCATCAGGTAGTGCATATTTAAAATGCGAGCAATAAAGTTGCTGCTGTAAACTAAACACGCATACACCTTCGGTTACACTTATTATTGCAACTTCGTTTAGCTTTGCCGCTTGTTCACTATTTAAAGCATGGCTTGAGGAACTTGTCACATTATCAAAATGTGCAGCATGTTGCTCACTTACACCTTGGTAAAACGCATTTACGTCGTGATGATTAGCAGTCTCATTGCTACGATAAGCATTACCACTCCCACCGCTTGAAGAACGTGAAGCAGAAACGCCACCAAAGCCGGAGTTAGATGGCTGTAATTGCGATTTTGGGTAATCAAAAGCACCTGTAAATTGCGCTGCTTCATTACCCTTATACAAAGGCTCAGCACCAGCTGTCATAGCTTGCTGCGAATTGTCTATTGCTTCACTAACAAACTCACCTTGTAGAGGCACTACAACTTGTTTAATTGCTTGTAAAATAAAGTCGTGTACTAAGCGCCCCTGATGAAAACGCACTTCGTGCTTTGCAGGATGTACATTTACATCGACTTGCCTAGGGTCTATATCAATATAAATAACAAAACCAGGTAGCTCTTGTGCACCGCTCACTTCTTCAAATGCTTGGCGTATAGCATGCAATATAAGCTTATCGCGCATCATTCGATTATTTACATATGTGTACTGCGTTGTATTAGCTGACCCGACAGGTAATACCCAGCCATGCAATTGCAAGCCGCCCTCACCCGATTGAATATGCAAACCATGCTCTGCAAATGCTTTGCCAGCTACTTGCGCAACACGAGTAATAGCCTGAGCTGGGTCTGTTTTAGCACGATATTGCCTCACTACTTTTTGATTATGAGTTAGCGTTATAGATACATCAAAGCGACTCAGCGCAATACGTTTTATAAGCTCATCAATGTGGCTAAATTCGGTTTTTTCAGTGCGCAAAAATTTACGACGAGCAGGAGTATTAAAAAATAAATCTTTAACCTCAATTGTTGTTCCATCGGGGTGGGCAACAGGCTTAACTTGCACCGCCATATCGCGGCCTTCTGCAAACGCTTGCCACGCTGCTTCTTGCTCTTTAGGTTTGGAGCTAAGCGTTAATCGCGATACAGAGCTAATTGATGCAAGCGCTTCGCCTCTAAATCCCAATGAGCATATGTTTTCTAAATCATCGAGTGACTTTAATTTACTGGTTGCGTGGCGAGAAAGCGCAAGTGTTAATTCATCTTTACCTATACCCGAGCCGTTATCACGAATACGAATAAGCTTGTGGCCGCCGCGATCAATATCTATTTGAATACGCGTTGCACCAGCATCTAAGCTGTTTTCTACTAATTCTTTTACTACCGACGCAGGGCGCTCTACCACTTCGCCAGCGGCAATCTGGTTCGCTAAACGCGCGGGTAATATTTCAATACTCATGAACGTCCTAACAAAATTTTTCTAAAGGTTTAACTTTGAGGTATATCAAGCTCTTGACCAATAAACAGCGTATTTGAGCTAAGTTTATTAGCTTGCTTTAATTTACTTACAGTTACGCCATACCGACTTGCAAGCATACTTAAAGATTCACCTGGGCGTACTTTGTGCTTAGTAGGGTATTGCGATTTAAGCTTTGCAAATAACGAATCATCAGGCGGGTTTTTTAAATAATAATTTTTAATAGACGTAAATATCGCCTTTGCTAAACGCTCTTGATGATTAGCGCTTTTAAGCATACGTTCTTCTCTTGGATTAGATATAAACCCGGTCTCAACTAAAATAGAAGGAATGTCAGGCGACTTTAAAACAGCGAGACTGGCATGTTGAGGGTCTTTTTTATGTAGTTTAGCTACCTTTTTAAGCTCTTTAACTACTTCATCGGCAACGCTTAAACCGGTCTTCATTGAGTGATCCATCGACATATCAAGCAATGCTTGCGCTAAGTACTTTTCGTTGGCAGCATCTTTAATTACATCTGCAGCCCCCCCTAAAAGTTCAGAGTGCTTTTCTTTATCTTCTATCCATTTACCTATTTCAGAATTAGCTCTACGTAACGATAAAACCCATACAGAAGCGCCATTAGGCCCGGGGCTGGTAAATGCATCAGCATGAATAGAAACAAAAAAGTCAGCCTTTTTTTCGCGCGCACGATTAGTACGTGTATTTAGTTTTACAAAGTAGTCACCACTTCGCACCATGCGCGAAATCATTCCCCGCTCGCCATCTATCATGCGCTCTAAACGCTTGGCAATTTGCAAAGTAACTGTTTTTTCATATGTACCCGAAGGACCAATAGATCCTGGGTCTTCACCGCCATGGCCTGCATCAATAGCAATAACGATATCGCGTTCTTGGCTTAGCTGACGATTTTTAGCCGCTGTTTGCGCAGGTGACGCAACGGCTTGCTTTTGAGCCTTATTATATAAATCTACAACTAACCTATTTTTATAAGGGCCAGCGGGGGCTAGTGCAAAAATAACCGGTTTGACCGCAGAGCTTAGCTCGAACACTAACCGAACGCTTTTTTTGTTTTTAGGTTTGGAATAGCGCAGCTTACTAACAATTTGATGCTTTGGCGGAACGCCTGGCAGTATTTTTAGCTCTTTTGTATTTTCTAAGTCAACGACTAAACGGCTCGGATTTTTAAGCATAAAGTAGCTAAAATCTGGCTTTTCATCTAGATCAAATACAACGCGAGTGCTATCTGGTGATGGCCACACTCGCGCACTATTAATAGTATTTTGCGCCCACAGCGGCAAACTCACAGCTAATACCATGAGAGTAAGAAATAATTTAGTTATACCTCGAGTCATTTTAATAACCACTGCCTTAACTATTTTTATTATAAGAGCTAGCTTTTGTATGTTAGCTATTTAGTTTTTCGACAATTGCTACACCGCGCTCACTTGCACTATTAATAACAATTTTTCGCTCATCGCCTACATAGCTTAGAGTAATATCTAAATCAGGCACAGGAATAAATTCTCCACCTTTTTCAGGCCATTCAACTACACATATTGCATCAGCTGAAAAGTAATCTCGTATTCCCATATATTCAAGTTCTTCAGGGTCACCTAAACGATATAAATCAAAGTGATAAACATTGGCTCGCTCAAGTTCGTATGGTTCTACTAGTGTATATGTTGGGCTTTTAACCTTACCTGTATGGCCAAAACCTTGTACCACACCTCGCGTAAATGTTGTTTTACCAGCACCTAAATCACCATGTAAATATATAACCGCACCTTGCTCTATAATATCAGCAACTTGGTTACCCATTGCTACTGTGGCTATTTCATCATTTAAGTGAGATTGGAAACTACGCGTCATTACTACCTCAAAAATTTACTTAAAAGCGCATGTTTGCTAATCATACCAGAATATTTATTTAAGGCGATAAATTGCAGTTTTAGACATAAAAAAACCGGCCTAAGCCGGTTTTTTAAAAACAGAGGAATTATAATCCTAATTTCTTCTCAAGGTAGTGGATATTAGTTCCACCATTTTGGAAGTTCTCATCTGCAAGAATGCGTTTATGCAAAGGAGTATTAGTTTTAATTCCGTCAATCACTAGCTCGTTAAGTGCATTACGTGCACGTGCTATAGCAACATCACGGTTTTCGCCGTAAGTGATTAACTTACCAACCATTGAATCGTAATGTGGTGGTACTGTGTAGTCAGCGTAAATATGGCTGTCCCAACGAATACCTAAACCACCCGCCGGGTGAAAACGTGTAATTTTACCCGGTGAAGGAATAAACGTTTCAGGATCCTCAGCATTAATACGACACTCAACAGCATGTCCGCGAATAACCACGTCATCTTGAGTGAAAGATAATGGCTGACCCGCAGCAATTTTTAACTGCTCTTTAACCAAGTCGATACCAGTAACCATCTCAGTTACCGGGTGCTCTACTTGAATACGAGTATTCATTTCGATGAAGTAAAACTCGCCGTTTTCGTATAAAAACTCAAACGTACCTGCACCACGGTATCCAATTTCGATACATGCTCGAGTACAGCGTTCACCAATAAATTTACGCGTTTCAGCAGTAATGCCTGGCGCAGGAGCTTCTTCAACTACTTTTTGGTGACGACGTTGCATAGAGCAATCGCGCTCACCTAAATGCACAGCATTACCTTGACCATCTGCAAGTACTTGAACTTCGATATGACGTGGGTTTTCAAGGAATTTTTCCATGTAAACCATACCATTACCAAAGAACTGCTTAGCTTCTTGTTGAGTCAATGAAATTGAATCAATTAGTTCAGCTTCGCTGCGTACTACACGCATACCACGGCCACCACCGCCACCAGCGGCTTTAATAATTACCGGGTAACCGATACGCTTAGCAATTTGCATGTTGCGTTCTTTATCATCCGATACAGGGCCATCAGAGCCTGGTACACACGGAACACCCGCTTTTCGCATTGCAGCAATAGCAGAAACTTTATCGCCCATTAAGCGAATCGTATCGCCTTTAGGACCAATAAATACAAAGCCACTTTGCTCAACTTGGTCGGCAAAATCAGCATTTTCAGCAAGGAAACCATAACCTGGGTGAATCGCTACTGCGTCTGTTATTTCTGCCGCAGCAATAATGCGCGGAATATCTAAATAACTTTCAGTTGCTGATGGTTTACCAATACAGATGGTTTCATCTGCAAGCAATACATGCTTAAGATCGCGATCTGCCGTTGAATGCACAGCAACCGTTTTGATCCCAAGCTCTTTGCAGGCGCGCAATATACGAAGTGCAATTTCACCTCGGTTTGCTATGACTACTTTATCTAACATTAGAGTTGGCCTTTTAGGTTGCGCTATTATTCAATGATGAATAGAGGTTGATCAAATTCTATTGGCTCGCCATTTTCAGCTAGGATAGCTTTAACAGTACCTGCTTTATCTGCTTCAATTTGGTTCATCATTTTCATAGCTTCAATAATACAAAGCGTGTCACCCACTTTAACTTGTGAGCCCACTTCTACATATGCTGGCGCTTCTGGAGATGCAGCAGAGTAAAAAGAACCAACCATAGGTGATTTAACTTGGTGACCCGTAGGGGCTGTTGGAGCTGCATCAGCCTCAACTGCTACAGGAGCCGCTGCGGCAACAGGTGCTGCTGGCGCTGGTGCATATTGCTGTGGAGCAAATTGTGCGTAACCTGGGCCTGCGCTCATGTTATTGCGATTAATACGTACTGATTCTTCACCTTCAGTGATTTCTAGCTCAGCAATACCTGATTCTTCTACTAATTCGATAAGTTTTTTTATCTTGCGAATATCCATTATACGACCCGCCTGTTACTTTGTGTGTTAATTTAAATTAAATCGAGTTTTGCAACCGGCTCACTGCACAATTTAATGCTGCGTGGTAACCCATTGCGCCTAATCCACATATCACGCCTTGCGCCACATCAGAAAAATAAGAATGATGACGAAATGCTTCACGTGCGTGCACATTACTTAAGTGCACTTCAAAAAACGGAATATCAACACTTAGCAATGCATCACGTAATGCGACGCTTGTATGCGTAAATGCAGCTGGGTTAATTATTATGTAATCAACCGCTTGCCAAGCACTGTGTATTCGTTCAATGAGCGCTTGCTCACTATTACTTTGAAAATGCGTTAACTCAACATCTAGACTATCAGCGGCACTTGATAGTTCGCTCATAATTTCACTTAGCGTTTGAAAACCGTATTTATCCGGTTCACGTTTGCCCAGCATGTTTAAATTTGGACCATTTATAACCAAAAGGTTAAATTTTGTAGCCATAATACGCGATATATCCTATAAGTAATGAGTTAAGCGGTTACTAACGATTTTTCACTATAACATCTGTGTAAAAAACCAAGATAGCAACAATTTCTCACGTTAACCAACTATTATAGTGAGTTCGATGTAAATAGCAGCAAAATACTGGTCTAATCTCTATGATGGGAACAAACATTCAGAAAGGATATCGTAAGCCGCTTAGTTTATATAAGCGGCTTAATTGCACTATTATTGTGCGCTGGCGCGCACTGCAGCTAAGTGAGTGGCAAAATCATCAGCATTTAAAAAGCCAGTTACACGTTGTGTACTTAGCTCTTCGCCCTGGGTATTAAAAAACAAAATACTGGGTAAACCAAACACAGTGTACTCTTCCATCAACTCAATTGTGCTGTTATTGCTGCTTGTTAGATCAACCTGAATGAGCTGAAAGTGATTAAACTCACTTTGTACTTTTGCGTCGGGAAATGTGTAATGCTCAAACTCTTTACATGCCACGCACCAGTCTGCATATAAGTCGACCATAACCATTCGGCCTTCATCGCTAGCTTGCGCTACAGCTTCTTTTAGCTCAGCTAAATCAGCTACCTTTTTAAACTCATTAGTTTGAGTGTTAAAATGAGTAGTTTGATTTTGCTGCGGCAAAATATAGTTTTTAGTAAGTGTAAACCCGGTTAAAGCAAGCAAAATGGCACTAAACCATAATACTGTTTTTAACTTACTTTGTGCCTGAGCGCTTTGCCAATAATGTAAATACAACGCAGTTGCTAAAGCAAGTAGCCCTGCCATGAGTAAAATAATATCAGCATCTACTATGCGCTCTAATAAAATAAGTGGCACTACAAGCATTATAAAACCAAACAAAGTTTTAACTTGCTCCATCCAACCGCCGGCTTTTGGAAGTAACTTGCCACCAGATGTACCTAATAATAATAACGGTAAACCCATTCCAAGGCTTAATACATAAAGCGTTAAACCACCAACTAGGTAATCACCGCTTTGCGCTACAAATAATAAAGCTGCCGACAATGGTGCTGTAGTACATGGAGATGCTATTAATCCCGACAAAACCCCCATTAAAAATACGCCAACGTAATTGCCGCCTTTTTGGTTGTTACTTACTTGGGTTAACTTGCTCATCATGCTGCTTGGTAGTTTTATTTCGTACCAGCCAAACATCGACATCGCTAATAATACAAACAATAAACTAAAGCTAATAAGTACAAACGGATGTTGTAAGTAACCTTGAACTTGCCCACCTAAAGCCGCAACAACAAGCCCAAGCGCCGCATAAGTTACTGCCATACCTTGTATATACACAAACGATAAAGCAAACGCTTTTTTAGTGGAAAGATTTTGTTGCCCTGCAATTAAACTCGACAAAATAGGAAACATAGGGAAAACGCACGGTGTAAATGCTAGCCCCACACCCACTACAAAAAATATCAATAAATTAGTAATTAGGCTCTGACTTGCTAATTGCTCAGTAAACGAAAGCTCTTTTTCTGGCTCATTAAAATTTACTTTTACAAGCTCAGTAGGCTTTTCATTAAGTGCTGCAAATGTACTTTGTGCTGTAGCTACATCATTCGAATTAGTTTGATTAATATTTTTAGGCTCTTCTGCATTAATCACACTAAGCGGAATACTTATTACTTCTGGCGGGTAACAAAGCCCTGCTTTAGCACAGCCTTGGTAACGTACCTTAACTATAGCCCCTTCAGTAATATCACTCAGTTTGCTTACAACACTTACAGCATTAAAAAATACTTCAGTTTTACCAAAAAACTCATCTTCAATAATTTCGCCACTGCCAGAGTCGCCTACTTGAATGTTGGCTCCCTTGGCGATAATTTCTATTTTCTTTTTATATAGGTAGTAGTCTGGCGCAATATCCCAACCAACAAACAATGTGCTTCCTTGCTGGTCAAAGTCAAATACAAATGCTTGTTCTACAGGTAAAAATGTTTGCTGAGGCGGCCCAAGTAAATCACCGAGTAGATTATTATTTTCCGCTTTTACAGGAAGCGTTAATAACGTTACCAGCAATAAAAAGAAAAAACGCATTAATTCAGTACCTCATCCATCCAATTAAAATACGCCAAATTACCTGTTGAGACTTCTACAACCTGAATCTCTGGCACTTCATAGCTATGAAGTTCTTTTATAGTTAAAAAAACATCGTTCATTTTATCTAACTTGGTTTTGATCAGTAACTTTGTTTCTGTCGCTTCGGCGATTTCGCCTTCCCACATGTATATTGAACCTATATTTGGTAAAACATTTACACATGCAGCTAGCTTTTTCTCTACCAACGCTCTTGCCAGTGCGCGAGCTTCTGGCTCATCTTTGCAGGTTGTAAAAATCAGTTTAAATTGCGTATTCATAATGAACCTTTACTTATTTGACGTTGTTTAGCCTCATAGTATCCGATAGCAAGTTCAATGTGTAGGCGCTAAAACAACTACAAAGTTACGATACATAACCAATAACCTTGAAAATAGACCTCCTCACCCTCACTTATATTTCATCAACTCTTTTGAGTGTCATTATTTAGAGAGCCTTATGTTTAGATTTTTATTTGTGTTGTTTATCATCATCCCTATTATTGAAATTGCTTTGCTTATTCAAGTAAGCGATGTAATAGGTGGGTTTGCAACCATCGCACTGGTTGTTATAACCGCGATTTTAGGTGCTAAAATGGTGAAACAACAAGGTATGGGCGCACTACAAAATGTGCAAACACAAATGGCGCAAGGCCAAATGCCAGCCAAAGAATTATTTACAGGAATTTGCGTGGTTATTGCAGGTGTATTGCTATTAACGCCTGGCATTATGACAGACGTATTTGGCTTACTATTATTAACCCCTGCGATTCGTAATAAATTAGCTGCAGGCCTTGCTAGCCAAGCAACGGTTAGAATGAGTGCGGGTATGCAGCAAGGTTCCTCACCATTTGCAGGACAGCAACATACAAAGCAAGAGCAACCTCAAATGGAACAACCAACAACTCTTGATGGGGAATATGAAAGAAAAGATTAAAAATTTATCGTTTTTTCTCTTGGAATTTTTCACTCCACCCCCATTATTGAATGCAAATTAGAAAAGCTTTTTTCTGTACTGTTCAGAAACTGTTAGGAGAACTAAAAACATGAACATTCGTCCTTTACAAGATCGCGTAATCGTTAAACGTCTAGAAGAAGAAACAAAATCTGCTGGCGGTATTGTATTAACTGGCTCTGCAGCTGAAAAATCAACTCGCGGAGAAGTTGTTGCCGTTGGTAATGGTCGCGTTTTAGAAAACGGTGACGTGCGCGCTTTAGAAGTTAAAGCCGGTGACACTGTGTTATTTGGCTCATATGTTGAAAAAGTAGAAAAGATCGAAGGTCAAGAGTACCTGATCATGCGTGAAGATAATATTTTAGGCATTGTAGGCTAAACCTACTTTTCGTTTAACAAACATTTAAGAATTTAGAGGAATTTAAAACATGGCAGCAAAAGAAGTACTTTTTGCAGGTGACGCACGCGCTAAAATGCTAACTGGCGTAAACATCCTGGCAAACGCAGTAAAAGTTACATTAGGTCCTAAAGGCCGTAACGTTGTACTAGACAAATCATTTGGCTCTCCAGTGATCACTAAAGATGGTGTATCTGTAGCAAAAGAAATCGAACTTGAAGACAAGTTTGAAAACATGGGCGCACAAATGGTTAAAGAAGTTGCATCTAAAGCAAATGATGCAGCCGGCGATGGTACAACTACCGCTACAGTACTTGCACAGTCTATTGTTAATGAAGGCCTTAAAGCTGTTGCAGCAGGCATGAATCCAATGGATCTTAAGCGCGGTATCGACAAAGCAGTTATTGCTGCTGTTGCAGAGCTTAAAGAACTTTCAGTTCCTTGTGCTGACGCTAAAGCTATCGCACAGGTAGGTACTATTTCAGCTAACTCTGATAAAGAAATTGGCGACATCATTGCAGAAGCAATGGAAAAAGTAGGCCGTAACAGTGGTGTTATTACTGTTGAAGAAGGTCAATCACTTGAAAACGAACTAGATGTTGTTGAAGGCATGCAGTTTGATCGTGGTTACTTATCTCCTTACTTTATCAACAACGCTGAAAAAGGCGCAGTTGAATTAGATAACCCATTTATTCTACTTGTAGATAAAAAAATATCGAATATCCGCGAGCTATTACCAACGCTTGAAGCCGTTGCTAAAGCAAGTAAGCCACTACTTATTATTGCAGAAGACCTTGAAGGTGAAGCTCTTGCTACTTTAGTAGTTAACAACATGCGCGGTATTGTTAAAGTATCAGCTGTTAAAGCACCTGGCTTTGGCGATCGTCGTAAAGCAATGCTACAAGATATCGCAGTGTTAACTGGCGGTACTGTTATTTCTGAAGAAATCGGCTTAGAGCTTGAAAAAGCAACAGTTGAAGACTTAGGTACAGCTAAGCGTGTTGTTATCACTAAAGATGATACAACAATCATCGATGGTGCTGGCGAAGAAGAAGGCATTAGCGGTCGTGTTTCTCAAATTAAAGCACAAATTGAAGAAGCAACGTCAGACTACGACAAAGAGAAACTACAAGAGCGTATGGCTAAACTTGCCGGCGGTGTTGCAGTAATCAAAGTAGGCGCAGCAACTGAAATTGAAATGAAAGAGAAAAAAGACCGTGTGGAAGATGCATTGCATGCAACTCGCGCAGCGGTTGAAGAAGGCGTAGTACCTGGCGGCGGTGTTGCACTTGTACGCGCAGCAAGCAAGTTACTTGCTCTTGTTGGCGACAACGAAGATCAAAACCACGGTATTAAAGTTGCACTTCGTGCGATGGAAGCACCTCTTCGTCAAATCGTAACTAACGCAGGTGACGAAGCTTCTGTTGTTATCAACGCAGTTAAAGGCGGCGAAGGTAACTACGGTTACAACGCAGCAACTGGCGAATACAACGACATGATTGAAATGGGTATCCTAGATCCAACTAAAGTAACACGTTCTGCACTACAATTTGCAGGGTCTATTGCGGGTCTAATGATCACTACTGAAGCAATGGTAGCTGAAATCCCTAAAGATGAATCTGCTGGTGCACCTGATATGGGTGGCATGGGCGGAATGGGTGGCATGGGCGGCATGATGTAATAAGCATCACCGTTTAAGCACCTTGCTTATATAAAAAACCAGCTTCGGCTGGTTTTTTGCTTTTTAGTACACTTGTTATTGATATTGTCTAATTTACAACCATGTAGTAATAACGTGTAAGCAAAAAAACATCACCATGGACATACTTAATAGTAATGGAATTACTTTTTTTGCGGTGCTTGTAACCATAGTATCGGCATTGCTGCTTTTAATTATTTGGCTTTTGTTAAAAATGATAGTGTGGGGAAAAAGCATGTCTAAAGGCGCTTATTTATTCTTAGCGTTTTTCCCGCTTATTTCACTGATGCCTATTCCGCCACCTACCTACGAAAATGTACAAAAGGCGAAGCAAGAGCAAAGAAAACGTAAAGAAGACTCAGGCGATGCACCGGATGAAGAAATATAATCTCCAAATACATTACAGCCCTACACAAAGCACACAATGATATGTAAAAATGCGCAGCAACACAGTCAGGGAGTTATTTATGTCAGGTATAAAACAGCATATTGGTAGTATTGCTTTAGTCGTAAAAGATTATGATGAAGCTATTGAATTTTACACTAAGAAATTAAGCTTTGAATTAGTCGAAGACACTGATTTAGGTGAAGGTAAACGTTGGGTGCTAATTACACCGCCGCAGTCAAATGGTACGCATATACTACTTGCTCAAGCCACTGAACAAGATCAAGTAAGTGCCATTGGCAACCAAGCTGGTGGTCGTGTTTGGCTATTTTTACATACTAACGATTTTTGGCGTGATTATGAAAACATGTTAGCAAACGGGGTTGTCTTTAATGAACAACCCCGTAATGAACCTTACGGGACGGTTGCTGTTTTTGAAGATTTATACGGTAATAAGTGGGATTTAATTCAACAGAAATAGAAAGCTTAATTTATTAACGCTCTAACTATTTTAAATAAATCTGAGGGTAGCATACCTCGCTGCCCTTCTCGCTCACTGGCGATATCACCGGCTTTAGCGTGCAGTGTTACGCCATAGCGCGCTGCTTCATCAACATTTAAACCTTGAGCCAGTAAGGCACCAATAATACCAGTTAGTACATCGCCACTACCACCCACGGCCAGTGCCGGATTGCCGTCCTCACACACCCATGTGTGCTCAGCATTATCAATTAAGGTACCTGCGCCTTTTAATACGCACGTAGCGTTATAACGCTTTGCACATAGGCGAGCATTTTCAAACCTATTAGACTCAATTTCTTGTGTCGTTGTACTTAATAGCCTTGATGCTTCTCCAGGGTGTGGCGTAAGTATACATCGCTCTAACATGTATGATGAAGCTTGCTTAGCCAGTAAGTTAAGGGCATCTGCATCTATAACTAATGGCATTTTATTATTTTGGCAATATTGCATTACTTCATCGAACGTTTGTTGTGCCCATTCGTCCTGCCCAAGCCCTGGCCCTATTACCACACTGCTAGCCCATTCAAGCGCTTCTTGTAAATAGGCACTGCTTACCATTAATTCTGGCCTACCAATGCTTACAGGCGCTATAGAGCTTGAATGTGTATATACTCTTACCATACCAGCACCTGCTCTAAGTGCAGCTTCGCTGGTTAATCTAATTGCTCCGGCAGTACCTTCATTTCCGCCTACACAGAGTAGTTTGCCATGAGTTCCTTTATGACTATTTTGGCTTCGCGCACCAAGCTTTTTAAAACTATTAATATTTATAAGTGTACCGCTTGAAGCTGCGAGCTCAAAAAATGCAGTTCCAATATTTAGATCGTCAAATATTAACTGCCCGCAATGTTGTTTACCTATAGCCGTTGTCAGCCCCTGCTTAATACCAACAAAGGTCATTGTTTTACTTGCTTGTATAGCAATATCTAAAGGTTGGCCAGTATCAGCGCTGATACCTGAAGGCACATCTATACTCAATACAGGTTTATTACAGGCATTAATTTCATTAATAATTTTAGCAAAATTATCGCGTACTGAGCTTGTGATCCCAGTACCTAACATTGCATCTATAATTAAATCACTACGGTTTAATAACTCACTCGTATAAGCATTAACTTCACAGCCTTCATCACGCCACAAGTTAGACGCTTTTGCTGCATCTCCTGTTAGTGCTTGCTCAGGGTTAACGGCACACAAAGTCACCAGCTTACCCGCTTGCTTAATTAGGCTCGCGGTAATATAACCATCTCCAGCGTTATTACCATGTCCCACAATCACCAAGGTATGCTCAGCATTAAACTCTTTCCAGACATTGAATACAGCCTCCCCTGCGCGCTGCATGAGAGTAAATAACTCACAATGACTATTTTTAGCAGCAAGAGCCTCGTTATCCCTAACTTCTTTTGCGGTAAATATTCGTTTATTTAGCATGAGGACTCCTTTAATAAGTGACACTTTACCTTATCAAATACACATATCTAGGGGCTAGCTTTGTGAGCTTTTTTAATCGGGATTAATTCGTTTATTAAAGTGCACTACAGGTAGAGTAATTATCGGGGTCAGATCATTTTACTAATAACTGATAGCTGAAAACTAAACGCTTTTCTTCAGACATTAAAAAACCCGAGACTAAGCTCGGGTTTTTTTAGTATTAATTAACTTAAAAGTTAACTATTACTCTACGATAGTTGCTACAACACCAGCACCTACAGTACGGCCACCTTCACGGATAGCGAAACGAAGACCTTCATCCATCGCGATTGGCGCGATTAGAGTTACTGTCATCTTAACGTTATCACCAGGCATTACCATTTCTACGCCATCTGGTAACTGTACGTCACCTGTTACGTCAGTTGTACGGAAGTAGAACTGTGGACGGTAACCTTTGAAGAATGGAGTATGACGACCACCTTCATCTTTAGAAAGTACGTATACTTCTGAAGTGAATGTAGTGTGTGGCTTGATTGAACCAGGCTTAGCTAGTACTTGACCACGTTCAACGTCTTCACGCTTAGTACCACGTAGTAATGCACCAATGTTCTCACCAGCACGACCTTCGTCAAGAAGCTTACGGAACATTTCAACACCAGTACAAGTAGACTTAGTAGTCTCTTTGATACCAACGATTTCAACTTCGTCATTCACGTTGATGATACCCGCTTCAACACGGCCAGTTACAACTGTACCACGACCTTGAATTGAGAAAACATCTTCGATAGGCATGATGAATGGCTTATCGATGTCACGCTCTGGCTCTGGAATGTAAGAATCTAGTGCTTCTGCAAGCTCTACGATTTTAGCTTCCCATTGCTCTTCGCCTTCAAGTGCTTTAAGTGCAGAACCTTGAATTAGTGGTAAATCATCACCTGGGAAGTCGTACTCAGAAAGAAGTTCACGAACTTCCATTTCTACTAGCTCAAGTAGCTCTTCGTCATCAACCATGTCACATTTGTTCATGAATACGATGATGTAAGGTACGCCAACTTGGCGAGAAAGTAGGATGTGCTCACGAGTTTGTGGCATAGGGCCGTCAGTCGCAGCTACTACTAAGATAGCGCCGTCCATTTGAGCAGCACCAGTGATCATGTTTTTAACATAATCGGCGTGACCAGGACAATCTACGTGTGCGTAGTGACGAGTTGGCGTATCGTACTCAACGTGAGAAGTTGAGATTGTAATACCACGCTCGCGCTCTTCTGGAGCGTTATCGATTGATGCGAAATCTTTAGCAACACCGCCGTATACTTTTGCAAGTACGTTAGTGATTGCTGCAGTTAGTGTAGTTTTACCGTGGTCAACGTGGCCGATTGTACCAACGTTTACATGCGGTTTTACGCGTTCAAACTTTTCTTTTGCCATCTTAAAAAATTCCTAATTAAGAAATTAAAGCCTGACCCACTATTGAGCCAGACAAGCTAAAATCATATTACAGCGCGAGCTGAAATTATTGTATCTGCAACCTGTTTAGAGGCTTCAGCGTACTTCAGAAACTCCATAGAGTATGAGGCACGGCCCTGTGTTGCAGATCGTAAAGCAGTTGCATAACCAAACATTTCAGAAAGAGGAACTTGTGCATTAATTTGCTTAAGTCCACCTATTGCATCTTCCATGCCTTCGATCATGCCGCGACGACGGTTAAGGTCGCCAACTACATCACCCATGTTTGAGTCAGGAGTGATTACTTCAACCTTCATCATTGGCTCTAATAATACAGGGTCAGCTTCTAGCGCCCCGTTTCTCATTGCCATTGAACCTGCTACTTTAAATGCCATTTCATTCGAATCTACATCATGGAATGAACCATCATATAGAGTCGCTTTAACGCCAAGTAATGGGTAGCCCGCCAGTACACCTTGAGACATTTGCTCTTGGAGACCTTTGTCTACCGCAGGGATAAATTCTTTAGGAACAGAACCACCTACCGTTTCGTTAACGAACTCATAAGTTGGTGCTTCATCATCCGAAATATCCATCGGTTCAAGTTTAACCCAGACGTGACCATATTGACCACGACCACCTGATTGACGTATAAACTTCCCTTCAACTTCAACAGTTGAACGAATAGCTTCTCGGTAGGCAACCTGCGGCTTACCAACGTTACATTCAACACTGAATTCACGTTTCATACGGTCGACAATGATATCTAGGTGAAGTTCACCCATGCCAGAGATTATAGTCTGGCCTGATTCTTCGTCAGTTTGTACGCGAAAAGAAGGATCTTCTGCCGCTAGTTTACCTAGCGCGATACCCATCTTATCTTGGTCAGCGATTGTGCGAGGCTCAACCGCAACAGAGATAACTGGTTCAGGGAATTCCATACGCTCAAGCGTAATAATAGAATTCGGATCACACAGTGTTTCACCTGTTGTTACGTCTTTAAGACCAATAGCTGCCGCGATGTCGCCTGCGTAAACTTCTTTGATCTCTTCACGTGAGTTTGAATGCATCTGTACGATACGGCCAAGTCGCTCACGCTTACTTTTAACTGGGTTATAAACCGCGTCACCCTGTTTAACAGTACCAGAGTAAACACGGAAAAAGGTTAAAGTGCCAACAAACGGGTCTGTTGCAATCTTAAATGCGAGTGCAGCAAACGGCGCTTTATCATCAGCTGGACGTTCTTCCTCAGTACCATTTTCTAAGATACCTTGGATTTGTTTCACTTGTGTTGGTGCTGGCATGTACTCAACAACGCCATCAAGCACAGCTTGAACGCCCTTGTTTTTAAATGCGCTACCACACGTAATGGGAACAATTTCGTTCGCTAATGTGCGTTGACGTAAAGCAGATTTAATCTCTGCTTCACTTAACTCTTCACCTTCTAAGTACTTATCCATTAGTTCTTCAGAGGCTTCAGCTGCACTTTCAACTAAATGAGAGTGCCATTCTTCAGCTAACTCTTGAAGTTCTGCCGGTATTGCCTCATAAGAGAAGGTCATACCCTGGTCCGCTTCGTTCCAGTTAATGGCTTTCATTTTTATAAGGTCAATTACACCTTTAAAGTCGTCTTCAGCGCCAATTGGCAACTGGATTGGAACAGGCGTTGCTCCAAGACGAGATTTCACCTGGCTAACAACCGTTAAGAAGTCAGCGCCCGTGCGATCCATTTTATTTACGAAGATCATTCTAGGAACTTCGTATTTGTTCGCTTGACGCCAAACTGTCTCAGTTTGCGGCTGTACACCTGATGAAGCACAAAGAACAACTACCGCACCATCTAATACGCGTAAAGAACGCTCTACTTCGATAGTGAAATCTACGTGTCCTGGAGTATCAATAATATTGATACGATGGTCGTCAAATTGAGCGTCCATCCCTTTCCAGAAACACGTTGTTGCAGCAGAAGTGATTGTGATACCACGCTCTTGTTCCTGCTCCATCCAATCCATAGTTGCGGCGCCATCATGTACTTCACCGATCTTATGAGAAAGACCCGTGTAGAACAGAACACGTTCTGTTGTGGTGGTTTTGCCTGCATCTACGTGAGCTACTATGCCGATATTACGGTAGCGCTCAAGTGGAGTTGTACGTGCCATATGATCCTCTTAAAGGTTAAGGACAGATTACCAACGGTAATGTGCGAATGCTTTATTCGCTTCAGCCATACGGTGAACGTCTTCACGTTTCTTAACCGCAGTGCCTTTGTTGTCAGCAGCGTCAACGATTTCTTGAGCTAAACGTAAGCCCATAGATTTTTCGCCACGCTTACGTGCAGCGTCTACTAACCAACGCATACCTAATGCGTTACGACGTACTGGACGTACTTCAACTGGTACTTGATAAGTTGAACCACCAACACGGCGAGATTTAACCTCTACCTGTGGACGGATGTTATCAAGTGCAGTTTCAAAGATTTCTAGGTGCGACTTGCCTGATTTCTCAGCAGCCACGTCTAGCGCACCATAAACAATTTTTTCAGCAGTAGATTTCTTGCCGTCTAACATTACGATGTTAACGAATTTAGCAAGAAGTTCCGATCCGAACTTAGGATCTGGAAGAATTTTACGTTGACCTATTACGCGTCTTCTAGGCATTTTGTATCTCCGGTTTATTCAGGTTTGTCCTTTTGGAACAATCACCCAAAACAATAATTAATAATATTTAGTGCTTGGCCTTACTAACGGAAAACAATTAGCCTTTAGGGCGTTTTGCACCGTATTTAGAACGAGCTTGACGACGGTCGCTAACGCCTGCACAGTCAAGTGCACCACGTACAGTGTGAAAACGCACACCTGGTAAATCTTTAACACGACCACCACGGATTAGGATTACACTATGCTCTTGAAGGTTATGACCTTCACCACCAATGTATGAAGTTACTTCGAAACCGTTAGTTAAACGTACACGAGCTACTTTACGTAACGCCGAGTTTGGTTTCTTAGGTGTAGTTGTATATACGCGAGTACATACACCACGCTTTTGCGGACACGCTTTAAGCGCAGCTGAGTTACTTTTAGTAACCTTGCTACGACGTGGCTTACGCACTAGCTGGTTAATAGTTGCCATTTAAATAGCTCCTGAAATTAAAATTACTACTGAAAAAAATAAAAAAATCCGCCCTTTTTACAAGCTTGTAACATACATGCAAGTAAATGGGTGGCGGAATTTTAATGAGCAAAGTTTAACCTGTCAACCTAAACTGATAGCAAGACAGAATATATCTGCCTTACTATCACTTAATCTATTGATTAAGAACAGTTTATTGATTTCCAGACAAATCAGCGTTTAAAGCATCAGTTAGTGCTTGAGTTGCCTCTTCTGCACTTACTGTTTGCTCTTCAACAACTAAACTTTGCTTACGACGTGCCATACGATCCTGGTGATACGCAAAACCGGTACCGGCTGGGATCAAACGACCCACTATTACGTTTTCTTTCAGACCGCGAAGCTCATCGCTCTTACCATTCACTGCCGCATCTGTAAGAACACGTGTTGTTTCTTGGAAAGACGCTGCTGAGATGAAAGATTCTGTTGCAAGTGATGCTTTCGTGATACCCATAAGTTGTATTTCAAACTTCGCTGGGATTTTACCTTGTTTTTCAAGGTCACGATTAGCGATATTAACGCGAGCTACTTCAATTTGCTCACCCGCTAAGAACTCAGTATCACCACCGTGTATAATTGTACATTTACGAATCATCTGACGGATAATTGTTTCAATGTGCTTGTCATTGATCTTAACGCCTTGCAAACGGTAAACCTCTTGCACTTCGTTAACGATGTAGTTAGCAACATGAGTCACACCACGTAGGCGTAAGATGTCATGTGGTGATTCAGGACCATCGGCGATAACTTCACCTTTAGACACTTGCTCACCTTCAAACACGTTAAGTTGACGCCACTTAGGAATCATTTCTTCGTAATGATCGCCTTCTGGTGGAGTAATAACTAAACGCTTCTTACCCTTAGTTTCTTTACCGAAGCTAATAGTACCTGTGATCTCAGCTAAGATAGCTGGCTCTTTAGGTTTACGCGCTTCAAATAAGTCGGCTACGCGTGGTAGACCACCCGTGATATCACGAGTTTTCGAACCTTCTTGTGGAGTACGTGCTAGCACGTCACCAGGGTTTGCAGTCGCACCATCTGTCACTTCAATAGTAGTGAATGAAGGTAAACGTGTTTCTTGCAGACCGCGCTCTTCACTTTCGATGATAAGCTTAGGTTCTTTCGCATTGGCTTTAGCAAGGTCTTTAACAACAATACGAGTTAAACCGGTTAGTTCATCGGTTTGTGTCTCTGTATTTGAGTCATCGATATCGCTGAACGATACTTTTGACTTATGCTCAAGAACAATTGGGTGACTATGCGGGTCCCAAGTAGCAACAATGTCGTTACCTTGAACTTCAGCATTGTCTTGCACTGTTAATACCGCACCGTAAGGTACTTTATAACGCTCTTTTTCACGACCATAGCTATCAATGATAGTGATCTCAGTAGAACGTGAGGTAATAACAATCTTACCGTCTGTGTTTAATACATATTTAGCGTTGTGCAGTTTTAATGTACCGTTAGTTTTAACTTGTACATTATTTTCAGCTGACGCTCTTGATGCCGCACCACCGATGTGGAATGTACGCATCGTAAGCTGTGTACCCGGCTCACCGATTGACTGCGCCGCGATAACACCTACAGATTCACCCGCGTTGATGATATGACCACGTGCAAGGTCACGACCATAACACTTAGCACATACACCAAAGTCGTTATCACATGTGATAACTGAGCGTACGCGAACTTCATCTACTGAGTGCTCTTCTAAAAGGTCACACAGTTTTTCATCGAGCATGATATTACGTTCAACAAGTACTGTGTTAGTACCTGGAATAACGATATCTTCAGCAACAACACGACCAAGAACACGTTCACGAAGTGCTTCTACAACATCACCACCTTCAATAAGCGGTTTCATTGTTAAGCCATCTTCTGTGCCACAGTCGTCTTCGTTGATTACCAAATCTTGTGCAACGTCTACTAAACGACGCGTTAAGTAACCCGAGTTCGCTGTTTTCAGTGCTGTATCGGCAAGACCTTTACGCGCACCGTGCGTTGAGATGAAGTACTGAAGTACGTTTAGACCTTCACGGAAGTTAGCCGTGATTGGCGTCTCGATGATTGAACCATCTGGACGTGCCATTAGACCACGCATACCTGCTAGCTGACGGATCTGAGCGGCACTACCACGAGCACCAGAGTCGGCCATCATAAACACTGAGTTAAATGACGGTTGTTCTTCTTCTTCACCTTTAGCATTAATAACCATGTCTTTTGACAAGTTGGCCATCATTTCACGTGATAAGTTTTCGTTTACACGTGACCAGATATCGATAACTTTATTGTACTTTTCACCAGCCGTTACAAGACCTGATTGGAATTGTTGGTTGATTTCAGTTACTTCAGCCTCAGCTGATTCAATGATCTGTGCTTTAACAGGTGGGATAACTAAGTCATCGATACCAATTGAAACACCTGACTTCATTGCGTAGTGGAAACCGGTGTACATAACTTGGTCAGCAAACACAACAGTGTCTTTTAGACCTAGACGACGGTAACACTCGTTTAATAAGCTAGAAATCTGCTTTTTACCTAATGCTTGGTTGATTGACTCAAACGGCATACCTTTAGGTAAAATTAGAGACAGAATCGCACGACCAACAGTAGTGTCGATGATAGTAATAGTATCTTCTACTACACCGTCTTCGTTCTTAACTGATTGGCTGATACGCACTTTCACGCGAGCGTGAAGTTCTGCATTACCGCTACGGTATGCTTTTTCTGCTTCTTTAGGATCTTTAAATACAATGCCTTCGCCTTTCGCATTAATGCGATCGCGCGTCATGTAGTAAAGACCTAATACAACATCCTGTGAAGGAACGATGATTGGCTCACCATTCGCAGGAGATAAGATGTTGTTTGTAGACATCATTAGTGCACGTGCTTCAAGCTGCGCTTCGATTGTTAACGGTACGTGTACCGCCATTTGGTCACCATCGAAATCGGCGTTGTAAGCCGCACATACTAATGGGTGTAAATGAATCGCTTTACCTTCGATAAGCACAGGTTCAAATGCTTGGATACCCAAACGGTGAAGTGTTGGTGCACGGTTAAGTAATACTGGATGTTCACGAATTACTTCGTCTAATACATCCCATACTTCCGCTACTTCACGTTCAACCATCTTCTTAGCTGCTTTGATTGTCGTAGCCATGCCGCGACGCTCTAGTTTGCCATAGATAAATGGTTTGAATAACTCAAGTGCCATCTTCTTAGGAAGACCACATTGATGAAGCTTAAGTGTAGGACCAACCGTGATTACAGAACGGCCAGAGTAATCTACACGCTTACCAAGTAAGTTCTGACGGAAACGACCTTGCTTACCCTTGATCATATCAGCAAGAGATTTAAGAGGACGTTTGTTAGAACCTGTTATAGCACGGCCACGACGACCGTTATCAAGTAGCGCATCTACCGCTTCTTGTAACATACGTTTTTCGTTGCGTACGATAATATCTGGTGCAGCTAGATCTAATAGACGCTTAAGACGGTTATTACGGTTAATAACACGACGGTAAAGGTCATTTAGATCAGAAGTCGCAAAACGACCACCGTCTAATGGTACTAATGGACGTAGATCAGGTGGCAATACTGGAAGTACTGTCATGATCATCCACTCAGGGTTATTACCTGATTGGTGGAACGATTCCATTAACTTAAGACGTTTAGTGATCTTCTTACGCTTAGTTTCAGAGTTAATTGTTGGTAACTCTTCACGCATTTCTGCAATTAGTTGAGCAAGATCAAGTTCACGAAGCAAGTCTAATACTGCTTCAGCACCCATCTTAGCTTCAAACTCATCACCGTGCTCTTCAAGTGAATCTAGGTATTCTTCTTCACCTAAAAGCTGACCACGCTCAAGCGTTGTCATACCAGGCTCAGTTACTACGAATGATTCGAAGTATAGAACACGTTCAATATCACGAAGCGTCATATCAAGCATTAAGCCAATACGTGACGGTAATGATTTTAAAAACCATATATGCGCTACTGGGCTCGCAAGATCGATATGACCCATACGATCACGACGCACTTTAGTAAGTGTAACTTCAACGCCACACTTCTCACAGATCACACCACGGTGTTTAAGGCGTTTATATTTACCACATAAACACTCATAATCTTTCACTGGGCCGAAAATACGGGCACAGAATAAGCCATCGCGCTCAGGCTTGAAAGTACGGTAGTTGATAGTCTCAGGTTTCTTTACTTCACCGTATGACCATGAACGAACCATGTCTGGTGAAGCAAGACCAATGCGAATTGCATCGAATTCTTCGGTCTTATTTTGTTGCTTCAGAAACTTAAGTAAGTCTTTCACCTTAGCTCTCCTGTCGGAGTTAATCTTGAGGACGGATAATCTCGTCCCTACATTCTATTCAGCCGTAACAGATGCTGCAGCGTTAACTGCAGCATCTAATTGGCTTAATTTTCTTCCAACTCGATGTTGATACCCAGTGAGCGGATTTCTTTCAACAATACGTTGAACGATTCTGGCATACCTGGTTCCATTTTATGGTTACCATCAACGATGTTTTTATACATCTTAGTACGACCGTTCACGTCATCCGATTTCACTGTTAGCATTTCTTGTAGAGTGTAAGCAGCACCGTAAGCTTCAAGTGCCCATACTTCCATCTCACCAAAACGCTGGCCACCGAACTGTGCTTTACCACCCAGCGGCTGCTGAGTAACAAGGCTGTAAGAACCAGTAGAACGTGCGTGCATCTTGTCATCAACCAAGTGGTTAAGTTTAAGCATGTACATGTAACCAACAGTTACTTGACGTTCAAACTGATCGCCAGTACGGCCATCATAGAGTGTAACCTGACCACTTCTTGGGTATCCACCAAGCTCAAGCATGTCTTTGATTTCGTCTTCTTTCGCGCCATCAAATGCAGGAGTAGCTATTGGTAAACCACCTTTTAAGTTTTCAGCTAAACGACGAATTTCATCATCAGAGAAGCTTGCAATATCTACTTCTTGACGAGACTCACCGATTTCGTAAGCTTGCTTGATGAATTCACGTAGCTCATGAAGCTCACGTTGTTCTTTCATCATTTCCTCTAAGCGCTCACCAATACCACGTGCAGCTAGACCCATATGTGTTTCAAGGATCTGACCGATGTTCATTCGTGATGGTACACCTAGTGGATTTAGTACGATATCTACCGTACGACCTTTATCATCGTATGGCATATCTTCTACTGGTACGATAGTCGAGATAACACCTTTGTTACCGTGACGACCCGCCATTTTATCACCCGGTTGGATACGACGTTTAACAGCTAGGTATACTTTAACAATCTTAAGTACGCCTGGTGCTAAGTCATCACCTTGGGTAATTTTACGACGTTTGTTTTCAAACTTCTTATCGTATTCAGCTTTAAGCTCATCGTACTGTGCAGCTAGTTGCTCAAGTTCAGCTTGCTTGTCTTCTTCAGCAAGGCTTTGAGTAAGTAGCTTTTCAGCATTTAGTGACGTTAAGTTGCTTTCTTCGAAGCCTGAATCCACAAGTAACTTGCGAGCACGTCCTAAAACGCCAGCTTCTAAAATGCGGAACTCTTCGTTGAAGTCTTTCTTCGCTTCGCGAAGCTGCATGTCTTCAACTTCTAACGCACGTTTATCTTTTTCAACACCATCACGGGTGAAAACTTGTACGTCAATTACAGTACCAGTTACAGAGTTTGGTACACGTAAAGAGCTGTCTTTAACGTCAGACGCTTTTTCGCCGAAGATAGCACGCAGTAGCTTCTCTTCAGGTGTTAATTGCGTCTCGCCTTTAGGAGTCACTTTACCTACTAAGATATCGCCGCCTTTAACTTCAGCACCGATATAAACAACGCCTGACTCATCAAGCTTGCCTAGTGCAGACTCACCCACATTCGGGATATCTGCAGTGATCTCTTCAGGACCTAATTTAGTATCACGGGCAACACACTGTAGTTCTTGAATGTGGATAGTCGTTAGACGATCTTCTTCAACTACGCGCTCTGATAGTAAGATTGAATCCTCGAAGTTGTAACCATTCCATGGCATGAATGCCACGCGAAGGTTTTGACCAAGGGCTAAATCACCTAAGTCAGTCGAAGGACCATCTGCTAACACGTCACCACGAGTAACCGGTTCGCCAACCATACAAGTTGGTTTTTGGTTAATACATGTATTTTGGTTAGAACGTGTGTATTTGGTTAAGTTGTAGATGTCGATGCCCGCTTCACCAGGAATGCGTTCTTCTTCATGTACGTTTACAACGATGCGACTTGCGTCAGCATACATTACTTCACCACCACGTTTAGCAACAATCGTTACACCAGAATCTTTCGCTAGTGTTAACTCAATACCAGTACCTACTAACGGCTTATCCGCTTTCAATGTTGGTACTGCTTGACGTTGCATGTTTGAACCCATCAATGCACGGTTAGCATCATCGTGTTCTAAGAACGGGATAAGTGCTGCCGCTACAGAGATCACCTGTTGTGGTGATACATCCATATATTGCTGGTCCATGCGACCCATAAAGGTAGATTCACCTTTGTGACGACATGGAATAAGTTCATCAACAAACTCATTGGTTTCAGTTAAGTTTGAGTTCGCCTGTGCGATAACAAACTGACCTTCTTCAATGGCTGATAAGTAATCAACTTCATCAGTTACAACACCGTCTACCACTTTACGGTAAGGTGTTTCTAAGAAACCATAGTCATTTGTACGTGCGTACGTAGACAATGAGTTAATTAGACCGATGTTTGGACCCTCAGGAGTCTCCATTGGACATACGCGACCGTAGTGAGTTACGTGAACGTCACGTACTTCAAAGCCAGCGCGTTCACGAGTTAGACCGCCCGGACCTAATGCAGAAATACGACGCTTATGCGTTACTTCTGATAGCGGGTTATTTTGGTCCATAAACTGTGATAACTGAGACGAGCCGAAGAACTCTTTAACCGCTGCCGAAATAGGCTTAGCGTTAATAAGATCTTGTGGCATTATCGCGTCAAGGTCACCTAAGCTTAAACGCTCACGTACAGCACGTTCTACACGTACTAGACCAACACGGAATTGGTTCTCAGCCATTTCGCCAACACTACGTATACGACGGTTGCCTAAGTGGTCAATATCATCAACATCGCCTTGACCGTTACGAATAGCAATTAATACTTTCATAACAGACACGATGTCTTCTTTATTTAATGTGCCAGGGCCTGTATCGGTATCGTAACCAACACGGCTGTTGAACTTCATACGACCTACAGTAGATAAGTCATAACGTTCTTCAGAGAAGAACAAGTTCTCGAATAAGGCTTCAGCCGCGTCTTTCGTCGGTGGCTCGCCTGGGCGCATCATACGATAAATTTCTACTAGCGCTTCTAAACGGTTGCTTGAAGAGTCAATGTTCAATGTATTTGACATGTAAGCACCGCTGTCCACTTCATTGATATATAACGTATCAATTTTAGTGTGACCAGCTTTAACCAATTCAGCCATCAATTCTAGAGATAGCTCGTCATTAGCGTTTGCAATAACTTCACCTGTTGACTCATCAACATAGTTTTTAGCTACAATACGGCCAATGATGTACTCATGTGGTACTTCTAATTGATTAATGCCTTTCTTCTCGATGCTCTTGATGTGGCGAGCCGTAATACGACGACCGCTTTCAACAAGTACTTCACCGTCTTCGCCTTTGATATCAAAAGCGGCAGTTTCACCACGTAAACGTGAAGGCACAAGTTCCATAAGAACTTTACCGTCAGTTACTTCAAACGCAGTGTTATCGAAGAACATATCTAGGATTTGTTCGCTAGAATACTCTAGTGCACGTAGGATGATAGACGCCGGTAATTTACGACGACGGTCAATACGTACATATAGGTTATCTTTTGCATCAAATTCGAAGTCTAACCATGAACCACGGTAAGGTATAACGCGAGCGTTATATAATACTTTACCCGATGAATGGGTTTTACCGCGGTCGTTATCAAAGAATACACCAGGGCTACGGTGTAGCTGAGAAACGATAACACGCTCTGTACCATTGATTACAAAAGTACCGGTATCGGTCATGAGCGGAATTTCGCCCATGTAAACTTCTTGCTCTTTAATGTCTTTAACTGTGCCTGGAGCTTCTTTGTCCATAACTACAAGACGCAGTTTCACGCGAAGTGGAGCAGAATAAGTCACACCGCGAATTTGACATTCTTTTACATCGAATACTGGCTCACCAATACGATAACTTACGTATTGAAGCTCAGAATTTCCCGAGTAGCTTTTAATTGGGAACACAGAACGGAAGGCAGCTTCCAAACCATGATCGCCATCAGCGTCCGGGACTAAGAATTTTTTAAACGATTCTAACTGCGTCGACAGTAAGAAAGGTATATCCAAAACTTGTGGACGTTTACCAAAATCCTTACGGATACGTTTCTTTTCAGAATAAGAGTAAGCCATGGGGTTCCTCAGCTTGCTGATCTTTGACCCGACCTGTTCTTGTAAGAACAGACTTAACTGGCATCTAAGCCAAGATTTACAACATTTAATTGTTGTTCTAATAAACTCCCCTCACAACACTAGCAAACTATAAAGCGTTGAAAGTAAAGAGAAAATCAGATTTTATTTGAGCTATAGGAATACATCGCTCTATAGCGCAAAAAGGCCGGTGATTAAATAATCACCAGCCCTTGCCTGATTTCTCAGGCAGCGAACTTAGCAAAAGCTAAATTACTTAACCTCAACTTCAGCACCAGCTTCAGTAAGATCTTTTGCAAGTGCTTCAGCTTCTTCTTTAGATACACCTTCTTTAACAGGTGTAGGAGCAGCTTCAACAAGAGCTTTCGCTTCTTTAAGGCCAAGGCCAGTTGCGCTACGAACAGCTTTGATTGCAGCAACCTTGTTAGCGCCAGCGCCAGTAAGGATTACGTCAAATTCTGTTTTCTCTTCAGCAGCTTCAGCAGCTGGACCAGCTACCATTGCAGCTGCAGCAGTTACGCCGAATTTTTCTTCCATTGCTTCGATAAGAGCAACAACGTCCATTACTGACATTTCAGCAATTGCGTCAAGGATTTGGTCTTTAGTTACAGACATTACAAATTTCCTAATAATTAACGGACTCTAGGTCCAAATAAATTTTACACCGAAAGGGAGGTTAAACAGCTTAAAATTAAGCAGCTTGCTCTTCTTTCTGTACACGTACTGCTTCAATTGTTTTACACAATTTGCCAGCAGACGCTTCTTTCATAGCGCTCATTAAGCGTGCAACAGCTTCGTCGTATGTAGGTAATGTAGCAAGCATTGCTGCGTCTACGATGTTACCTTCAAAAGCGGCCGTTTTAAGCTCAAATTTCTCATTCTTTTTCGCGAAATCTGAAAAGATACGCGCAGCAGCACCTGGGTGCTCTGATGAGAAAGCGATTAAGCTTGGACCAACTAACGAGTCAGATAGACATTCAAATTCAGTACCTTCAACAGCACGTTTTGCTAGAGTGTTACGAACAACTTTCATCCATACACCAGCTTCACGAGCTTCTTTACGAAGGGCTGTAATTGCGCCTACTGCTACACCACGAGAATCTGCAACAACTGCAGAAAGAGCACCATTGGCTGCTTCGTTGACTTCAGCAACAATTGCTTTTTTGCCTTGAAGATTTAAAGCCATGGGTGTTACTCCTGGTTTAATGGGGTCACCGACACTCGGCTTCCCTGTTTTTACTCTTCCCCACCAAAATAACTGATGGAGATGCTTTTTACGGCGAGAGCCAGAAGGATTAGGAAAAATCTATCTGGGGATTCACACCGTCTACGTAGGTAAACATTAAGGCCGAAACCGCCTACGGTCTTGGACGGAAGCCCAATTTATCGCTTTGCCAAAGGCGCACCGAAATTATGGACTTCAACCCGAATTCTTTACTTTGCCAATTAATAAATTAATCAACAAAATGGCGCAAAATTATAGTATAAATTTCGCGCCATGTAAACACCAAATTAAGCTACAACTGTGCTTAAAGTGTTTTGGTCAACAGAAACACCTGCGCCCATTGTTGTAGAGATAGTTACTTTTTTCAAGTAAACACCTTTAGCTTGAGAAGGTTTAGCCTTCTTAAGCGCAACAATTAGAGCTTCAAGGTTTTGTTGAAGTTGCTCAGCAGTGAAATCAACCTTACCGATAGTAGTATGGATGATGCCATTTTTGTCATTACGGTAACGTACTTGACCTGCTTTAGCATTTTTAACTGCTTCTGCAACGTTAGGCGTTACAGTACCAGTTTTAGGGTTTGGCATTAGACCACGTGGGCCTAAGATTTGACCTAGTTGACCAACAACACGCATAGCGTCTGGTGATGCAACAACAACGTCAAAGTTCATCTCGCCTTTTTTAACTAGCTCAGCAAGATCTTCCATGCCTACTAACTCAGCACCGGCTTCTTTTGCAGCTTCTGCATTAGCGCCTTGTGTGAATACAGCAACACGAACGTCACGGCCAGTACCGTTAGGTAGTACAGTTGCACCACGAACGTTTTGGTCAGATTTACGAGCATCGATACCAAGGTTAACGGCAACGTCAACACTTTCTACGAATTTAGCTGTCGCTAACTCTTTTAAAAGAGCAACTGCTTCATTGATTTCGTAATCTTTAGTTACTTCCACTTTTTCGCGGATAGTACGCATACGTTTAGTTAATTTAGCCATTTCTTAGTCCTCTACGTTCAAGCCCATCGCACGCGCAGAACCTGCGATAGTGCGAACCGCTGCGTCCATATCGGCAGCTGTAAGGTCAGTTCGTTTTGTCTCAACAATCTCTTCAAGTTGAGCACGAGTTACTGTGCCTACTTTATCAGTGTTAGGACGGCCTGAGCCTGACTTGATACCAGCAGCTTTCTTAAGTAAGTAAGCAGCAGGTGGCGTTTTCATGTCGAACGTAAATGAACGGTCACCGTAAACAGAGATCACTACAGGAACTGGAGCGCCTTTTTCGATAGACTCTGTACGTGCGTTAAACGCTTTACAGAATTCCATGATGTTTACACCGTGTTGACCTAGTGCAGGACCTACTGGAGGACTAGGATTAGCCATACCAGCGGCAACTTGTAGCTTGATTAGAGCTTCAACTTTTTTAGCCATTATAAATACCTCATTTGGTGGGTCTTAGCCTTGTGCGCGCGAGGACGCGTACTCTAACGGCTTCCCAGTTTAAAAATTGGTTTCGTACTTTTTGTATAGTAAAAATAAATTTTTACCTTAATACAAAAAGGCCGCTGATTATAAGTTAATCAGCGGCCTTTTTCAAGCTTCGTGCCAAAATTTATAAAAACTCTAGCGAAGCTTTTTTAATCAATTACTTATCTTGTTCAACTTGACCAAATTCAAGCTCAACCGGCGTAGAACGACCGAAAATAAGTACAGATACTTTTACGCGGCTCTTTTCGTAGTCAACTTCTTCAACCACACCACTAAAGTCAGCAAATGGGCCATCAGTAACACGAACCACTTCGCCTGGTTCAAATAATGTAGCAGGTTTAGGTGCTTCAGCATTTTCTTGTAGACGGTTAAGAATGCGTTCTGCTTCTTTAGAGCTAATTGGCGCTGGACGGTCAGAAGTACCACCAATAAAGCCCATTACGCGTTCTGTGCTGTTCACTAAGTGCCAGCTAGCATCGTTCATATCCATTTGTACTAATACGTAACCTGGAAAGAATTTACGCTCAGATTTACGCTTTTGACCAGCGCGCATCTCAACAACTTCTTCAGTTGGTACTAATATCTCACCAAAGCTCTCTTCAAGGCCTTCGATTTTAATATGTTCAGTTAACGTTTGTGCCACACGCTTTTCGTAACCCGAAAAAGCTTGTACTACATACCAACGTAACTTAATTTCTTTGTTCTCATCCGACATGGGATCAGATCTCCAATCCAGTTAAAAAGCCTACAGCGCGGAATAAAATGCCATCTAATCCCCAAAGGATAAGCGCCATAATCACTGTTGCAACCATTACAATTAATGTCGTGTGGGTAGTTTCTTGACGCGTTGGCCAAATTACTTTGCGTACTTCAATGCGTGCTTCTTTAGCAAAAGCAAGGAAAGTACGTCCCTTAAATGTTTGCGAGGCAATACCTAAACCAGCTGCTATTGCAATTACAACGCCAATAGCACGTAGTAATACAGACTGATCTGCAAACATGTGATTACCAACAACTGCGCCTGCAAGTAGCGCGATAGCTACTAACCACTTTACTGACTCCATCGCACTTGATGGTGTTTCTACATTCGTGCTCATAATATTATTACCCTAACTACAGACACAACAACCCTACGCAATGGCAGGGTTAATCCATTAAAATCTAAACTTAAAAACAGACTTATTTAAACCGATTTTTAACCCCAGACTTACTCAACTTACAAGTAAAAATGGCAGGGGCGGAGAGATTCGAACTCCCAACCGTCGGTTTTGGAGACCGCTGTTCTACCAATTGGAACTACGCCCCTGCAAAGTGGATGCCTATTATACTTACGCAAATCATTTACACAAGCCTAAAAGATACCCACATTGCAAAATCTCTTTAAAGCAATAAAAAATCATTGTTAACATTGATTAAAAAGCAGTTTATGATTGTTCTAGTTTTAGGGAAATACACCACGATAGGATATCTGTGAAAACCACTATTAAAATTATAAAGTACCAAATAATTTGTTTTATTTTACTTTTCCAAATCACTTCTTTTGCACAACCAATATACCTGAAGACTTATACAAATGAGCAAGGTTTATCACAAAACTCTATCACTTGTAGCACGAATGATGACGCAGGATTTTATTGGGTTGCCACACAAGGAGGTTTAAATAAATTTGATGGCTTTGAGTTTAAGCACTACAAATTTAATCCATCTAAAGAGAGTATTTCAGGTAATTGGATCACAGATTGTCTTAATGCAGGAAATAATCAAATTTGGTTTTCGACAGCAGCTAATGGTTTAAACTTACTAAATACTGAAACAGGTAAATTTAGTGTTTTTAACCAATATTCAAAGCCTGCAATTAATAATTCAACGATTACTTCATTAGCTTCGCTTGATAATAAAATGATTTGGATCGGCCATGATAAAGGCCAGCTTACTCAACTTAACACGATAACGAATACTACAAATACTTTTTCCTATCCTAACTCAGAACATAAAAATATCGATTTCAAAGATATTGTTTTTGATAACCAAAACAACCTTTGGCTAGCAAGTAGTATCGGCCTTGTACACTTTGATATCGAAACTAAACAGTTTGAGCATCACATTAATAGTCCAAAGCAACTGTGGCGCTTAAAATTTTCTCCCAATGGCCAATTACTACTAGGTGGTAAATTAGGACTCACCTCCTTTAACCTCGCTACAGGTGAATTTAATAATGCCCACCAACTAAACAATAAATGGGTGACCGATATACTTTTAGATGATGAAAACAAATTATGGATAAGTACCTATGGCAGTGGTCTCTACACTCAACTCTATTCATCTTTTTTGACCACTCCATTAAATCACATAGTTCATTCGTCATCACAAAAGCATGGTTTAGCTGATAATCATATTCTCTCTCTTTATCAAGACCCCACTGGCATTATTTGGATAGGAACCGATGGTTATGGGTTACACCGCTACGACAAAAAGCAAATCCAATTTGGACATCATACCCATCAAATAAACAATCCAGCGTCTTTATCTAGTAATTTTGTAAGGGCAATTCTCAAAGACAGTACTAATTCACTTTGGGTAGGTACTCGTGATGGGTTAAATAAGCAAACCACCGATGGCTTCATACAGTACAAAGCTAGTAACGAGGCTAAAGGCAGTTTAACCAATAATAATATTTTTAGTCTCTACGAGGATAGAAAAAAACGGATATGGGTAGGTACCTATGGCGGTGGTTTACTGCTTTATAACCGAGCAACAGATCAATTTTCAGCTTTCACAGAACAAAGTCATCAACTTAGCAGTAATCGTATTTATGCAATTACTGGTGACGTCAATGGCAATTTATGGCTTGGCGGTAATAAGGGATTAACCCGTTTCAACCCTGATACGTTAAAGGTTAAAAATTTTAGCTACGATGAACATAAAAACAGTATTTCGAACAACACTGTTTTTAGTATTACATATGATTCATTCAATAAGGTGATATGGGCCGGCACACGCTCTGGCTTAAATAAGCTATCTCTAAATAATGAAACGTTTACTCATTACATAAGCGATATAAAAAAACCTAACAGTTTAACTCATAATATGGTCACTTCATTATATTCAAAAGATCAAAATACATTATGGGTGGGGACATTCAACGGGTTGAATAAGTTAAATATACAAACTCATGAAATAATAAATATCACTGAGTTTGATGGTTTAATCAATGGCAATATTTTTGCTATCAAAGAGGATAGAAGTGGCTACTTATGGCTAAGTACTAACCAAGGCTTAACTCGTTACTCTGAATATACTCATCAAATGCAACATTTTTTGCCTGAAAACGGGATACAACACAACTCCTTTATACTAGGAGCTGCCTTTGGGGCTAGTGATGGCGAACTCTTCTTTGGTGGAATTAATGGCTATAACCAATTTAACCCGCAAACACTGTCTTTACATGCACCTCCACCTGAGCCGTTTATTACCGACTTACTTATTAACAACCAACCAGCTTTAACAGAACCATACACTAATAATAAAAAAGCAAAGCTAATAAACTTCACAAATGAACTGTTTTTTAAAGAAGAAAATGATGTCGTTGGTTTTAAATTTACAGCATTAAATAGCTCAGCTTCGCCTTCACAATACCAGTTTGCGTACCAGCTTAAAGGGTTAGATAGTCAATTCTTATACGCATCAAAAAACCAGCGCCAAGTTAACTATCCTCAACTGCCAGCAGGAAATTATAAACTGATAATGAAAGTAAAAGGCCAATACGGAAAGTGGAGTGATGAAAAAACAATGCTTAGTATTACGGTCACTCCACCTTGGTGGAAAAGTAACTCGGCATATTTTATTTATACTTTAATAGTTTTAAGTGTGTTGTGGTTATTTGCAGCATTAAAATACAAAGCTAAAGTTGCAGAACAAGAAACAAAAAAAGAGCAAGAACTTAATAAGTTAAAAACTCAGCTACTTGATAATGTGAGCCACGAGTTAAAAACCCCTCTAAGTCTTATAATGGCACCACTTGAAAGCCTAAAAAAACATCACCCTGAAGCAGATACACAACAAAAGCTGACAATGATCCAACGCAATAGCCAAAGGCTATTAAATCAAATAAATCAGCTTTTACAATTAAGTCAGCGCCCTAGTACAGCAGTAAAACGTGTTACGCCCTACCCTATACAGCCATTAGTAGATCAAATAATTGAAGATTTTTCGCCTTTATTTGTCAGCAGCAATATTAAATTTGAATTTAAAAACTTCACTAAACAAGATTGTTACATTACGTTAGAGCACGAACATATAAATTCTATAATTAATAACTTATTAAGTAATGCTCATAAATATACCCCGCCACATGGCCAGGCCTCGCTTACGCTTTCAAATAACAATGACGGTATAACTATTTCAGTATCAGATACGGGGATTGGTATAAATAAACAACATGTAGATTCTATATTCGAGCGATTTACACGAATAAATGCTACGAACACAAATGGCAATGGTATAGGTCTAGCTCTTGTAAAGCAGTTGGTAGAACAATATGAGGGAACAGTTACAGTAACAAGTGAAATAAACAAAGGCAGCTGTTTTACAGTTTTGTTACCTAGCGTAGAAATGCAAGCACAGGCTTTACAAACAGCCCATCCTCTTCAAAAAGATCAAAAGTCACCTTTAGTAAAAACACATAAGATTCTTATTATTGAAGATAACGATGAAATGCGAGACCTATTAACGTCGATATTTTGTGAGCGCTATAACTGTATTAATGCCGCTAACGGTGAACACGGTATCAAATTATGTAAAAGTGAAATGCCAGATTTAGTTATAAGTGATGTAATGATGCCTATAATGGACGGCTACCAATTTATTAAGTCACTGCGTAATGATATATCCATTAGCCATATCCCTACACTATTGCTTTCAGCTAAAGCTGATACACAAAGTAAATTAAAAGGCCTAGACCTACTTGCAGACGACTATTTAAGTAAACCTTTTGAACCAGAGCTTCTACTAAGCCGAGTTCAAGGGCTACTAACAATCAGGAAAGTACTCAATCAACACTTAAAACAGCAACTACCAGCTCTGTCCCAGTCTATTAAGCTTGATCCTAAAATGATACAAAGCAAAGATTATGAATTTACTGAACGTGTTAAAAACGTCGTTAAAAAACACTATCAAAACGAAGAATTTAGTGTTGAAGACTTTGCCACTTCTCTTTATTTAAGCCCCAGAGCTTTGCAATTAAAAATGAAAGCTCTTTATGGCTTAACACCAAGCGATTACATTCGAAATATCCGTCTAGAGTTTGCACAATCATTATTGAGTGATACGGACCTTCCTATAGGCTTAGTAGCGCAACAAGTTGGCTTTAGTTCACAAAGTTACTTTGCAAGATGCTTTAAAGCACACTATTCAATATCACCTAAGCAATTTCGTGATCAAAAGCCGTAAATTTCGCCTACGTGAATAAACTTTTCGCATCAGTACTATTTTTAACTTATTGATTTAAATAAATTAACATTAATATATAAGCACTAAAGGCAAGATTTAAAACCTTGCTTAAACATATTAATTAAGGACAGTCATATGTTAAAAACACCTAAAAAGTTACTAATCACAACCCTATTAACAACTGCACTTTGTGCATGTCAAAGCACGTCAACTAATGTTACATCAGGGAAAAATTCACCGGATATAAATGCAGCTTCACAAGAACAATACAATGGTCCCAAAGCACGTATAGCAGTAGCCCGCTTTACCGATAAATCAAACGATTCGAGGTGGTGGAGAAAAGAAATCGGCGAAGGAATGGCTGATCAGCTTACAACGGCGCTTGTTACAACCAATCGTTTTATCGTATTAGAACGCCAAGCATTAGATGCAGTATTGTCTGAGCAAGATTTAGCAACCTCAGGTAGAGTTAGCGCAGCAACGGGTGCTGCATATGGTGAAATTGAAGGTGCTGAAATTGTTGTTGTTGCAGCCGTAACAGAATTTGATGACGGTAGTTCCGGTGCCAGTGTAGGTTCAGGCGGCTTTATTGGGGATGTATTTAGCTCTGTATCTGCAGGATTTTCAGGCACTCATATGGCGATAGATTTACGCCTTATAGATACTCGCACATCGCGTATTTTAGCAGCCACGAGTGTAGAGGGCGGTAGTACCGATTTCGATTTTACAGGCGCCGCAACAAACTTTGGTGGTTCATTGGTAGGTGGTAATATAAGCGGTTGGTCTGACACACCTAAAGAAAAAGCACTTCGTGAGGTTATTATCAAAGCAGTTGAGTTTCTAGAAACAAAAATTCCTGATACTTACTACCGTTACAATAGCAATAACACATTAGCATCGGGGTATGCTGCGCCACCGCCACTAAAAGTAAGTAGAGTAAAAGCAGCGAGCAAACCCGTTGATAATATAGAAGTACCAAATCATAGAATGCCTCACTATGAAAAGCTTGATCTAGCCATGTCACGTTTAAATTTAATATGCTTAGGCTATTTAAGAAACCAACCTGACTATGAAGAGTTTGAAACGCAAGACGTAGAATACGACCGTAAAACAGTAATCGCACTTCGAGAATACCAACAGGAAAATAAACTCGATGTAACAGGGCTTGCTGATGCAGCCACTAAGAAGTCTTTAGACGATTCTGAATGTATAGCTAAAAGCAATAAATCTGGTCTTGATAGCTTAGGTAGCATGTTTAAAGCATTTTAATAACAGTAACTTGGGTAGCTATAATTTAGCTGCCCAAGTTCCTAGGCTTAATTAGCGCCTTTTACCAACGGCACACCGTTATTTCCAACCGGAATATAAACAGTTGTATGATTTGGCGACTCAGCCATTTTAGCTTGTGCATTTATTGCTTCATGTTGTAAATAATTGGCCGTTAAAGTTGCGTTGATGATTTTTTGGGCCTGCGCTATCCCCTTTGCTTCTTCAACCCTTATTTCAGCATCTTTACGGGCTATCTCTTTTTGCGTTTCTTTTTCAGCTAATAGCTGTTGCGCTGCGAGTTTTTTCTCTACCGCGTTGGCAACAATAGCTGGGTAGTTAATATCCCCCACCACTACATTGGCTAATTTAAACGGCGTAGTTAATAAATAACTTTGTAAACGTAGGCTTACCTCTTTAGCTATTTTTTCACGGTTGGTTTTTAGCTGCCCACTATCATACTTTTGCACAATATCGCGTACATAGGTTCTAAACGTTTCCCGCACAAAGCGTTTATACCAATTCTCAGCGCCGTACTCTTCTACAACTGTTTTTACCGAGCCGCTTTGAATTCCTATCACTGCATGAAAATCAAACTGAATATTTAAGTCATCGTTTGCCAGTATTCTAAATGTTTCGGTCTATACCCAAACCACCTCAGGATGCAGAATTCAGCGTTTCACAGGGGCTTAATATCAAGGCGTTAATTTGCAAGAATGTCACTCCCTTTTAAGAAGTAACAACGATGAGAGTAAGTGCCTGTGAAACGCCCAACGGTTTGGTTTAAAAGCGATTTATACTGCGTTATTGATTTTAACAATAGAACCACTATTACTTGCAATTAATGCCTTGCCTAAATCGCTTTTAATACCAACTGAAACTCGTATCTTGAGGTGGTTTGGGTATAAATTAGGCCTCATATCAATATTTATAACTTCGTTTCGAAGTAATGACATACCGTAATTAGCAGGTCCCTTCATGGTACCTTGATAACCACCTTCACCAAATACGCGCGGCTTTTCGTATACATAACCTTCTTCACCTGCTGGCGTGCTTGGGTTAGTACACGCAGTTAAGCCAAACCCAACAACTCCGGCCACAATGGCACCTTTAACAAGGTTATTGATCAGATCTTGCATCCCTGAATTTCTTGGTTTCATTGTATTTCCTTTATTATTTTTCTAATACTTTATACACATCACTAAGTAAGCTAGATGCGCCAAACCTAAATGTATCAGCCTGTAGGTAGTCATCGCCCATTATTGAACGTGTTAGTGCTAAATAGTCCTTTGCATCGGCTACTGTTTTAACGCCGCCGGCAGCTTTAAAACCAACTACTTCACCCGATTGTTTAATAGCACTAAGCATCACTTTTGTTGCTTCAAGCGTTGCATTTACAGCCACTTTACCTGTACTGGTTTTTACAAAGTCGGCACCACCTTGAATAGCTAAGTTAGTTGCTTTAGTGATTAACTCATCCGTTTTTAACTCACCGCTTTCTATAATTACTTTTAATTGAGCCCGTGCAGCGCAGGCTTTTTTGCTTTGCTGTATATATTCAAGCACGGTACTTTCATCGCCGGCAATAAGTGCTTTATAAGGTATAACTAAATCGATTTCATCGGCGCCGCGCTCAATAGCAATAAGCGTTTCGTTTATTATGTCGCTAAGCGGTGCATCGCCCGTTGGGAAGTTAGTAACCGTGGCTACTTTAACGTGGTTAAGCTCTCGTGCGGCTAACGCAATTTTTGCATCGTCCACAAAATCGCTGTAAACACATACCGCAGCAGGCGTACCTAACGTGGGATTTATGCTATTTATAAGCAGCTGAATATCGCTCGTAGTATCTGAGCTATTTAAGCTCGTTAAATCCATAAGTGATACAGCTAATTGAGCGTTATCATATTGTTCAGTCATAAGTAATCCATTTATTAAGCAATAAATTAGTGTTACTGCCATAGTAACAAATTAACGTAATCTCGCTATAGCTCATAACCAAACACTATAAGCTTGTTATTTTACTTGTAACTCCCCGCAATCCCTTGTTAACTAAGTCTTAGGACCAAAAAGGCCACCAATTATAACTTTTAGTTATATCAACTTGGTTTTAATTATTTTTTACTTATTGATAGCCGCTATATTCTGCCCATCAGAATAAAGCGTTTTCTTATATTTGAATTTGTTTAGGGGTGTTATAAACGTGCAGTATTTACCTATCTTTACCAAACTCGACAACAAGCCAGTTTTGGTTGTTGGCGGTGGAGAGGTCGCATTACGAAAATGTCGCGCGTTTTTAAAAGCTCGCGCAAACGTAACCTTAGTAGCACCTTGGTTTTGCGACGAACTAAAAGAGCATGCTCATAATAACGAAGTAACGCTTATTGATGCATATTTTGACGAGTCGCACCTTGAAGGCAAAATGCTGGTTATAGCAGCCACTGACCGTGATGACGTAAACAACAATGTATTTGAGCTGGCAAACGCACGAAATGTATTTGTGAATGTGGTTGATGACCAACCTAAGTGTACGTTTATATTCCCGTCTATTGTAGACCGCGACCCAATAACTATTGCTATATCAAGTGCAGGTACTGCCCCTGTACTCGCTCGCAGATTACGCGAAAAGTTAGAGACGCTTATCCCACAGCATATTGGCCCATTAGCAACCTTAGTTGGTAGCTTTAGAGATAAAGTAAAACAACGCTTTAAACACTTTGCTGACCGCCGCCAATTTTGGGAAGGCGTGTTCGATTCATCAGTAGTAAGTAAAGTGCAAACTGGCAATACCGAAGCAGCACAAGCCCAGCTAAATCAAATGCTCGATGCAAAAGCAGAGCCCGAAGGCGAAGTATATGTAGTAGGTGCAGGCCCTGGCGACCCTGAGCTTTTAACACTTAAAGCACTGCAACTAATGCAGCAAGCTGACGTCGTAGTATACGACTACTTAGTGTCTGATGAAATTATGGAGTTAGTTCGCCGTGATGCCGACCTAGTATGCGTAGGCAAACGTTTAGGCGATCACAGTGTAGCCCAAGAAGATACCAACCAAATGCTGGTTGATTTTGCCAAGCAAGGCAAAAAAGTGTGCCGTATTAAAGGCGGTGACCCATTTATTTACGGCCGTGGCGGTGAAGAAATACAAGTACTGGCTGCCAACAACGTAAATTATCAAATAGTACCGGGTATTACGGCAGCTGCAGGTTGTAGCGCGTATGCAGGTATTCCACTTACGCATCGCGACCACGCCCAGGCCATTCAATTTGTAACAGGGCATTGTAAAAAAGATGGCCAAGAGCTTGATTGGCAATCGCTTGCTAAAGCGCATCAAACTTTAGCTATTTATATGGGCGTTATTAAATCGCCACATATTCAAGCTGAGCTGTTAAAGCATGGCCGCAGTGCAACTACACCGGTTGCCATTATTGAAAACGGCACACGTAAAAATCAGCGTGTGGTTACGGGGCAATTAGGTGAACTTGCTGATTTAATTGAGCGCAACAGCGTTATTTCACCAGCGTTACTTATTATTGGCGAAGTAGCCGCCCTGCACTCGCAGCTAGCTTGGTTTGGCCAAAACGAGCAAACAAGTAGTTTTGCACAGCCGCTAACCGATGTATCAAATACCTAAATATATTTAAATTTGTAACTTTTAATCATTTTAGTAGGACGACTAACAATGGCTTTAACTCACCTTCAGCAACTTGAAGCTGAAAGTATCAAAATCATGCGCGAAGTCGCCGCTGAGTTTGAGAACCCAGTAATGCTTTACTCTATTGGTAAAGATTCGTCGGTACTTTTGCACTTAGCGCGTAAAGCATTTTACCCTGCAAAAATTCCGTTTCCGTTATTACACGTAGACACCAACTGGAAGTTTCGTGAAATGATTGAGTTTCGTGACCGTATTGCAAAAGAATACGGCTTTGACCTACTGGTACATAAAAACCCAGAAGGCATAGAAATGGGCATAAGCCCATTTGAACACGGCTCAGGTAAACATACTGACATAATGAAAACCCAAGGTTTAAAACAAGCACTCGATAAATACGGCTTTGATGCTGCATTTGGTGGTGCACGTCGCGATGAAGAAAAGTCTCGCGCAAAAGAACGTGTTTACTCGTTCCGTGACAAACACCACCGTTGGGACCCTAAAAACCAGCGCCCGGAGCTTTGGAATACCTACAACAGCCAAGTTAACCCTGGTGAGAGCATTCGTGTATTCCCACTATCTAACTGGACTGAGCTTGATATTTGGCAATACATTTACCAAGAAAACATCGAAATGGTTCCGCTTTATTTAGCTAAAGAGCGCCCAGTAGTAGAGCGCGACGGCACCTTAATTATGGTGGACGACGAGCGCATGCCACTTGCTGATGGTGAAGTACCACAAATGAAGTCGGTACGTTTTCGTACTTTAGGCTGTTACCCACTTACGGGTGCAGTTGAATCTACAGCTAGCAACCTAACTGAAATTATTGAAGAAATGCTGTTATCTACGTCATCTGAACGTGAAGGCCGTGTAATAGATCACGACTCAGCAGGCTCAATGGAGAAGAAAAAACGTGAGGGGTATTTCTAATGTCTACCAATACTAACGACACAATTAACGAAGTAAAAGAAATTGGCATAGACGCCTACCTAGCACGCCAACAAGATAAAAGCTTATTACGCATGCTTACCTGTGGCAGCGTAGATGACGGTAAATCAACACTGATTGGCCGCCTTTTGCACGACAGCCACCAAATTTATGAAGATCAGCTTGCAGCCCTTCATAAAGATAACGAAAAAGTAGGTAACGCAGGCGAAGAGCTCGACTTAGCCCTACTGGTAGATGGCTTACAAGCTGAGCGCGAGCAAGGCATTACCATTGACGTAGCGTATCGTTATTTTTCAACTGCTAAGCGTAAATTTATTATTGCCGATACCCCAGGGCACGAGCAATACACCCGCAACATGGTAACAGGCGCATCAACAAGTGATGTAGCTATTATTTTGGTTGATGCTCGCTACGGTGTGCAAGTGCAAACTAAACGCCATAGCTTTATTTGTGACTCGCTAGGCATTAAGCAGTTTGTTGTAGCAGTAAATAAAATGGATATCGTTGATTTTGACGAAACCGTTTATGAAAAAATTAAGGCCGATTACCTTAAATTTGCTGAGCAACTTAACGTATCAAACATTAAGTTTGTACCTATGTCGGCGCTTAAAGGCGACAACGTAGTAACGCGCTCTGCACATACGCCTTATTACACAGATAAGCCATTACTTGAGCTTTTAGAAGACTCACCAGCAGCAGAAACCGATACCGGTTTTGAAGCACGCTTACCAGTGCAGTACGTAGTACGCCCTAACTTAAACTTCCGTGGTTTTCAGGGTACGTTGGCATCAGGTAAGTTACATGTTGGCGATGCAGTAAAAGTATTACCGTCGGGTAAAACATCAAGCATCAAAGAAATTGTGACCTTTAATGGCAACCTAGATCACGCAGAGGCTGGCCAAGCAATTACCGTTACCCTTAATAGCGAAATAGATATTAGCCGCGGCGATGTAATAGTACCTGCAAGCTCAACAGCTACAGTCACTAACCTTGTTCAAGCAAAACTTGTGTGGATGCACGAAGCGCCGCTTGTACTAGGTAAAAGCTACAACATTAAGCTAGGTAGTAAAAATACATCAGCCGTGGTTAAAAAGATTGATCACACCATTGATGTAAATACCCTAGAGCACGGCACAGCCGACTCACTTCAGCTAAACGAAATCGCCATTGTAACGCTCGAACTAAGCGAAACAATTTTAGCTGACGAGTATCACAACAATCACGAAACTGGCTCGTTTATTCTGATTGACCGCTTATCTAACTTAACGGTTGCAGCAGGTATGATTGAGCAAGTACTAAAAAGCGAAAAACAACAAAGCGATTTTAGCGACTTTGAAGTTGAATTTAATAGCTTAGTACGCAAGCACTTTCCGCACTGGCAAGCGCTTGATATTTCAAAACTGTAAGTAAAAAAATGTCTGTTAGGAATTTAAAAGCATGGTAGAACAGCTCGTTTTAACAGGCATTATGCTTACCTTAGTCGGGTGCCTTTTTGGCACCCGCATTAGTCCAGCATGGTTATTTGTAAGTGCCATTGGTACAAGCTATTTAACTGGGTTAATTGATCTTGAAAACATGTTAGTAAATTATGCTAACCCGTCACTTATTACTTTGGTATTACTGGTATTAGTGTCGACCGCTATCGAAAAAACCACCCTAATTCAAAAACTATCGCAATCACTATCTAAAGGTAGTTTAGTAAAATCGGTAACAAAGCTTGGGCTATCAACCGCTTTTTTATCCTCGTTTACTAATAACACTGCGGTGGTTGCATCGCTTATTACTGCCATAAAAGACAATCCTAATCACTCTCCATCAAAGCTATTATTACCACTGTCGTACACCGCTATTTTAGGCGGCACCATTACGCTTATTGGTACATCTACTAACTTAATAGTTAATGGCTTTGCAGTAGATGCAGGCATGGCACCACTTGGCTTTTTTGATTTTACACTTGTAGGCATTGGCGCATTAAGTGTGGGCCTCATTACTATTTTAGTAATGCTTAAATACCTGCCCGACAACGGTAAAAGCGATCAGGAAGTGATTCCTTTTTACCTCGAAGGTAAAGTACAGTCAGGCTCTAAATTAATTGGCCGCACCGTAGAAGAAAACGGCCTACGTGATTTAAAAGACTTATTCCTCGCGGAAATTATCCGCGGCGATGAGCGTATATACGCAGTAACACCTCAGCAAATTATTAGGCAAAACGACGTACTGCTTTTTGTAGGTGATATTAAATCGGTGCCATTACTTACCCGTTTCGACGGCTTAAAAGTAGTTCACGACAATCATCAAAAAGACATAGAGCACTTAGTAGAAGTTGTTGTAAGCCAATCATCTAAATTTATAGGTAAAACCGTAAAAGAAGTCCGCTTTAGAGAGCAGTTTCATGCTGCAGTTATTGCTATTCGCCGCGGGCATGATCGCTTACAAGGAGGCCTTGGGCAAGTGCAATTACAAGCAGGCGACTCGCTAATACTCGCACCAGGTAAAAACTTTTACAGCCTACCTAATTTAAAACGCGAATTTGTGTATATATCAGGGCTCGACTTACAAACGCATTTAGCCCCTAAACAATCAAACATTGTATTACTAAGCTTTACTGCAGTACTGGGTTTAAGCATTTTTTCGGTAGTGCCACTTGTTAAAGGTTTATTAGTCCTTTTAATTGGCCTAATGCTTAGCGGCACAATAAAGCTTAACGAAGTAAAGCGCCGTTTTCCGCTTGAGTTACTGGTTGTAGTAGGCAGCGCTATAGGACTTGCAAAATTAATGATAGGCACCGGGCTTGCCGGTCAAATATCAAGCGCTTTGTTTATGGTATTAGGGGATTTTGGCCCGTATGGCGCGTTTATAGCCATATTTTTAATGACCGTATTATTTACTGAGCTTATAACTAATAACGCCGCAGCTGCGCTTTCATTCCCAGTGGCTTACTCATTAGCGGTTGGCTTTAATGTAGACCCACTACCGTTTATTATGGCGGTAGCCTTTGGCGCATCAGCCAGTTTTATATCGCCATTTGGGTATCAAACTAACCTAATGGTTTATAGTGCAGGTAACTATCGCTTAAAAGATTACATAGTGATGGGCTTACCCCTTTCTATTATTTATTCAATCACGGTATTAACCCTGATCCCACTGGTATTTCCTTTTTAATACCTAGGGCATTTAAAAGAGATTACACAATGGACGAAAATATTGTTTGGCATAACTATGCAACCACTAAAGCGCAGCGTAGCGAGCAAAAAAAGCATAAGCCTGCCATTTTATGGTTTACTGGCTTTTCAGGTTCTGGCAAAAGCACCGTAGCAAATGCATTAGAAGCGGCGCTTAACCAGCAAGGTGCGCACACCTACCTGCTCGATGGCGACAACGTACGCCACGGCTTATGTAAAGACCTAGGCTTTAGCGACGAAGACCGCATTGAAAACATACGTCGCGTTGGCGAAACAGCCAAACTAATGACCGATGCAGGCTTATTAGTGCTTACAGCGTTTATCTCACCATTTAGAGCTGAGCGCGACATGGTCCGTAACTTAGTAGACGACGGCGAATTTATTGAGGTATTTATAGATACTCCTCTGGATGTATGTGAAAGCCGCGACCCTAAAGGCTTATACAAAAAAGCCCGCGCAGGAGAGATAAAACACTTCACCGGAATCGACTCAAGCTACGAAATACCTAGCAACCCAGAAATAATTTTAGATACCAGTAAAAACACCCTAGACCAATCGGTTACTCAACTGATAACGTATCTAAAACAAAAGCATATTATAGGTTAACCCCAATGAACCAAACCGAGCTACTAGAAGAAACCCTTATCCTTGCCCGCAAAGCAGGCAACGCCATAATGGGGATTTACGAAAAGGACTTTAACGTTGAATACAAAGCCGATGAAAGCCCAGTAACCGACGCCGACTTAGCAGCTCATAAAGTCATTGTGGCAGGGCTAAAACAGCTCACTCCCGACACACCTATACTCAGTGAAGAAAGCGCCGATATAACATGGGATATTCGCCAAACCTGGAAAAGCTACTGGTTAGTAGACCCCATCGACGGCACTAAAGAGTTTATTAAAAAGAACGGCGAGTTTACCGTAAACATAGCCCTAATCGAAAACGGTAAACCTGTACTTGCTGTAGTTGATGCCCCAGCACTTGGCGTATCGTACCTTGCCGCAGAGGCCATTGGCGCCTTTAAAGACAAAGGCGATGAGCGCATAGAGCTTAAAGTAACTACAAAGCCTAATAAAGGCCTAATACGTGTTGTAGGTAGCCGCTCGCACCCATCACCGGATTTAGCCGAATTTGTAAAACGCTTTGACGACGTTGAAATGGTCTCAAAAGGCAGCTCACTAAAATTATGTTTAGTGGCTGAGGGCAGCGCCGATATTTACCCGCGCTTAGGCCCAACGTGCGAATGGGATACAGGTGCAGGCCACGCCATCGCCGAAATAGCCGGTGCTAAAGTGACCCAACTTGATGGCAGCCCGCTTATTTATAACACCAAAGATGAATACTTGAATCCGTATTTTGTAGTGAGTGCGATAGAAGAGTAAGAGCAGTTTTGAGTGGTTAGCTATCAGTTGTCAGCAAGACAAGTGATAGCTTTAGCTTATTGTTGAACAATTTTATTCAAATGCCATAGTTTGAATGTTAATTTTATAGCACCTTGATCTGAGTTAGGAGCTGAACCAAACTGCTTATCGAATTTGCAATGGACAGCTTTTACGAGCGAACTAAGTTCAATACTATTATTTTGTTTTAGTTCATCAATAGCCATAAGAGCATAAACCCCATTTACAGAATCATTCTCTATAACCTCCTGGAATGAGACTGTTTTATAACTTTCATCATATCCTGCAATTCTCCCGTTTTGATATAACACTCTCGCGGCGTTCTTTGGGCAAGATTTTTTTCCACTTTCTAAACTTTGGCCACCTAAATCCTTATAGGTATTTATCCACGCTTTATTCCAAGGCTCATTATTTTTAACCTTTGCGATTGTTCCTTCAAGCCAATCATTTAGGCTTATTCCAAACATATCCCCACTCATGTAAGTCACTCCTAATTTGTGGCACTAATAGCTTCTCGTGAAAGGCAATACCTCCAAGTTTTGAGAGGTTCTTTTCTATCATTACGTGGAATATTCTCACTTTGCGAGCTTCTATTAATATCAAAGCGTGTAGGTTATTACTAATTATAAATATTATATTCGGATAGGCTGTTCGTTATGAAAACAGTCTATCTTGACTTTAAGACTTCCATGACGCTATGACATGTTGGGTTTATTACTTCAGCGGCAGGCATTGTCTAGACTTCCCAGTTTTTAGTTTGGTACGAAAACAAAAAAAGAATGACCCGTTCCAATTTGCTAAGGGTGGCTGTTTTAGTTTCATTACTGAGTACTTGCCATTAATTGGACGCTTTTTAAAAGCGACAACCCTTAACGATTTTGCTGGGCGATAAAGGCAAGCGAGTGCTGGTTAAATAAGTCTGGGCGTTCTACATTACAAACATGGCCGCAATGGTGAATAGTTTGTAGTACGCTATTTTTATGGCGCTTTACCATTTCTTTAACAGGGCCAAGGAACATATGATCTTCTTTACCCATAATGTAAAGGATGGGTATATCGATATCTTTTTCTTTGAAGTACTGCATTAAGGGGTTTACGTCCATGGCTAATTTAAACCATTTTATAAACTCTTTTTGGCACAAGCGCTTTGCTTCGCGAACAAACAAAAGTCGAGATTCTTTATGGCGCTTTTTTGGCATCATAATAAAAGCAAATAAGCGATACAGCCACATATAAGGCAAGAAGTGTTTAAACGTATTCCCTAAATAAACCAGTGTATTACTGCGAGTATTAAAGCGAGTCACTGCACCACCTAGCACCATGCTAGAAACATATTGCGGCGCAATTTCAGCAATATTGCGAATAAGAATAGTGCCCAATGAAATACCAACAAAGTGTGCGCTAGGGATATTGTTATGATCTAACACATCGATAATGTCTTTAGAGACCTTATTAAACGAGTAATTATTATCTACAAAGTTTTGCACTAAGTTATTCGATTTACCGTGACCACGAAGATCGAGCAACAACACATTATATTCTTTTTTATAGGCTTTAAGCTGACGAAACCAGATTGCCGAACTACCACCTGCACCATGGACAAATACGACCCATGTTTTACTGGTTTCGTGTGCAAAAATAGTATGGAAAAGAATGTCTTTGCTCATTGCAGTTAGCAGCCTGTTTACTTCGTTTGGCATATCAAATTACAGGAAGTATAACGGAGTTTAGAATAAATCTCTTATGAAGTTCTAAGCAATGGCTGCTACTTAACAGATTTTGTGAACAAACTTTGATTTTTAGTTGGAATCAATAAAAATGGCCTCCCCTATTTTACCGTTATTACAACCGCTTATTTTGGCTTTGCTGCAGTATGACGCTATGGCGTGCTGGGTTTCGCTACGCTCTAGCCAGTCTATTTAAATTGTAATGGGGTACAGCTACTGGTGGAGGTTGCTCACTTTTACAGCGCTGTTTCGTATTCATGACACTTTTGCTGCAACGGTGTCTAATTAATTAGTCTACAAACACCCTCAAAACATGAAAGTTTTAGCTAAAAACTATATTCTTGCGCGCGATTATTATTTAAATAATGGATGAGCACACACATGACACCATCACAAGATGCAACGCTTTCAAATGCATCAACAGCAGGTGCACACACACCTTCAAACACACACTTTTCTAAATGGAATCTGCACGATACGCAGTGGACATTAAGCCTTTTTGGTACCGCAGTAGGCGCGGGTATTTTATTTTTACCTATTAACATTGGTATTGGCGGTTTTTGGCCGTTAATTATATTGGCGTGTTTAGCGTTTCCAATGACCTTTTTATCGCACCGTGGGTTAGCGCGCTTTGTACTTTCGTCAAAAAATAAAGATGCCGATTTTACCGATGTAGTTGAGGAGCACTTTGGTGTGACTGCTGGCAGGTTAATCTCTTTATTATACTTTTTATCTATATTTCCTATTTTGCTTATTTACGGCGTAGGCTTAACCAATACCGTTGATAGCTTTATGGTTAACCAAATGGGGCTTGAGTCACCATCTCGCGTGATGCTTTCGGGCGTATTGGTTGCAGGCATGATAAGCCTAATGATGGGCGGTGAGCGAATAATGCTTCGCGCATTTGCAATTTTGGTGTATCCGCTTGTGGGTATATTATTCTTTTTATCGCTTTATTTAATACCTAGCTGGCAAATGCCTGATATGAGCTTACCTGAAGCGGGCAACTTTACTAAAACGCTGTGGCTGTCGGTGCCTATTATTGTATTTTCGTTTAGCCATGCGGCGGCTATTTCAAGCTTTGTTAATGTGCAGCGTGGTCATTATGGCAATCAAGCAACTAACAAAGCAGAGGCTATTTTAAAGCGTACTAGCTTACTGCTTATTACCTTTGTACTGTTATTTGTGTTCTCTTGTGTGCTGTCGCTTACAGGCGAGCAAATGGCTGCCGCTAAAGCCGCTAACGTATCTATTTTATCGTACCTAGCTAACATCACGAGTAATTCGTTTATTGCCACTCTTGGGCCGCTTGTTGCGTTTATTGCTATTACCTCGTCATTTTTAGGTCACTTTTTAGGTGCACGCGAAAGCTTTACCGGTTTAGTAACTAAACAAACAAGCTTGAGTGCAAAAGTAGCCGATAAAATTGGCGTACTCATTATGTTTTTTGCTATTTGGTTTTGTGCGGTTAAAAACCCGAGCATTTTAGACATGATGGATCAGCTATCTGGCCCTATCATTGCGATGATTTTATTTATTATGCCTATGATTGCCGTGTACAAAGTACCTGCGCTGAGCAAGTATCGAAATCGCTTAAGCACACTGTTTATATTAGCGGTTGGGTCGCTTGCTGTATTTGCACTTATTTACAGTATGCTTAATTAATAGCAAAACATTACCCCATAAAAAATGGCGCTCACTGAGCGCCATTTTTAATTTAAATCGTTGTGCTTATTCTGTGTCTGGCAGGTTACGGCCATAGAATATTTCTTGCATCTCACGAGTCAGTTTAGAGCGAATCTCTTCTTCTTCTTCATCCGATAACTCATCAGTAGAAAGGCCGAATAAATAGGTATTTAAGTCGGTTTCTTTTAACATCATTTTGGTATGGAACAGGTTTTCTTGATACACGTTCACGTCCATCATTTGGTACGCTTCTTTGGTATCTTCTGTCATAAAGTTTTGAATTGAGTTAATAGCGTGGTCTATGTAGTGTTTAACACCGTTAATGTCGCGGGTAAAACCACGTACACGGTAGTCAATTGTTACTACGTCTGACTCAAGACTATGAATTAAGAAGTTTAACGCCTTAAGTGGCGAAATAATGCCACACGTAGATACTTCAATATCAGCGCGGAATGTACAAATACCATCATCAGGGTGAGCTTCTGGGTATGTGTGTACACAAATGTGGCTTTTATCTAGGTGCGCAACAACTGAATCAGGTAATGGACCTGGTGCTTCGTCAGCATCGTAATTTTGCTGCTCTTCTACTGGTTCTTCCGAAACCAAAATAGTTACACTTGCGCCTTGCGGTTCATAATCTTGGCGAGCTACATTTAAAATGTTGGCACCAATAATATCAACAACTTCACCTAAAATGTCGGTTAGTCTATCTGCACTGTACTGCTCATCGATATACTCAATATATTCTTTACGTTGCTGCTCGGTCTTTGCGTAGCAAATGTCGTAAATACTAAAGCTCAAACTTTTAGTTAAATTATTAAAACCATGAAGTTTAAGTTTATCGAAGGGTTTGTTCATAATAAACCAACCTATAAATTAGTGAAATCTGCACCTGCAGAATGAAAAGTTCGCGGATTTTATACGAATTTTCCTCATGGAAAAAGCGTTATTTTACCTGTTCTTGCACAACTTCGTGGCTATGGGTAATTTCTACTGTTTTATCAAGCATTAAAGCCACCGAACAATACTTTTCCGCAGAGAGCGAAACTGCACGAGCAAGGTGTTTTTCCGACACATTATTGCCTTTAACAACAAAGTGTAAGTTGATTTTAGTAAATACGCGTGGGGCTGTTTCTGCGCGCTCAGCACTTAATTGTACTTGAACGTCTGAAAAGTCTTGTTTTGATTTTTTTAAAATGCTCACCACGTCAACTGATGAACAACACCCAACTGACATTAAAACCATTTCCATTGGGCTTGGTGCTGCGCTATCGCTACCACCATCAAAAACAACATTGTGGTTAGAATTAGAACGACCAATAAATGTATCGCCTTCAACCCATTTTACATTTGCTTGCATGTGTATATCTCAAAAAATATTTTCTTGATTGTATACCAATCTGCATTAATAGGTATATAACAGGCGCGCAGTTAGTAAAAGGCACTAACTAAAAATTAAGACTCTTGAGTTACAGCGCTATCGAACAAGTTTTTAATTAAGCTTGCAAACTCGTCTATAAAGGCATGCTGTTCAACCGTAACAGGCTGTGAGGTAATGCTACTAAGGACTTCTTGTAAATCGTAAACTATCCCGTCAACTTCACGCACAATTTGACTGCGTTGTTCGGTATTAAGGTTTGTGTGTTGCTCACAAATAAGCATAACGTTATGGGCTATTACGTCTTCAATTAGTTCCATAACCGTAGGTGCACCTGGTTTAATTTCGCCTGGCTTCTCAAATAAAGCTAAATTTTGAGTTAGATACATGATCAAATCATCGTACCCTTGCCTGTCTAAAACCATTACTGTCACCTTAAAAACGTTAATTGATTAGATTTAAGCAGAAAGTGCTGCTAATTACTAGCTTTGCGCGATAGCAATACAAAAAAAGCAGCCGAAGCTGCTTTTGTAGTAATTAAGTAGTAATTAATCTATTTTTAAGCCTGGGCTTAATGTTGCCGGCATCGCTACTTTTTCAAGCTCTACAGAAGCAACTGGGTATGCACAGTAATCGGCTGCGTAATACGCACTTGCTCTGTGATTACCCGACGCGCCAATACCACCAAATGGTGCTGCGCTTGATGCGCCAGTAATTGGGCGGTTCCAGTTAACAATACCCGCGCGAATACGACGTAAAAAGTGGTCATAGTCGGCTTCGCTGTCACTTAGTAAGCCAGCTGATAAACCAAACGTTGTGTCGTTTGCTTTATCAATTGCTTGGTCAAAGCTCTCAAAACGGAATACTTTTAAAAGTGGTCCAAAATGTTCTTCATCTGGGAAATCACTAATAGCTGAACACTCAATAATACCCGGCGTTACAAAGCCAGTATTTGCTGTGTGCTCAAGCTCTACTAATACTTGAGCGCCAAGTTCAACAAGCTCGCTTTGTGCTTTAACCATGCCTGCTGCTGCCGCTGATGAGATCATAGAGCCCATAAACGGCTGATCTGCATCATCGTAGTTACCTACTTTAATGGCTTTAGTTGCAGTGATAAGGCGCTCTAAAATTGCATCGCCTTTGCTACCTTTAGGTAAAAACAATTTACGTGCACACGTACAACGCTGGCCGCTTGAAATAAACGCCGATTGAATAATATCGTGTACAACTGCTTTAGTATCTTCAACGTCGGTAATAATAAGTGGGTTATTGCCACCCATTTCAAGCGCTAAAATTTTACCCGGCTGACCTGCAAACTGCTCATGTAAAATATGACCCGTGCGTGAAGAACCGGTAAAGAACAAGCCATCAATACCTTTGTGAGCAGCAAGGGCTTTACCCGTTTCTACTTCACCTTGAACAAGGTTAATGACGCCTGCTGGCAAACCTGCTTTTTCCCATAGTTTAAGCGTAAGCTCGGCAACTTTTGGTGTTAGCTCTGATGGTTTAAACACAACCGTGTTACCCGCTAAAAGCGCAGGAACAATGTGCCCGTTAGGTAAATGCCCTGGGAAGTTATACGGGCCAAATACCGCTACCACGCCATGTGGCTTATGACGGATCATGGCACGCCCTAATGGCATTGCGTTTTCTACGTCGCCAGTGCGCTCTAAAAATGCTTTTTCAGAAATGGCAATTTTACCAACCATAGCGCCCGCTTCAGTACGCGTTTCCCACAGTGGCTTACCAGTTTCTTGAGCAATAGTAATTGCAAGCTCTTCGCTGTTTTCTTTTAATTGTGCTGCGAATGCTTTAACTATTTCTAAACGCTCAGCAAAGCTTTTATCAGCCCATGCGTAAAATGCTTCACGCGCTGAATTTACAGCGGCATCAACTTGATCAGCAGTTGCTGATGATGCTTGCCAAATAACGTCGTTATTTGCAGGGTTTACTGAGTTAAATTCTGTGCCTTGGCCTTGTGACCATTGACCATTAATAAATTGTGCAGGATGAGTCATATACTTTCTCCTAAATTAAACTGGGGTTGCGCTAACAATATCGCCAGATTGTAGTTGTAATGCATCGGCTAACTCTTGCGATAAAACAAGGCTGTCTGCTCTGTTGTCATACGACATTGGCGCTACAGTTGCTCTAAAACCTTCAAGCTTTTCGTTGGCTAAAAGCACCATGGTGTCGCCTGATGCTTCGCCTATTTCAACTTTAAAGTTATGTGCATTACGAATAGTGGCAATGTTATCTACTTTTGCTTCAACCGTTGGGCCGGCGTCAAAAATGTCTACGTAGCCGTTAAACGTAAAACCTTCGCTTTTTAAAAGCTCAATAGCTGGGCGTGTGTTGTCGTGCACTTTACCAATGACCGCTTGCGCATCTTTGCTTAGCAAGTTTACGTAAATTGGGTACTTTGGCATTAGCTCTGCAATAAATACCTTTTGGCCAATACCTGTTAGGTAGTCGGCTGTAGGAAAGTCCATTGAGAAAAAGTGCTCTTCTAACCACTGCCAAAAAGGGCTACTGCCGCTTTCGTCAGACACACCGCGCATTTCTGCGATTACGGTTTGTGCAAAACGCGCCTGATGTTGCTTAATAAACATAAAGCGCGCTTTTGAAAGAAGTTTACCGTTACAGTTTTTACGATATCCATCTTTTAAAAATAGCGTACATAATTCTGTTGCACCGGTGTAGTCGTTACATAACGTTAAAATATCAACCGCTTTGTATACGTCTAATGTGCGTGATGAATGAATCACTTTACTTAAGTGGTAATGATAAAATGCATCATCAAGGCCAACAGCTGCTTCTATTGCAGATGTGCCAACTACTTCACCGGTTTCGCTATCTTCAAGAACAAACAAGTAGCCTTCGTCACCGGGTTGTGACGTTTGTTTAGCAAATGAGCTTACTGAATGGTCAATCTTCTTTTGTAATAGCTCTTCATTTAAAGGCAAAGACGTAAAACCATGCCCTGATTCGTGGGCAATTTTCAGTAATGCTGAGTAATCATTTTGCTGGATTGGGCGAAGGATCATCATGAGTCCGCTTGCTCCCTTATAAATAACGGTAAATAGGATTTACAGGGCAAACAGGGTTTGCCCTTAATTACTTAGCTAGAGTAGTTTATGCGTTTACTACGCTTGCTACTGCTTTTTCAAAGCGTGCCATACCTTCGCGAATGTCTGCTTCGGTAATGACTAGTGAAGGAGTAAAACGAACTACGTCAGCGCCTGCCACTAATGACATTAAGCCTTGCTCAGTACCCGCTACTAAAAACTCTTTAGCACGGCCTTTATATTGCTCGTTTACTACTGCACCAATTAATAAACCTTGGCCGCGGATTTCGCTAAATACGTTGTATTTTTCGTTTACCGCTGCAAGTAGCTCGTTAAATAGCGCTGCTTTTTCTTTTACGCCAGCAAGTACTTCAGGTGTATTTACAGTATCAAATGCAGCTTCTGCAACAGCACACGCTAGTGGGTTACCACCGTATGTAGAACCGTGAGTACCTACTTTAAGATGCTGTGCAATCTCAGTAGTTGTGATCATAGCGCCAATAGGAAAACCGCCGCCAAGTGCTTTAGCTGAAGTTAAAATATCAGGTACTACGTTTAAGCCTTGGTATGCGTATAAATCGCCAGTACGGCCAACACCTGTTTGTACTTCATCAAAAATAAGCAGTGCGTTGTGTTTAGTACATAAATCGCGAACACCTTGAGCAAACTCATCAGTTGGCGAAACAATACCGCCCTCACCTTGAAGTGGCTCCATCATTACTGCACATGTTTTGTCGCTAATTAGTTTTTCAAAAGCAGCTAGGTCGTTGTAATCACAATGAACAATATCGCCAGGCTTAGGACCAAAACCATCTGAGTATGCCGCTTGGCCGCCAACAGTTACGGTAAAGAATGTACGACCGTGGAAACCTTTGTTGAATGCGATGATTTGTGATTTTTCTGCGCCAAATTTATCAAGTGCAAAACGACGCGCTAGCTTAAGTGCGGCTTCGTTTGCTTCTGCACCAGAGTTGGCAAAATAAACTTTGTCGGCAAAGGTAGCATCAACCATTTTTTTAGCTAGACGAAGTGCTGGCTCGTTGGTCATTACATTTGAAAGATGCCAAATTTTTTCGCCTTGCTCTTTTAATGCGCCTACTAATGCAGGGTGGCAATGGCCTAGACAGTTAACTGCAATACCACCAGCAAAATCGATAAATTCTCGACCTTGTTGATCCCATACGCGAGAGCCTTCGCCTCGAACAGGAATTACGCTTGAAGGTGCGTAGTTAGGAACCATTACTTGATCAAATAATTCGCGATTGACTGTCATTTTATTTCCTCTTAATTGTGAGCAACACAAAACATCAAAATAGGTGTTTGGTTAATATTTGTAACCAACTTTATAGGCAAAATCAGACTCTGATAATTGCGCAAAATTGCTTTGTGGTTCAATTTTCAGACGCACATTATTTCAGAATTAATGAGTACTGTCTCGTTAAAAACTTTCATCTACCCCTTGAAAATAAAGGGCTTGGGATATTATTTCATAGATAGTGAATAACTATTAGCAAAGTGAATAAACATCTTTTTTTAGGCTCTTTGCGGCTGCGCATTGAACTGCGGCTAGCTTTGAGCGCTAATAAGTTACTATAGGAAAGCGTGTAGGATGAATGATTAGTCGCAAAAAAATTAACAAAAAATTCAGATTTTTAGTCAATTTGGATAGCTAAATTGGTAAAATTACTTGTTTGAAGGGTTTTTAGTTCCGTTTTAGTGAACTTAAAATACGAAAACCACGACAGTGTTTCGTCGGGCTCAATAAGTTGGTGCTCTTTTAAATTGAGATATTGAGAGTAACAACGTGCTTTTAGCATAATGTTGGTTAAAGGTAGCATTTCGTCATTTTTATCTACACCATGAACAAGCTGCTGCATTACTCCTTTAAACGGTAAATACTTAAACGCCATTTGCTCAATAACTTGAGCGCTTATCGCTAAAGACTTATTACTAAGTAACGTAGTTAAAAATAGCGGGTCGGGTTTTAGCTCTAATAAAGCAGTGTGTAAGTCTTTTTGTTGCTCTTGTCGTGCAATTTGTACTTTGCGCTGCCATACCTGCTCAAACGTTTTTAAATATAAACGTACTAATGCAATTCGCCCTACATCTAATAACATACCCAAAGTAAAAGCATGTATGGGGTTTACCTCGTTAAGCTCTGCTATTTTTTGTGCTGCAATAGCATTGGCCATCGCGCTGTCGCGTAGCCTGCGCTTTAAAAGTGAAAATGGATCAGTACTGTGTGGCATCCAATGACGTACTGCAAATGTAGGAATGACTAGCTGTAAGTTATCAAGCCCAATATAACGAAGCGCCAATGAGGGGCTGTCTACTTTAACTGAAGTGTTTTTACTGCGTTGATTACGGTAATAAGGCAAATTAACCAAGGTTACAAGCTCGCGACCTAGCCAGCTTAAATCGTTAACTAAGGGCTCAAGGCGCCCAACAGATGCCGATTTTACTGCAAGTATATCGAGTATACTGGCAATGCCGTCTTCAATACCTATGGTGCTGTGTATAACACCGTCCATATCTTCGAGCTGTTTAAAAATTGCGGTTTCGATTACTTTATGCAGCTGTTCACTCGCTTGTGCACGATATTTATGATGTGCTGTACTGCTTTGCTGGCGCTTTTGTTGCGCGGCCACTTCAACCTGCAACAAGGTGCGCTGCTTCATCGGTTCGCCGTAATCTATATCAAGGGTATGAATGAAACCAATTTGCTGATGTGCAAAGCTGTGCCCAAGCAATAAATCATGTGCTCGTTGGTCTAATACTTTGGCAATACGCTGCTGGGTTACAAGTTCAGTCATGGCATCCATTCAATTAATATAAAATGCGTTTTGTATTATAACATTAGAAGCGAGTTAAAAAGTTATCAAGCAATTGCAGACCATGCTCAGTTAAAATTGCTTCAGGGTGAAACTGCACACCTTCTATTGCAAGCTCGGTATGAAGTAAGCCCATAATCTCGCCAAACTCACCTTGCTCGGTTTGGCTCCATGCTGTTATTTCTAATTCACTCGGTAGGCTTTGATGCTTAACCACCAGCGAATGATAACGACATACCGTTAATGGATTTACCAAACCTTTAAATACACCTTTATTAGTATGCACTATGGGCGATGTTTTCCCGTGCATTACTTTTTTGGCTCTAATTACGTCACCGCCTAATGCTTGCGCAATAGTTTGATGCCCTAGGCAAATGCCTAAAATAGGAAACTGCCCTTTTAGCTGCTCAACAACACTCAGTGATACGCCCGCCTCATTAGGCGTACATGGCCCAGGTGAAATAACAATATGCTGCGGGTTTAGTTGCTTTATTTGTGCAACAGATATTTCGTCATTACGCTTTACCAAAACGTCTTGGTCTAAGCGCTGAAAATATTGTACTAGGTTATACGTAAACGAATCGTAGTTATCGATCATTAACAGCATTACACAACAAACCTTATTAAATTATCGACCACTCATGTTACGTAGGTGGCGCCAAGCGTTGCATTCTATCACTATTAATTCGTCAATATAAATGAGGTTTGTTTTTCTTGCGTTAGGGCTAAATTTGGAAGAGCTATGAGGATTATAAAGAAGCCGGCTAAAAAGCCGGCCTTAATACATTATTGTACATTTATAACCACTTTACCTATTGCTTGACCGCTAGCTAAACGGTCGTGTGCTTTAGCAGTATCGACAAGTGTAAAGTCTTGCTCATCAAGTACTGGGCGCATGCCGCCTGCTTCAACAATTTGTGCAAGCTTTGCTAGTTTGTCGCCATGATCTTGACGGTTAAAGTCGTGGATCATGGGTATAAGCATAAAGATTACATTTAACGATAAGCCTTTAAAGTGCACAGGGCTTAAATCAAGCTCTAATAAAGAAAGCGTTGTAGATACCTGAGCATTTAATTTTGCCGCTGCAAAAGAGTTAGTCAGGTTACCGCCACCTACAGTGTCAAACACCATATCAAAACCAACGTTGCTTGTGTGTTTTTCAACGTATTGCTCTACAGTTTCGTCTTTAAAGTTAATGCCTGTTGCGCCAAAGCTTTCAATAAGGGCTAGTTGCTCAGCGTTACCGCCTGTTGAGTAAACATCTGCGCCAAAATGCTTAGCAAGTTGTACCGCTAAATGGCCTACACCACCCGCTCCGCCGTGCACTAATACTTTTTCGCCTGCGCTTACATTTGCACGTGTTAAACCTTCAAGTGCTGTAATACCTACAAGTGGAATAGCTGCTGCTTCTTTCATTGTTAGGTTTTTAGGTTTGTGAGCAATTAAACGCTTATCTGCAAGCATAAACTCTGCAAGCGCACCTGGTAAGTCGCCTAGTCCACCCGCACAACCGTAAATTTCGTCGCCTACTGCAAATTCTGTTACGCCTTCACCAACTGCTTCAATGGTACCCGCAAAGTCCATCCCTAAAATACCAGGTAACTTTGGAGCAAATGGTAAGTCAGCACCCATTTGACGAATCATCATATCAATTGTATTTACGCTTGTTGCGGCAATACGAACTAACACATTACCTGCTGTTACTTGTGGTTTTGCAACCTCAGCTGCTACAAACTCTTCAGTGCCACCAAAATTATTAATTGTCATTGCTTTCATGGGTATTGCCTCTGTTATTTGTTGATGTGTAATCTTGTAATGAGGCTTCATTGTAGTTTTACTTGATATAAATGATAATAAAGCTAAATGTACAATCTGTTTCAAAATAATATTTATAGTAGAGTATGAAAATTCTCGCACCACTTTTTTAAAAGTGTAGGCATTAAATAAAATTCTACCCAATTTTTGCGCTATATCAATTTAAGCGCGTTATGGTTGATTTATGATTGTGTAAACCCCAGAGTAATAGATGAAAAGGTAGTAATTCACTTAAGTAACTCATTTTTCCTACTAAGGAGCGAATATGTTAGGCGAAGACCACTCACTCACCAATGACTTCCCGCAATATCTAAATACCATTGCAGAGCTAAATAAAAGCGATACCGAGTTTGCAAAAAAAGCAGATAAGTACGACAAGCTAGACAAAGAAATAAGAGTATTAGAACTTAAAGATGCCCCGATCAGCGATGAACAAATGCACCAGCTAAAGCATGACCGTTCTGAGTTAAAAGATTGGCTCTACGAACGTTTACAACAAGAATAGTATTGTATAAACGAAAAAAGAGCTCACTGATGAGGTGAGCTCTTTAGATCAACAAAGGGTAAAACGTTTACTACTTTCTAATTTACAAACCCACCTATAGGCTTCATAAATATAGTGCTTGGACCTGTAAAGGCTTTGGCAAATTCTTCACTAAGCTGGCTATAAACAGTCACTCGCTGCATATCAACCACACTTAAAAATAACGGGCCGCTTTCGCCCCACCCTTGCAGGTGTAACTTTGCTGCGGCTTCATTTTGGTAACGCTCATAAATATGTACGCTGCGGCTATTCTCGCTAATCGTCCACTCATACATCACCGTACCTGCTTCACTTTTAGCTGAGGTAATAAGTTGCTGCATTACCTCTAAAAATTGATCGTACTTGCCATCTTTAATTTGGCCCTCTACGGTCCAGGTAATTTGCTCACTCACTATACATTACCTAATTTATGCTGCGCTAATACAGAATCTAAGGTATCTACAAGCTGCTGGTTTTTAGCGTTGTTAAGTGCATCAGGGTGTGGAGGAGCAAAGCGCTCTGCATCGTTATCAAAGTAAAGGCCTGTAGCCTCTTTAAATTCATCACTTAAAGCCGCACGACAAAAAATATCAGCGCCTAATTTTAGGTCGCCGCCATCAAGTCCGTATGCATCTTTTACCATTTTACTACCTAGTAACGATTTAGGGTTTACCGATACAACTAGTGGCCCTGTGCTTTTGAGCGCAAGCCCTAAATGACGTGACCACATAGTAATAGCCAACTTACTTTGTGCATAGGCTGCGCTATCTGAAAGTGGCTTATTACCTACTAAGGACTCAAAGTTAACGCTTGATTGCGCAGCAGATGATACGTTTATAACACGCGATTGCGCATTCATAGCAGGCAATAGCAATTTAGTAAGTAAATAAGGGGCAATAGTATTTACCGCAAAACGAGCATCTAGCCCTTCTTTTGTCGTTATATCAGCAAGCTTGTACACACCTGCATTATTAATAAGTACATCAAGTATTTTATCTGCTTGTTGTAAATCGCTCAGAACGCTTTGCGCTAATGTTTGTACTTGCGCCATATCGCTTAAATCAGCAACGTAGGTTGCAGTGCTTGCCTGCGGGTATTGCTCATTTAAGGCACTTTGTACGTTATTTAATTTATCTTGGTTACGGCCATGCAATAATACTGTGTGACCTTGGGCTAGTAACATTTTTGCTGTTTCTAGGCCTATGCCATCAGTAGCACCTGTTAATAAAATTGTTTTATTCATGTTGATCGCTCCTAATTTATTAAATGTTTTTTAACGCACAGTGCACTTTACGGGCAAACGTTTAAACGTATTGCGATGACTGCTGTTTATCAATTTATATTAGCACTGCTTATCTGTGGTGATAATTAGGTCGATAAGAGAATCAGTTTATAGAATTAATTGATAAATCTAAGTATTTGTAAGCGTTTATAAAACAATGTATTTGTATGCTTTACCCTCTGTAAGGTATGTACGTTTTTTAAGCTTTTATTTGTAATAACGCGCAATCATAACTATTGTTTTTAAATCACCTTAATAGTAGTATTTATCATATAAATACACTTTTCGAGAAAACACATGAAAGTTTTAGTTACTGGCGGTATGGGTTACATAGGTAGCCACACATGTATTGCATTACATGAGGCGGGTATTACGCCTGTTATTTACGATAATTTATCTAATGCTAGCCCTCGCGTACTTGACCAGCTCGAAAAGATTACAGGCACTCGCTTTGAGTTTATCCTAGGTGATATTCAAGACGAGCAGCAATTTAAACTTGCGCTTAAACACACCCAAGCTGAGGCTGTATTTCACTTTGCAGCACTAAAAGCGGTTGGTGAATCAACCGAGCAACCACTGCGTTATTACCAAAACAATGTGTCGGGCACATTAAGCATGCTACAAAACATGCAAGATGAAGGCGTTAACCACATTATATTTAGCTCATCGGCCACTGTGTACGGCGAGCCAGACTACCTCCCTATTGATGAAAAACACCCTATACGCGCTACTAACCCATATGGTTGGACTAAAGTGATGGTTGAGCAAGCCATGCAAGACGTATGCAATGCTAACAGCAAATTTATGGGTATAGCGCTTCGTTACTTTAACCCAGTAGGCGCACACCCAAGCGGTTTATTAGGCGAAAGCCCAAATGGTATTCCAAATAATTTAATGCCCTTTATTGCCCAAACTGCGGTAGGTAAACGCGAGGTGGTTAATATTTTTGGTGATGACTACGACACCGAAGATGGCACTGGCGTGCGCGACTATATTCATGTTTTAGATTTAGCTAAAGGCCATGTAGCGGCCTTTATGCAGCACAAAACAGATACCGCCTTTCATGCTTATAACCTAGGCACAGGCCAAGGTTATTCAGTGCTTGATATGATCAAAGCATTTAGCGCATCAGCCAATAAAGATATTCCTTATAAAAGTGCACCGCGCCGAGCAGGCGATATTGCCTGTAATTACGCCGATGCCACAAAAGCGCAAAACACCCTTAACTGGCACGCAGAACTAACACTTAGCGACATGACCAACGATACATGGCGCTGGCAAACTAATTACCCAAGTGGGTTGGAGAGTTAACATGGCTTTATTAGAAAGTACTCACAGACGTAAAAACCCGCTAACGGGGCGTTGGGTATTAGTTTCACCGCATCGTAATAACCGCCCATGGTTAGGCGCAACAGAAGCAGTAAACGAAAGCGTACTGCCAAAACACGATGAAAGCTGCCCACTTTGCCCAGGTAACACCCGTGCAAATGGCGATAGCAACCCAGATTACAAATACACACATGTATTTAGAAATGACTTTGGTGCACTGACGCCTAATGAGAGCGAGCAATCGCAAAGCTTAGAGTCAGACAACGATCTATTTATTGCTGACGAAGCAAGCGGCGAATGCCGTGTGATTTGTTTTTCACCAGAGCATAACAAAACACTACCTGAGCTTGAGCACGATGCCCTGCACGAAGTAGTAAAAACCTGGAAAGACAACTACACAGAACTTGCACAGCACTATGAGTGTGTTCAGGTATTTGAAAATAAAGGCGAGATAATGGGTTGCTCGCAACCTCATCCGCATGGCCAAGTATGGGCACATTCGCACTTATCAACTGAAATAGAAGCCGAAGATACGCAGCAGCTTACCTATTTTAAAAAGCATGGCAGCGCAATGCTTGCCGATTACGTGCAAAAAGAGCAAGCAGATAAAACCCGCGTCGTATTTGAAAACGAACATTGGCTTGTTGTGGTGCCATTTTGGGCAGCGTGGCCGTTTGAAACAATGATCGTAACTAAAGATAACATTCAAAACTTTAGCCAGCTAAACGATGCGCAAACAGACTCTTTAGCACAGGCACTTAAAGTATTAACCACTAAATACGACAACGTATTTAATTGTAGCTTCCCGTATTCTATGGGGTGGCACAATGCACCGGCTAATCGTAGCTCAGATGAGCAACATTGGCGCTTACATGCTCATTTTTACCCGCCGCTACTTCGCTCTGCTACTGTGAAAAAACACATGGTTGGCTACGAAATGCTAGGCGAAAGCCAGCGCGATTTAAGCGCAGAAACAGCTGCCTCTATTTTACAAGCAGCCAGTACCACACACTATAAAAAAACAGCAGGACACACAGATGACGCTTAACGATTTTCAACAACAATTTTTATCACTGTACGGTACGCCTGCTCAAGGTATTGCTGCAGCACCAGGGCGTGTAAACCTAATTGGCGAATTTACCGATTACAACGACGGTTTTGTATTTCCGTGCTCGTTAGAGTTTCGTACTCAAGTTATGTTTAAAGAGCGCGACGACAACATTATTACCGTGCATTCGTTGAATTACCCAGGCGAAAAAGACAGCTTTAGTGTTGATGAAGACATCAGCGAAGGGCAATCGCAATGGGGTAACTATATTCGTGCCGTGTCATTTGTATTAAAGCGTGCGGGCCATACATTACGCGGCGCCGATTTACTGATCGACAGTAACTTACCGCAAGGCAGTGGCTTGTCGTCATCGGCTGCGCTAGAAGTTGCTGTTGGTGGTATGTTTAACCATATTGCACAACTTGGTTTAAGCGAAGAAAAAATTGCATTACTAGGCCAAGAAGCCGAAAACGACTTTATGCATTGCCAATCGGGCATTATGGATCAGCTTATTTCGGCAAAAGGCGAAAACGGCCATGCTCTTTTAATTGACTGTGAAAACCTAGCCACTGAGTCTGTAAAAGTACCAGATGACTTAAACATTGTTATTGTGAACTCTAACTACCCACGTAAATTGGTAGATAGCGAATACAACCAACGTCGTGTTGACTGTGAGCAAGCAGCTGCAAAAATGAATGTAGCCACACTTCGTAAAGCAACCATGGCCACACTTGAAGCAACAAAAGACGCATTGAGCGAGAACGAATACAAACGTGCACACCATGTAATTAGCGAAAACGACCGTGTAATTGCAGCAACTAAAGCGCTGCAAAATAATGACATTGACGCGCTACGTGAGCTAATGGCTGCATCGCACCAGTCGCTTAAACATTATTTTGAAGTAACCGTACCTGCGACCGATGGCCTAGTAGAAATTTGTAAAGAAGCCATGGGCGAACGCGGTGCAGTACGTATGACCGGTGGTGGCTTTGGTGGTGCTATTGTATGTTTATGTCGTGATGCAGAAGTGCCACTAATTAAAGCAGCAGTAGAGCAGCACTACTTTGAACGCTTTAACTTAAATGCCGACATTTACGTATGTTCAGCAGGTTCAGGATTACAAATTACGTCTTTTTAAATTAAATTAAGGAATAAGCATGGCAAAGGTTAATTGGGGAATTATTGGGTGTGGCAATATTGCTCACACCTTTGCTAAGAGCATTGCGCATTGCGCTGATGCTCAGCTTATTGGCGCTGCATCGACGAGTTTGCAGCGCGCAAATGAGTTTGCTACAAACTATTCAATTAAAGGCTATGAGAGCTACCAAGCCCTTATGCAATGCCCAAACATTGATGCCATTTATATTGCCAATACCCACGAGCAACACTTTAAAAGTGTTGCACAATGCTTAACACACAATAAGCATGTACTAAGCGAAAAACCCATTACTGTTAATGCTCAGCAACTCATTACACTTAAAGAACTAGCGCAGCAGCAAAACCGCTTTTTAATGGAAGGTGTTTGGATGCGCTTTTTACCAGCCATAGTAAAACTGCAGCAGCTATTAAGCGAAGGCGTAATAGGCAAAGTACACAGTGTTAATGCCAACTTTAGTCTAGCGGGTGAGTTTGAATCATCACACCGATTAATGAACCCTGCAACCGCTGGCGGCGCATTGCTCGATTTAGGTATTTACCCTATATCGATTGCCGATGTGGTATTTAATAAAACCCCTGAGCAAATTAAATCATTAGTACATAAAAGCACGACCGGCGTAGATGAGCGAAGCGTAACCCTTATAAATTACGGCCAAGGCCAATTTGCACAGCTAAGTAGTGCTTTACAACAAAATGGCCCTACTCAAGCCTGTATTTTAGGCGAGTATGGATATATTCGTATTGATGAATTTGTGGGGGCTCAGTCACTAGAGCTACATTTAAACGCACAACAAATGCAGCGCTTTGATTTTAGCTTTAATGACGATGAAAACTTTAAGTTTGAAATTGATCACGTTAGCGAGTGTATTTTACAGCAGCAAACACAAAGCAGTGTATTACCGCTCAGTACTAGCCTAAGAGTTATGAATATAATGGATGAGCTACGGGCGCAGTGGCAGCTCAAATACAGTGATAGCGTTGAGTCTAACAATCTAAATTAATAATAAAAAATACACACAACAAGGATACACAATGACAACCACACACACATTTAAAGCGCTTTCAAAAGCCTTAGTATTAGCAACGAGCTGCTTATCGGCAAGTGCCGTTTTTGCTGCTCAAAACACGCCAGAGCAACTCTACCCGCCAATAACCAGCGAAGTACTTCCAGAGCTTGCTGCCAAAGGTAGTTACAGCGTTGGCGTAAAAACGCTTGATTTAGTAAACCCAGCGCAGTTTGACCCAGCAACACAAACTCAAAAAGATCGTCCTTTAAAAGTAGAAGTGTGGTATCCCGCAGCGAACACGGCAAAGGCAGCACTAACTAGTTACAGTGATGTAACGCGCACAGGTAAAGCATTTACCCTACAAGCCGATGCAATGCGCGATGTAGCCATTAATAATAAAGAGCACTACCCTGTTATTGTGCTTTCGCACGGTTATACAGGCTATCGCACCATTATGTACTACCTTGGTGAGCACTTAGCGTCGCATGGGTACATAGTTGCTGCCCTTGATCATACCGACTCAACCAATGCTGATGTTGATTTTAAAAACGCACCGTTTTCGGGCTTTTTTAGCACGCTTATAAACCGCTCTCGCGATCAGCAATTTGTTATTAATTACTTTAATGAGCAAAATAACTTTGCCAGCAAGCAAGTAGATAACAACAGCGCAGGTATTATTGGCTATTCTATGGGTGGCTATGGCGCGGTAAATACAATTGGCGGTTGTTATGACTTTAATGAGCAAACAACAGCAATGTTTACGGGCATGAAAGACCCAGCACAAATTAAACAAGTTCAGCAATTACTAAATAGCTGTGCTGGTGGGCAGTATAAAAACCCACAAGTAGATACACGCATAAAAGCCATGGTGGCCTTTGCTCCGTGGGGCGGGCAGCATAACTTATTTAAAGCCGGTGCTATGCAAAACATTAAAGTACCTTCGCTTTATGTAGCGGGCAGCTTAGATGATATATCGGGTTATGAAGGTATTAAAAACCTTTACAATCAAACAGGCAGCTCAGATAAGTACATGCTTACTTACAAAAATGCTCGCCATAATATTGCACCGCACCCTGCGCCTGCTATTGCACAAAGTAGTAGTGAACTAGATATTGGCCATTACTACGAGCCATCGTGGTCTATGCGCACTCTAAACGAGACCAACAAACACTTTGTACTTGCCATGATGGATTGCCATGTAAAAGGCATTACCAGTCAATGTAAATACCTAGATTTACCACAAAACGGCGACCAAGCGGTTGTTGATGGTAAACCATTGCCACAATGGCACGGGTTTGATAATCGCTTTTCAACGGGTATGGATTGGCAACAAGCTAAACCATACACCAAATAATATTAAGTTTTAAGCGGCTATTTTTATATATATAGCCGCCTTCGCGCTTAAAATAATCACAAAATAAAACGCCTGTTATTTAAAAGAGTTAGCAAATAAAACCTGCGTGTTTATTTTTTAATCGGCTATTTTAAGAAAAAACCATTGCCATTAACCTTAGTTAAAGGCAATCTAGTCATATATAAGATAAGATAAATAACACAAATATCATGTCCAAATACATACTCTCAATTGATCAAGGAACCACAAGCTCTCGGGCCATCTTGTTTACAAAAGATGCAGACGTCTTTGGTACAGCACAACAAGAATTTTCGCAGCATTTTCCGCAAAATGGCTGGGTAGAACACGATCCCAACGATATTTGGCAAACAGTGCTAAGTACAAGCCGCGAAGTGCTGGCTAAAAAAGACGTAAAGCCTGAAGAAATTATTGCTATTGGTATCACCAACCAACGCGAAACCACACTGGTATGGAACAAAAAAACAGGCAAACCAATTTATAACGCTATTGTTTGGCAAGACCGCCGCACCAGCGCTTATTGCGAAAGTCTAAGTACTGACGAGCTTTGCCAAACGATTAGCGATAAAACAGGCCTACTACTAGACCCTTATTTTTCAGCCACTAAAGTGCGCTGGATTTTAGACAACGTAGAAGGCGCACGCGAGCAAGCCCTTGCTGGCGAACTGGCTTTTGGTACTGTTGATACTTACTTGCTTTGGCAACTAACGGGTGGCAAAGAGCACCGTACCGATGCAACTAACGCATCTCGCACTATGTTATTTAATATCCATACTCAGCAATGGGATCAAGAGTTACTCGACTTATTCGAAATTCCTGAATCTATGCTGCCACAAGTCATGGACTCAGCAGACGAGTTTGGCTCAACCAGCGAAGATATTTTTGGCGCGCCTATTCGGGTTTGTGGTATTGCCGGCGATCAGCAAGCAGCCCTTGTTGGCCATGCATGTTTTGAACAAGGTATGGCTAAAAGCACCTACGGTACGGGCTGTTTTTTAATGCTTAATACCGGCGAAAAAGCGCTCACATCTGAAAACCGCTTACTGACAACCGTTGCATACAGGTTAAATGGCAAGCCAACTTACGCCATTGAAGGCAGTATTTTTATGGCAGGCGCCACTATGCAGTGGATTGTTGAAGGCTTAAAACTACTAAGCCATGCCGGCGAGAGCGAGTCATTAGTAAAAGATGTACCGCTTGATCATGGGGTATTTTTAGTGCCTTCGTTTACAGGTTTAGGCGCACCGTATTGGGACCCTAACGCACGTGGTGCCATTTTAGGTTTAACGCGCGACTCAGGCATTAGCACCATTGTTGCTGCTGCGTTGCAATCGGTGGGTTATCAAACCAAAGATTTACAAAAAGCAATGGAACGTGATGGCCTTCGCCCAAGCGTGTTGCGTGTAGATGGCGGTATGGTTAAAAATAACTGGGTGCTTACCTTTTTATCTAACATTTTAGGTGCAACCGTAGAGCGCCCAACAGTGACCGAAACCACCTCTTTAGGCGTAGCATACTTAGCAGGCTTACAAACAGGTATTTACGAGTCGACTGAGCAGTTGGCAAAAATGTGGACCTGTGACCGTCGTTTTGAGCCAACAATGAGCGCCGATGAGCGTAACGATTTATACGCAAAATGGCAGCACTGTGTAGCACAAGTTCGTTTATCTAGTGACGATTGCCAGCAGCAATAAAAAATAAGCTGCTAATTTAATTAGCGGCTTATAAATCACAGATAACGCCAGTTAAATAGCGTGTTTTACGCAAAGTGTTTTAAAACGATCAGGATTAAAAATTAACAAGCAAAAAGCGCGGTTATCTATTGTCAAATAAGAGCCACAGCTTTATGATGCTATATGTCTTATTTATATTACAAATAAAAAGGTTAGCTCGGTGGAATTAGCAGATAACGAATATGACTTACTAGTCATCGGTGGCGGAGTAAACGGCACCGGAATAGCAGCTGATGCAGCAGGCAGAGGATTAAAAGTACTTTTGTGCGAACAATCAGATTTAGCCTGCGCAACGTCTTCAAACAGTTCAAAGCTGATCCACGGTGGTTTGCGCTACCTTGAGCATTACGAATTTAGATTAGTAAAAGAAGCGCTAGCCGAACGTGAAGTGTTACTTAAAAATGCACCGCACATTATGTGGCCGCTGACCTTTAGACTTCCACATCAAAAACACCTTCGCCCTGCGTGGATGATTCGCATTGGCTTATTTATGTACGACAATCTAGCCAAGCGCGAAACACTGGCTGGTTCTCGCGGTATTAAATTTGGCGAAAATAGCGTATTAGAACCTTCAATTACTAAAGGCTTTGAATACTCTGATGGTTGGGTGGATGACTCTCGTTTGGTTATTTTAAATGCCCTAGCCGCTCAAAATAAAGGCGCTACCATCGCTACGCAAACTAAGTGTGTAAACGCTAAACGCGAGCAAGACAAATGGCAAGTGACGCTAGAGCAACAAAATAGTAAGGCTAAATATACTATTTCGGCTAAAGGTATAGTTAATGCTGCAGGCCCTTGGGTTGCTAAGTTATTTGACGAAGCACTTATTGAAAAGTCACCACAAAATATTCGACTTGTTAAAGGCAGCCACATTGTGGTGCCTCGCATTCATGATGAAAAACAAGCGTACATTTTACAAAATAAAGATCAGCGTATTGTGTTTGTTATTCCGTTTGAGGATGACTACTCACTGGTAGGCACCACCGATGTTGAACATAAAGGCGCAGCACAAGACGTTAAAATTAGTGATGAAGAAATCGATTACTTAATCGATATTACTAACAGCTACTTTAAAAACCACATTAAACGCGAAGACATAGTACATACCTTCTCAGGTGTGCGCCCATTGCTTGATGACGAGTCAGTTAATGCGCAAGCCGTAACACGCGATTATAAATTAGAGCTTTCAAGCGAAGGTAAGCAAACACCATTACTGAGTGTATTTGGCGGGAAAATTACTACCTACCGTAAACTTGCCGAAGCTGCGGTTAATAAGCTTGAAGAGTTTTACCCGCAAATGAGTGAAGCATGGACTAAGCACAGTGCGCTTCCTGGCGGCGATTTTAGCTCGGTAGAAGCGCTTAAGTCTGAACTTAATGCTGCTTACAGTTGGTTACCAGAAGTGACTCTTAAACGCTTTGTACGTACCTACGGTACTCGTGCAAAACTAATTTTAGGTAGTGCAACACAGCTCAGTGATTTAGGCCAAGACTTTGGCCATGGCTTATTTGCAGCAGAAGTAGATTACTTACTAAGTGAAGAATGGGCAGAAAATGCTTACAACATTTTATGGCGCCGCAGCAAATTAGGACTACGCTTTAATGACGCGCAAGTAGCGACGCTTAATCAATACATTGATAACAAACAAGCAGCTATAAGCGCTTAATGACATTGCTGCTATAACAGCTTCCCGTTAACCCCTTTATAATTTAATCCTTATAAAGGGGTTTATTTTTTTGACTCTAAATTAAACAGGTAATTAAAACCACTCAAAGTGGCTGTTTTAATATCAAACTCAACGCACTTAACGCCTATTTGTTTAAGCGCGGTGGTAAAGCATTTATTAAGCTGCGTTGTGCCAATAACTACGACTTGTGTATCGCTTAGTAATTGCCATTCGCTAGCATGGCGTGCTGCACGTACATCGCTGCCGATTAACACTCCCGATAAGTATGCTTTAGCTTGCACTGGCGTTAACTCTTTTGAAAGCTGGCGAGTTCTTACACTAAAAATGCCATGCGCTAAGTTACCGCTATCGCTGCCTAGGGTCAGCTCACAACCTTGCTCAAATGCCTTAAAGTCAAACTCACCCTCTGCACAGTCATTAGGTATTAATACGCTTTGATGGCAAAGTAAGTCATATAACTCGCCGGTCATCGCCGTTTTAAAATAGGTTATTTGCCCGTCATTTAATAGCACCCACTTTGTGTGAGTACCCGGTAAACAAAGTAATATTTTGCCTTGCTGATACTCGGGGTTTTGCTTTAAAAAACCGAGTATTTGCAGCTCTTCCCCGCGCATAACGTCAAATAAACCATTTTGCAGCGTGCACTTTGTGCCAGGCAATGCCTTTATGGTGTGCCCGTTGCATTCAAAAGTAACAGCCGCACTAAGCAAACCTTCTGGGTTAATTGGGCATTCTAAATAAGGGGTTTCGTGCCAGCCTATACTTGAAGTTATTTGCCCGGCTATATAAATAGGCAAATTTCCATACTGCTGCATCCATACAGCAACAGTATCAATTAGGGTTTGCTCAAAGTTTTGATTAGCTTTAACAACACCTAACCCATCTCTTTGCGCTAATAGTTTAAGTGTTGATTGCGCGTTTACTTCGCACAAATAAGCCCTTAAATGGCTTGTGCCCCAATCAACAGCAATAAAAAAGGTTGAAGTAGCCAAGCTTTAAAGCCTCCCACCGTCAATTTTAATACTTTGACCGGTGATCATACTGCTTTCGTCAGCGGCTAAAAAGAGTGCTAAGTTAGCAACATCATTAGGAGTTACGAGCTTTTTAAGTGCCATGGCTTCCATCCACTTTACTTGCTCTTCTTGTGTAAACCAGCTTGCAAGCTGACGGTCGGTGGCAACCCAGCCGGGTAGTATTGCGTTTACGCGAATACCATGTTCGCCATAATCGCGAGCCAGTGCTTTAGTCATGCCTATTAAACCCGCTTTAGCTGTTACATAACCGGCCATTTGAGGTTGTCCCATAATAGCATTAATAGAACTAAAGTTAATAATACTGCCCGCGCCCTCGCCTTTCATAAAAGACATAGCAACTTGAGAGGCAAAAAAAGCTGGGTTTAAATTTATTTGTAAGCATTGATCCCAATCTTGTACGGTAACGTCTTCACTTGCTTGACGACGATCATTTGCTACATTATTGACCAAAATATTAATAGTACCTAAGGCTGCGCACGCATCGACCAATGATTGCTGGAGTGTGTGTGAGTCGGTTACATCAACCTGCCTGTACCATAAATTTGCATCAGGTAATTCGCTAATAAGCGATTGTGCTGCAGCATCGTCAATATCTATAAATGCCACTTTTGCATTTTGCTTTACAAAGGATTTAACCATTGCTCTGCCAATGCCTGATGCGCCACCCGTTATAAAAACAACTTTGCCAGAAATACTATGATATTGAGCTAGGGTGTCCAAATTAAACTCTCCAAACAACAACTTGCATCAATGTTTTGCTTATTAAAAACGCCAATAGTCGTTATAACGCACTAAAACACTGTGTTAAAATATTTAACTGATTAAAAGTTTATATCATATCCTTGAGTACATTAATATGATATATGATATATAATAAAGTAATGTTTCAATACGGAATCCTACGCAATGAAAAGCCAACCCCGTCAAAATTTAACACAACAATTAACCCATGATCTGGGCTTTGCTATTGTGCGTGGTATTTACCCTGTTAGTGAAGGACTACCGTCTGAAGCTGATTTATGTATAAAGTACGATGTGAGCCGCAGTGCAACGCGTGAAGCGGTTAAAATGCTCTCAGCTAAAGGGCTTATTTCTTCTCGTCCTAAACAAGGTATTCGTGTTTTACCAGAAAGTAGCTGGAATATGTTTGACACCGACGTACTACGTTGGATTTTAAGCAGCAAACCATCACTCTCTTTATTAAAAGAATTTACTCAAGTACGTGTAGCACTTGAACCACAAGCAGCCGCTTTAGCCGCTGTAAATGCCACAGCTGAGCAACTTGCTGAAATAGATAACGCACTTGCTCGCATGGCCGATGCAGATGAAGGCTTGGACGATCCGCTAGAGGCTGACATTGCCTTTCATACCAGTATATTAGTGGCCAGTAATAATCGCTTTTTTGTGCAGTTAACGGAATTTATTAGCACTGCGCTGCGTGTAAGTATTCGTTACACAAACCATATTAAAGGTGTGCCAGGTGCCGATGTAGCAAAACATGCTGATATTTTAGATACGATTAAATCACGTAATCCAGAACGCGCTAAAAAAGCAGTAGAAACTATCTTAGAAGAAGCCTTAGAGCTTATTGAATCTAAACTCGACTAATGGCTTAAAAAACATCATTAAAAAAGGGAGCTAATTAGCTCCCTTTTTACTGGTTATTATATTTTAAGCTTTGTTAAGCTCAAAAATAAGTGATGTTTGCGGGAATGAAATTGGCATTTGCAGGCCAAATTCCATTAGTGCTTCACCGGTAAATGTTTGCCCGTTAACAGCCGCAATAGATGAAGGACGATACTCTTCAAATTTAACAGGCCATACTAAATTAAGTGTGTACTGTGTATCAGCATCTAAACCAACAAAACGAAGCTTATTAGGCGCTGTGCGCGGTGTTTCGCGCACGCTGTTATAAGCAAACAACGCTTTTGATTTTTGCTCGTCGATTAAACCAAAATTAATTGATAAATCGTCACTATCTAGGCGGTATAAATCGGCAGCATGAATAAATTCACGATGTTCTTTATGCAGTGCAATAGCCGCTTTAAGGGTATTGTATTCGTGTTCGGTCAGTTCACGTGGGTCCATTTCGATTCCCATGTGGCCAAACATTGATACCGCAGCACGCATTTCAATACTTACATTACGACCAGTAATATGACAATCACGTGGGCCTACGTGTGCCCCCATAACCGACGATGGGAAGAAGAACGAACAACCACGTTGAATTTCAAGGCGATCGAGCGCATCGTTAGAATCCGACGTCCAAACACGGTCTGTATGTGCTAGTACGCCGTAATCTACACGTGCACCACCTGATGAACAGCTTTCTATTTCAAGGCCTGGGTGCGCCGCTTTAATACGATCAATTAAACGATACAGTGCCAGTGTTTGTTGATGCACGGCTGGCTTACCATCAAAGTTACCTGCATGGTTAATATCGCGGTTCATATCCCACTTAATGTACTTAATAGTTGGGTATTCAACTAAAATATCGTCAATGGCTTTGTATAAGTATTCAACAACCTCAGTGCGCGTTAAATCAAGCACCAACTGGTTTCTAAAGCTTAATTGCTCGTTATTTTCTGAGCCTAATACCCAATCAGGGTGAGCACGGTATAAATCGCTATCTGGGTTTACCATTTCTGGTTCAAACCAAATACCAAACTCCATGCCTAAGCTATTTACATGGTCAATTACTGGCGATAGGCCGTCTGGATAAATTTCGTAATCTACCGTCCAATCGCCTAAGCCTGCGTTGTCGCCTCGACGACCTTTAAACCAGCCGTCATCAAGTACAAAACGATCAATACCTAGTGGGGCTACTTTATCGGCTAACTGCTTTAACGTGTCTACATCGTGGTCAAAGTAAATACCTTCCCACGTGTTGTAATGTACAGGGCGAGATTTTTCACGCTGTGCTTGAGTAAGTAAATTTGCTTTAACAAAACGGTGGAAATTGCGTGAAAGCGCACTAAATCCGTCGCTTGAAAACGAGCCGTAAATACTAGGGCTTTGATACGTTTGACCTTTAGCAAGCGTAAGCTCACCAGGTAATAATAACTCGCCCATTTGCACGTATCGACGACCTTCAGGTAGTAGCTCTGCACGTAGTTTGTTGTTACCACTCCAACCTAAATGAAAGCCGTAACATTCGCCGTGTTGCTCACCTGCACTTTCGTTATGTACTAATAAACCAGGGAATACATCATGTGACGTTTTACCTTTACGGTTTTCGCGTACAAAACTGCCAAGCACTAAATCAACAGATTGACGTTGGAATTCGTTTGACCAGCGCCCTTCAAAACTTACAATTTTGCTTACGCTATCTGGCAGCTGGAACGTTGGCGCTGCACAAAAGTTAACGCTTAGTGGTGAGTCACCTAAATTAGTTAATACAGTATGTGCACTTAAAACATTTGTGTTGTTATCAAGCGTAATGCTGTGAACGACTTCAATACCACGAAGCTCATCTACGCTTACAAACTCAAGCGTTGCTGATGATGGCTGACGAACCTCTTTTAGCTTTGGCCCTACAGACCAAGCAATAGAGTCGTTTACAAGCTCAAGGCCTGGCGCACCAGTAAAGCCTTCACCTAAAAGTGGAGAAAGAGAAATAGGTGCTTCTTCAACCACGGCACATTTTACTTCTTGACGAGTTGCAAGCTGAGTAAGCATTGTTTCAGTTGTTTGCACAGATAGACGCTTACCAAAGTACAGTAATGCCGGTGTTTTGCTCTGGCAGTCGAAAATAACGGTGCTGTTTACACTGTCCAATCGATAAAATGATTTAGTGTCGGCCATGATTTTCCTATCCTCTTCTTCATTGTGTGAGTTATAAATGTTACGAAAGTTGCCTAGCTATATTACTTTCGATGCTTGAGACACAATCTAGCAGATGGTGACATTCAATAATAATAGTATATATCATATAAATTAGATTTTGATAGTCTTTACAGCTTAAATTCCCAGATAAACTCACTGGAAGTACCACTACTACCTAAAGGTTAAGACTAACTTTAGCTTTAATACCAATCTGCTTATATATGAGGTCTATTTAATGTGAAGAAAATTACGCTAGAACCAGGCAAAAACTTTTGTATCTAGTTGTTGTAAATAAAAAATTTTTAACAACGTTATAGGGCAACTTAATTCGTTAAATTGATCAAAGATTTATGCCGGTTGGTATAAAGCCCTGCTACTGCTTTTAATAGATATAAAAAAATCGGTCAGAGTTGCCCCATGACCGATTTTGTCAGCTTAAACTTTTTATATATTATTTTTGTACTTGCGCTTGACCTGAATCATCTAAAGCAGGTGTTTTACCGGCCCATTGCGCGCTCAAACCAAATACTACTTTATTTACAGTTAGTGCAAAGGCTACACACACTATCAGTGTAATTGGCATTAAGTGAATGTAGTGCAAATCAGTATGCAGTGGTGAATTTTCAAAGGTTAGCATGCCATACATAACCACACCTAAAATCACTGCGGCGATACCCGCACGTGCATCAACATTTTTAAATAACAAGCCTACAACAAAGATTGAGAATATAGGCATACTTAGTAAGCCATTTAACTGCTGTAGTAAATTAATAATGCTATCTGCTTGCTGGTAAATTGGCACTAATACTAGCGTTAAGCTTGTAAGTAACAACGTAACGTAGCCGCTTAGCTTTACAACACTTGGCTCTTTATTAAAGTACGCTTCGTGAATGTCACATACATATAATGCTGTTGCTGAGTTTAATAAGCTGTTGTAAGTAGATAACACCGCTGCAGCCATTGCCGCTGCAAATACGCCGGTTAACCATGCTGGCATTACGTCACCTACAATTCGGCCATAAGCTGCATCACCAATGTCGCCATACAGTTTGTACGAAATAATACCTGGCAGTACTACAATTGCAGGGACGATTAAAAAACGAATACCTGCTGCTGCAAAAATACCTTTTTGCGCTTCTTTAACATTTGGCGCAGCCATTGCTCGCTGTGTAATTGTTTGGTTAGTACCCCAGTAATACATTTGAATAAAGATCATACCGGTTAATAGTGTTGGCCAAGGAATTGGTGAATCAGCATCACCAATTAGTGTTAAACGCTCTTGTGGAATACCGCTAAAGTCGTAATCAATTGCATTAAGCGCCAAGAACACAACAAGTATTGCCATACCGAGCACCAGTAGCCCGTTGTAAGTATCTGATACCGCAACAGCGCGTAAGCCACCAAAAAATGCATAAATAGCACCTACAAGAGCAAATGCGGTCGCTATATACATTAGCGGAATATCTACTTTAAACATGGTTTGCATAAATAGCGCACCTGAGTAAATTACCGCTGGCATATAAATAAGTGCATTACCTAAAAAAAACAAACCACCAATAACAGCACGAATGTGCTTGTTGTTATAGCGTTTTTCTAGTAGCTCAGTGGTAGTAGTACAATTGTATTTGTAATAAACAGGAATGAAGACTTTAGCTAAAATAATGAGGCCAATAATCGCTGCTAATTCCCACCAAACAAGCAAGGCCATTTGGTTACCATTCATACCTACTAGTTGGTCGGTACTTAAATTAGTTAGTGTGATTGAACCGGCAACAAACATCCAAGTAAGGCCACCGCCCGCTAAAAAATACTCTTTTGTTTCGCTGTTTCCGCTATTTCTATTTTGGCCGCGGCACTTCCAATATGTAAGCCCACCAATTAAGGCGGTCACAAAGAAAAAAACCACCAACTGCAAAATGTTGTCTGACATGTGTGTGTCTCCTGCGCGTTAACGCAATGTCTGTGTAATAAAAAAGTGCACGCTACAGCGCGTGCGCATCTCGACTTAGTTCTAACTTAATTTGCTTTAAAGGCATAAGTTCGGGACGTTGGTTATGCAGCTTTACCAGTGCGTTGAGTTGAAACAATGAAATAAGCATGCTGTTAAGCACACTTAGGTAACCTTGCTTGTGTAAGTTTGCAATGGTATCGCTATCTAAAGTTTGTAGTTTGTCTTCATCAACGGTGCTTAAACCTTGAATAGTTTGCGCTTCGCCTTGCTCAAACTGCAAAACAATATCTATGTTTTTTATAAGCCCTAACCGCGCAGCTTCTTGGGTAAATTGATACGTTTGGTAATCATTTTTTAAATCGCTTTCAAGTAGCTTTTGCTGCGAATTTAAAAATAAACTTGGGTTACCTTTAGCATCAAATAGCGGCTCACCTTGTTCGGTGCTTAGTGCAGAGCTTTGCTCATCAAAGGCAATAAAATAATCGCTGCTATTTGCTTCACGAGTCATTAAATAAAGGGGATGTGTTTGTATACATACAGGTGTGTAAAGTGCCTGCCACTGGCTGTTATTAACCAATAAACTTTGCCCAGCACTAAAACTTGTTAAACCCGATACGGTATAACTGCCGTTTTGCGCATTCCGCGCTAAAAATATAGGTAAGTCGCACGCGGCTTTTGCCACTTCGTTAGCTCTTAGATTAACTAAGTGCTGCGTTTTTGCGTATTCAACACCTGCATTATGTTTAACTTTTAATGCTTGGTGCTGTGTACTAGATAGTTCACTAATAGCCATAGTTACACATCCTTAAACTGGGTTAGCCGCTAACCACTGCTCAATATAAGCGCGGTGTGGCGGCAAAGTTTGCAACATCTGCTGTGTAAGCTGGCTGTTACGTTCAATTATTTGTTTAGCTTGAGCATCTTGTGAGTACAAATATGCTTGCTTAGTAAAGTCTGGTTTAAAGCCCATGCCATACAACACGTACTGGTAGCTGGCAGCTGGGAATAACTCTAAAGCGCCATGAAAGTCTTGTATCAGTGGGCCACGCGTCCCCCAAAGTAGTAAGTCTTCTTGTAAGCTTTGTGGAATAGTTTCTGGCTGAACATGCGCCTGCCAATATGGTTCAGTGCGTTTAGTAAGCATATAGTGCAGCTTTAAAAAGTCGATAATGCGTTGCCAGCGGTAATCCATTTGTTCGTTAAAACGCTTAGCAACAATAGGCATTACTTGAGTATCGGCTGGCATGTGCTCTGCAACAAAGCGAGACGAAATTTCAACAAGCATGATTGCGGTTGCCTCAAGCGGCTCAACAAAACCTGCCGACATCCCTACTGCAACACAGTTTTTATGCCAAAACTTTTCTCGGTAGCCCGACTCAAAGCTAATTTTTCGGGCGGTTAAGCCGTTTGCAGCATCACCTAAATAGTTACGCAGGTTTTGCTCAGCTTCTTCATCTGATAAGAATTTACTTGAATATACATGACCTACACCACGACGATGCGTTAAGCCTATATCCCAGATCCACCCTGCATTTTGCGCAGTAGCAATGGTATGGCTGGCCAAGGAGTTGTCGTTTTCATCGTAAGGTACTTGCATAGCAAAGGCGCTGTCGTTAAATAATACGTGATCCATTTTTTTAAATGGCACGTTAAGGGCTTGGCCTAATAACAGCGATGAAAAACCAGTGCAGTCTATGTATAAGTCGGCATTTATGGTGCGGGTTTGCTCTTTTAAAGTCAGCGTATCTATAGCGCCGTTATCATCAAGCTTTACTTGTTCTACTGTGCCAATAACATGCTCAATGCCAAGCTTGCTTTTACAGTGTTGTTTTAATAATTCAGCAAAAGCACCTGCATCTAAATGATAGGCGTAGTTACAATTACCTTGATATTCACCTTGAGCAATACCTCTTGGTGCTAGGCTTGCTTCGCAAATATCATGCTGAAAATTAGTTTGTTGTGCGTAATCTTCAACATTATCTAAATAAGGGGCTAAATCTATACGGCCGTATCCTAGCGGTACAGTAAATGGATGGTAGTAAAAGTCGTTATTGCCGTGTGTCCAATTTACAAATTTACCGCCTTGCTTAAAGGTGGCATTACAGGCTTTAAATATATCAACTTCTCGCAAACCAATTTGCTGAAGCGTATTTTTCATCGTTGGCCAGGTGCCTTCACCTACACCAATTGTTGGAATATCTGACGATTCAACCAACATCACTTTTAAGCCATCACCATTTTTACCTTGGTGATACGAAGCTATAATTGCAGCGCTCAGCCATCCTGCTGTACCACCACCAATTACTGCGACTGTTTTTATTGCTTTATTCATAATGGACTACTCTTTGAGTATTTTTTGATAACGTTTTATACAACAAATGCCCGGTAGGGCATTTGGATATAATGTGGTTTCATTTTAGCCAATTAGGTTAACATTACTGCTAAATTAACCTAATTGGTATTAGCACTAATGTGCTGCAATGAAACAAGAGGCCAGAAATTCGCCTCAAACATTAATTAAAACGATCCGCGAATACCAAACGCGTAACGTGAGCCATTATCTTCTACTGAATAGATTTGGTTAGCAAAACGACCTGTTTGAACTAATTCTTCTTCAGTGATGTTGATGCCTTCAGCGAAAACAGTGAAGTTTTCGTTAATATCGTAGCTTGCGCTGATATCCCACTGACCGTATGTTTCAACGTTCACTGGTTCACCATTAAAGCCGTTATCAACTAAGCGTAAAAAGCCTTCACGGTTGTTAAATGCAACACGTGCTTGCCAGTTTTCTTGCTCATAAAACAATACTAAGTTTTGCGAATCGCCTAGGCCTTCTAGCGCAAATGTTTGTGTCGTATCGTCACCTACACTGATGTCGCTATTCACAACCGTCGCATTAGCAATAAAACCAAAACCATTTTCAAACATGTGAGTAACACCCACTTCGAAGCCGGTTACAGTTGCAGACTCACCATTTTGAGGGCGGCTTACAGTGTAAATTTCTGAGCTACCATTTAGTTCGTCATCAGTTTGATCTGTACATGTAGTACACGCATAATCAGGGCCTGAACGGTCAGACATTTCAAATGTTTCTGCACCTGTTAGGGTAACAATAAAGTCGTCAACTTCTTTACTAAATACTGCAAAGCTAAATAAGTTAGCGTCGTTGTAGTACCACTCGTAAGAGATATCCCAGTTTTCTGATTGGAATGGCTTAAGTGCTGGATTACCACCACTTGCCGTTAAGTTTTGACGACGAGGCTCATTAAAGTTAGTTGCTGGAGATAGCTGAGACATAGTTGGGCGAGTAATACTGTCGTACGCGGCAAAACGTAAAATCATATTATCTTGTAGCTCAAGCTTAACATTGAAAGACGGTAGTAAGTTTGAGTAACTTGTACCTTCTTGGATGTTAGTTGCTGGGCCAAATACATTCTGAAACAGTGTTGCATCAGATGTTGGCACTACATCACTAATGAAGCTTTGTATTGCCTCTACTTCAATATCTGTTTCAGAGTAACGTGCGCCCATATTAACGGTTACTGGCATATCAGCTAGGTCAAAGCCAAGCGTAAAGTCCATGTATAAACTAGTAATGTCTTCGTTAATTGTGTAACGGTTATTTTGTAGTGTAGGTTCTACTGGGAAACCTTGATCGGCTAAGTAATCTAGCATTTTATCACCGTCGTAGGTGTAGAATGTATCGATTAAACCTGGGAAGTAATTGCTTGCTTGGTATGCTTCAAAATCAATCTCATCAAGCGGTGCTTGTGTACCGTAACCACAAAACTGACATTGGCTACCAAAAATTTGGAAGCTAGATTTTTCACGTTCTTGACGATAAGCACCAAAGTTAATGCGATCAACTGGACCTTTATCTGGCACGTATTCAAAATCAGCTTTTAGCTCAGTGATTTCATCTTCATCAGTAAATTGGTTACCAATTTCGTTGTAATGAAGGCGTGCAAGGCTAGGATCTGGTAATGAACCATTATCAAAACCATCGTGCTGAACCGTTGGTACACTGCCTGTGCCATCAAAGCTGTAGCTGTTAATAATACCTACAACGTTAAAGCGGTCATTGCCAGCACGGTCGTTTTCAGCCGTTGAACGAGATACATCAAATTTAGCTTTTAATGACTCATTTACTTGCCAATCAACGTTTATACCAAATGCTTTATTAGTTACATCACGTGAATTACGCGTATGAGATACAAAGTCACTTGCAGGGTCGCCACTTGGTGCGCCTAGGCCTACATCTTGAGAGAAAGTTAAAAGTGTCCCTGTTTCAGCATCAATTGTTGCGCTGCCTACACGATCTGGTTCAAACCAAGATGCAAGGTCACGTACTGTAGAGTCAACTTCAAATTTTGAAATCATACCATCAACAGTAATTGTAATATCATCAGATGGTGCGTATTGAAGTACTAAGCTTGCGTTTGTACGTTCACGGTCTTGCTCATCAACTACTTGGTCCCAGTTACGTGGAATGTATGCATTTTCAAACAGTACACCATCAGTAGGGTTAGAAATTGTTTGGCCGCCGCGCCAACCTGCCGTTAAAATTTGGTTATTTTGAAGCTTACGTTGCTGATTAGTAATAGCAAAAAGCACACCTAATTTGTCATCATTAAATGTATTACTAATTAAAAATGATGCTGAAGGTGATACTTCTTCAGATAAGCTTTCGTACATGCCTTTCACAGAACCTAAAACATGTAATCCGCCAAAATCAAAAGGACGAGCTGTAGTTACGTTTACCGTACCACCAATACCGCCTTCTTGAAGCGTTGCTGTATTACTTTTATAAATATCAGCACCGGTGATTTGATCTGCTGCTAATACATCAAAGTTGAATTCACGACCAGCACTGTCTGTCGCAATTTGACGGCCGTTAACAAGTACCGTATTGAACTGTGGGCCAAAGCCACGAATTGTTACCGCTTGGCCTTCTCCACCACTACGGTCAATTGCTACACCTGTAATACGCTGCAGAGACTCTGCTACGTTTAAATCAGGGAATTTACCAAGATCTTCTGCTTTAATTCCGTCGGTTACAACGTTAGATGCTTTTTTATCTAACATTGATGAACGCAAGCTGCTGCGGATACCCGTTACTGCGATAACTTCAACATCTTGATTTACTGTAGGTGTGTCGCCTTCAGCGCCTTGAGCTGCAACGTTGCCGCTTGCCAATACACCAGTGATAGCAATACTGAGCGCGGTTTTCTTGTTGAACGATAACTTATTGTTAATTATCATTTTTTAAAAACTCCTGATTGTGTGTAGTCATTGTGTCGTTGTGGTAGTAAATATATTTCAAATACTATTTATATTATAAATACTTTAAACTAAGCAAAAGTGCAACCTTTTCCTTAATTATAGGTATCATTCAATTACTGTATTTTTGCTTTTAATTTTCTTTTAATTAACATTGGCAGGTTGAATTTACTCAGAAAACGCGTAAATAATAACCTGCTCATAATTTTCTTCTGGCAATAAATTTGCTTTGGGGAAGTTTTCACGATTTGGCGCATCAGGCCAATTTTGCGCTTCAAAACACACAGCTTGGCGTGCTTTAAAAGGCGCACCAACAAAGTTTGCGGTATAAAGTTGCATGCCTGGCTGCGTACTTTTAAGGGTTAAACTAACGTTCGTGTGTGGCGAAGTTAATGTAGCCATCGTTTTTAAACTGCCGTCATTATTGAAAATATAGCAGTGATCAAAACCATTACCCGCTTCTAACTGTGGGCTTGCTGCACAAAGTGCATCGCCTAACTGCGTTGCTGTGCAAAAATCAAAACAAGTACCTGCAACTGTTTGGCCGTTATTAAGTGGAATACTGGTTTTATCTATAGGAAGAAAGTGATTGGTATTTATTTGTACAAAGTGCTCATTAATAGAATCGCTACCATCGAGGTTAAAATAACAATGGTTAGTAAAATTAACGAGAGTTTCTTTATCGGTAGTAGCTTTAAAGCGTAAAGTTAGTTCGCCATTTTTAGCACTAATAGTTTGCCATACCTTTAACTGCCCCGGAAAACCCTGATCGCCATCAGGTGAGCAATAATATAGCTCCACCTCACTTTCGCTTTGCTGAGTAACTTGCCAAAGCACTTTATTAAAGCCTTTAACACCGCCATGTAAGCTATTTGGGCCGTTATTAGTATCTAGCTGATATTCAGTACCCGATAGACTAAAACGTCCACCAGCAATGCGGTTAGCGTATCTACCAACAGTTGCGCCTAAGTAAAATGGGTTTTCAAGATAGTATTGCGAATCGTCAACGCTGAGCGTCATCTCTTGGTTATTAAATTTAATGCTTTTTATAATTGCGCCAAAGGGCAAAATTTCAGCTGTTAAAGATTTACCATCATTAAGTTTAATAACCTCTAAAGGTTTATTAATAGATATAGACGCCACACTCATTCTCCACCAAATTACCGCATTAACAATTCCTGTCATAACGGTGCAACAATATATATTATAAATAGTATATAACTGAAGCCTGTAACTCAATCTAAATGCGTTAAAATATTGCTACAAAAATTCACAGCTGTCTCGGGCTGTTTACAAAGTGGTTGGTAACCGCTAATTGATAACGTTTAATTTAAGTGCTCATTTAATGCATTTTTTTCTTGGCTTGAAAGTGCTTGCTTAGTTTTAGCCACAAAGTCGTACCTGACCATAACTGCTTTACCTATTGCGCAGCATTTATCGTGCTGAAATGCCTCTTGTTTAAGTACAAAAGAGCTATTGCCTATATGCTCTACAGACGTTTTAATAGTGATCTCGTGGCCATAAAATAGCTCGCCTACAAACGATACTTCTATTTTAGCAATGATTAGTTTCCAGTCATGTGGGTTTAAATCTGGTGTAAAAAATTTAAAAATAGGTACGCGAGCGGCTTCAAACCAAACGGGGAGTACGGTATTGTTAATGTGTCCGAGTGCATCTGTTTCGCTAAATCGCGGCATCACTTTTTCAATAAACATATAAATCCAATAATAATTATATAAAGGTAAACCATGACGGACTTTATTCGCGTATACAACAACGCATTAAGCGATGACTTTTGCGATAGCTTTATTACGACCTTTGCGCAAAGCCCGCATGTAAAACAAGGGGTAACATCTGGCGGTGTCGATTTAAAAAAGAAAGACAGCCACGATCTGCATTTAAATAACCACCCCGAATACGAACAACAATTAAAACATATACAACAAACGACTGCACAGCATGTTTTTAACTATGTTGAAGAGCATATTTTTATGATGATTGGTGCATTTGGCTTAAAGGTTTATCATCCAAAAACTGGGGAAGTAGTAGATTTAACTCAAGAAAATTTTGATGAGGTAGGTAAACCACAGCTCCCTATATTAGTGCAGCAAATATTTAGACTGGGGAACATTCAAGCGCAAAAATACGAGGTAAATAAAGGTGGTTATCCTTACTGGCACAGTGAGGTGTATCCGCAGTTACAACACAATGAAGCGCTGCACCGGGTATTATTGTTTATGTTTTACTTAAACGATGTAGAAGAAGGCGGTGAAACTGAGTTTTATTATCAAAACCGTAAAATAGCTCCTAAAAAAGGCACTATGGTGATAGCTCCTGGCTACTTTACGCATACCCACAGAGGTAATAAACCTGTCTCTAACGATAAGTATATTTTAACCTCGTGGGTGCTATTTAACCGTGCAGAGCAAATATATGGTGCGCCTAAAAGTTAGCGCACCAAAATTAGTATCATTTAACCGAGCAGTTCATCAAATAAATTAAACAACTGATCTAGCTCTTCAATGGTGTTGTAGTGCATACAACCAATACGTACTACACCGCCTTTATCAAGCACACCTAATTGCTTACACAAACCTTGCGCGTAAAAATGTCCATCCCATGCACAAATATGCTGTTTACCTAAAAACTCAGATACTTGGCGAGGCTCTAAACCCTCAAAGGTTAAAGCAAAAGTAGGTGTACGTTCGTTTAAACGATCAAAATCGTCAATACCAAACAATTTAATACGCGGGTAATTGACCAAGCGTGTTAAAAAGTGCTCGCTGAGCGCCATTTCGTGTTGCTTAGTTTTAGCAAAAGCCACGGTTAGCTTTTCACGGCGAGTGTGGCTGTCATCAAGCTCACTAATTGCAGCAATGTAATCAACAGCGGCAATAAAGCCAGCCATTGCTTCAAAGCTTTGCGTTCCAGTTTCCCAGCGACCAGGCGCTACATCTTTAGCAGGTTCAACTTTATAAGGAGTAAACCCTTCAAGGTGCTCCTTTTTACCGTAAACCATACCTAAGTGTGGGCCAAAAAACTTATACGCCGAGCAGGCTAAAAAGTCGCAATCAAGCGCTTGCACATCAACTAGCTCATGCGGCGCGTAATGTACGGCATCAACATAAACTAGAGCGCCTACAGCGTGAGCAAGCTCTATAATACGTTTTATCTCGTTTATAGAGCCTGTGGTATTTGAAGCGTAAGTAACAGCCACTAGTTTAGTATTACTGTTAAGCAAGCTTTCAAATTGAGCCATATCTAAGCTGCAATCAGCTTCGTTAATTAAAGCCGTATTAACTTTAACGCCTTTATCTTCTGCGGCTTGCTGCCAAGATGATACGTTTGAGAAGTGATCAGCGTTAGTAACAATGATCTCGTCATCTACCTGCCAATCGCGCGAAATAGCTCGGCTAAAGCTAAAGGTAAGGCTTGTCATGTTAGGGCCAAACACAATATTTTGTGCGTTTGGTGCATTAAGTAAATCTGCTGCGGCTTGGCGAGCATTTGCCATTAGCTCTACCGTTTTATCGCTTGAAAAAAATGCGCCACCTAGGTTTGAGTTGTAATGCCCTAAATAAGCAGACATTGCATTAAGCACTGACTGCGGCACTTGAGAGCCACCTGGACCATCTAAAAATATCGGCGATTTACCATTAACGCTTTGCATTAATGCCGGAAACTGCTCACGTAATTGCGCTATGTTCATGCTTATTCCTTAAGAAGTAAGTACAAAGCAATCAAGGTAACCTGATTTGCTGGCATCAATTTTATTCATTGGTGTGGCGTTATGCCACACTTGACGGTCGTTTATAAGCGCAAACATTCCGTCTTTAATTTCCATTTTAAAACATGGTTCAGCTTGCTTGTTTTCATATACAAGTAGCTCGCCACCTTCCAGGTTTTCGTGCGAAACACCGCATATACATACATGGTCAAAACCATCTTGATGCACACCTTCAGGCGCGGCTGGCGTGTCGCTATCAATTGCTAGCATTCTAAATTGGTGTATTTCAATATCACGGTCTTCATCTATACCGGTAAGCTCACAAAACTCACTTACAATACTTTGCATACCTTGAGACTCTAGTAAGCTTTGCTCTAGGTTTTCGTAAGTACGCTCAACATTACCCTGAAAGGTGTTAATAGAATCGTCTTGAACAAATGCTTTGGCAGCTTGTAGTTTAAGCTCACCATTTTGAAACTTAATTACTGAGTAACGACGTTTACGAAATTCACCATCTGCATAAGGGTTAGCAGGCAGGTTATCAAAAGAAGGCTTAACCAAATCAATATTTGCTTGGTTAACAAAACGTAGTTGCAGTAAATTCTGGTTGTTTAATGCAGTCATAAAATCTCGCCTAAAATAATGAGAATATTAAAAGAGATTTTAATGCATGTGTGGAGGATTTTCTGAGCATAAATTGGGGTAGAAAAGATTAAAAGTTAAATTTTAAGATCTAAATATATGCTTTTATGAAATTTCAATTCAAAAACAAAATAGCCGTGAAACACAGCTATTTTGTTTCAACTGATTTTATTGCTGCCTAAGGGGTTTGCTCAATAAATTCAACACCGATTTCACATGATGATGTTAAAGGGCCAAATTCATAATAGTTATCTGATATCCATTGGATACCACAACCAGATACTGAATCAACAACATAATTGTAATCTGGGAAAACATGTAAGCCATGGACTTCAGAATCCCTTACAGTATAATGGTCGTTACTTCCCCCGCCACCAGCGGTATAATTAACGGTCGCGGTAAAAGCCCTGCTAAACACAATATTTGTAAATCCTTGATTATCTCTCAGATCCTCTAAATAAGTAATTGTAGAATCTAAAAGAGGATTGTCCTCAAAGTGGATAAACGCCTCTTTATTTTCAAAAAACTCAATTCCAGTCACAGTTTCAAGCTGAGTATATGCAATATCCATTGAAAACATTTGTGTATTAAAAGACAAATCAACATGCGTTAGCGGGTTACCGTTTAAGTGCAAACTACGTAAATTGGTAAAAGGAGATAAATCGATTGTATCAAAGCGGTTACCGCCTAAATGTAATAGCTGTAACTTTTCTGGGTTGGGTATAAAAACTTCAGATAATTGGCTATCAGATAAATTTAATTCAACAAGCTCGGTGAAAGAGGTTAAATCAAAACTAGTTAAACCCATGCCAGTATAAATCAAACTATTAACTGCCTGTAACTCAACCCAGTTAATCAAGCGCTCATCAACATAACTAATATCAATATATTGCAAACTATCTAGTTGCGTAAAATCTAAATTGGTAATTTGAGTACCAGCTATATTGAGATCGGTAAGTTTAGGAAGGTTACTTAAATCCAGTGAGTTAATTCCACTATGTGATGCAAATAAGTAAATAAGGTTTGTTAAATTACTAGTGTTTAGCTGAGTTAAGTTAGACAACCCCCATAAATATAAATACTCTAGATTAACTAAGTGACCGATTTCCAGCTCTGTTATAGCCGGACTATTTAAATGTAATTCACTAAGCAGAAAGTTACCGCTTAAATCTAAGCTACTTATTTCTGTGTCTTGTAAGTCTAAATATCTAAGTAGGCCTTGCGCGCCAATATCAATAGCCTGAAGAGGGTTATTGTACATAGATAAACGTTCAAGTTGCGTATATTCAGATAGGTCAAACGCTGTGATGTTTTGATCGCGTAATTCAAGCTCTGTAACTATACTCGGATCAAACACTGTTAAGCTTTCAATAGCCCCACCACCTTGAAGATGAATTACAGATAGATTCTCTAAAGCTGATAAATCTAAGTGGGCCCCCACCTCTAGGCTTGAAAGGTAAATACCACTTAGGTTAGAAAAGCTCTCGAGACCCACTAAAGATGTAATTTCACCACTGTTTGTATGATAACAAAATAGCTGTTCTACTTCTTCAAGTTGACTATACCCAGAATTGTTAACGCACTGACCCAAAGCAGTATCTGAAATGCCTGCTTTTGTAGCAAGCGGTATTGCAACTACAAATTCTACATTTACTTCGCAAGATGATGTTAGCAGGCCAACTTCGTAATAGTTTCCTGCAATCAATTGAATACCGCAACCCGATACCGAGCCTACTTCATAGCCTGTATCTGGGAAAATATTTATACCCCGAACTTCATTCTCAGCTACGGTGAAATCATTATTATCTACATAGCCATTTTCAGATGTGGTAACCGTTACCCGATAAGCAAGGCTAAAGTAAATATTATTAAACCCTTGGTTAGTTTGTAAGTCCTCTAAATAAATAATTGTTGTATCTGAAAGTGGATTATCTCTCAGTTGAATATTAACCCAAGTGTTTTGTATAGATTCAATACCTGATATTGCTGTTAACTCAGAATTGGAAATATCTAGCCACTCTAACTTTGAGTTATTGGATACATCAATCATGGGAAGTTTATTTTCGTATAGGCTTAAATTACGTAAATTACTCATAAGTGATAAATCAATTGATTCAAACTGATTATGACTCAAATATAAAAATTCTAATTGCTCTGGGTACGGTATATAAAGTTCAGATAATTGGTTATCAGATAAATCTAACTCATTTAAATTCAAAAATGGCGTTAAATCAAAGGAAGTTTGTTCTGCACCACGATAAATTAAGCTGTACACACTATATAATTCGGACCAATTAAATAAACTCTCGCTTACATGGCTAATATCAATATATTGCAAACTATCAAGTTTCGAGAAATCTAAATTATTAATACTTGTACCAGCAATATTTAAATCAGTAAGCTTAGAAAGGTTACTTAAATCAAGTGAGTTAACTCCAGTGTGCGAAACAAATAAGTAAATAAGGTTTGATAAGTTACTGGTGTTTAGTTGAGTTAAGTCAGATAACCCCCATAAAAATAGGCGTTCTAAGTTAACTAAATGCCCTATTTCAAGCTCTGTTATAGACGGACTATTTAAATGTAATTCATTGAGCAGAAAATTACTGCTTAAATCCAAACTGCTTATTTCTGTATTTTGTAAATCTAAATAGCTAAGTAAGCCTTGAGCACTAATATCAATAGCCTGAAGAGGGTTATTGAACATAGATAAGCGCTCAAGCTGTGTATATTCAGATAGGTCAAATGTTGTGAGATTTTGATCGCGTAATTCAAGCTCTGTAACCATACTCGGATCAAACACAGTTAAGCTTTCAATAGCCCCACCACCTTGAATATGAATTACAGAGAGGTTTTCCAAAGCTGATAAGTCTAGGTGAGTACCTATATTTAATTCAGGAAAATAAATAGCACGCAAGTTTACTAAGTTTTCCAATCCTACTAATGAGTTAATCTCAGTATAACCTTGCCAAGCACAATACAGGTATTGTGCTTGCTCTGGGTTGCTATTGCCTGAGTCATTTACACATTGTGCTAAGCTTTGGTCTTCAATACCTGCTTGTATTGCTAATGGAATGACCTCTTCAAAAGAGACCTGTATTTGGCAGTCTTGCGTTATATTTTCTACTACAAACTGCTCTGTATCTATATTATAAAAGCCATCGCATCCGGAGATTTCAGCTAACTGATAACCTGTATCAGGGTGAATATCTATATAAAGACTTTGCCCGTAATTCACCTGAGTACCATCAAAAATACTCAACTGACCATTTGTACTTGACTCAACAGAGATGGAGTATGTTGGTGGGCTAAAAGATAAATTAATTTTATCTGCTTCAAGGCAACTATTTCCCTTTAAATATTTACAAAAAGTAATATTCTCACGGTCGTTGTCAATTAATTCTATAACGGTTTCTTGACCATCTAGAATGAGCTCTAATTTACCATCAATAAGCTCAACGTTTACTTTTTCAGCATCGTCAATTTGGAAAGTTAAATATTGCTTATCTAATTCTTCATTGTAATCACCATAGCCAACAGACCAGCGCCTTACACCATTACTACCACTTTCATAAAGGTTAAAAGTAGATTGGTATTCTTTAAACTGCTCAACCGTAGTTGAAGGTAAGTAATCATGGATATATAAATGTGCACTTGAAGTTATTTCTTGAGTGCTATCATCGTAAAAATGCGTAATACGTTCAACATAATAACGATTATTATCAACAGCAACCAAGGTGTATACGAATTCACCGTATAAAATGCAGCTATCTAGCGTGGCATCACACCAGTCAACTCTTTGCCAATTATTAGTGATATCATAATATAAATCACGTTTTAAATGTCCGTCCTCAAACCCTCTTTGATAAGCGCTCGTACCAAAAGTAAAGAACACCTCTCCATCATCGTAAACTTGTATTTCAGACCAGTAGCTATCAAGGCTGTGCCCTTCTCTAAATTGATGGCGCCCAGTGAAATTTGCTGCATTAATAGCTTGCTCGTTACGACGGATCATAATACCCGAATCAGTATGTTCCGTAGTATCAAATAACCCCTTAGTAATAACCTGATAACCAACGTTTAAGTCTTTTATTATGTGAAAAGATTCCACCCCATCATCATTATTAAAAGTGAGTTCAATAGTATTTTCTAATAACTGCCACGTGAATTGTTCACTATCTAAGTTGCTTAGGTTTTGGGTTGTACCTGACCCATTTTCGTTAAACAAAACTTTATAAACTGTTTCTTCGCTAACTAAATCAATAGACCATTCACCAACAACATCATTATTAGTAATAGATAGGTAGTCATCAGCTTTGATTAGTGACAGATCGTCATTGCGAATGTAGTGCTCTATTAGAGCATCGTTTTCATATTTAGAAATAGCGCTTTGTAAATTAAACCAATCACTCCCCCTATCAGGTATTGGTGTTAAAGTTAAAGAGGTTGCAATGTCTCTAAACGCCTCTTGCATCCCTGTACTATTAGAGAAACCTTGATACTCTCCAAGCACAAAGTCTTCTAATGGGGTTATTTCAATACTGCCATCAATATTTACCTGCCAAGTAAGGTCTACTTTAGCCTTATAAGTTATAGAGCCCGTGTAATCTTCATTAAGCTCAATTGAATAGGCTGAAGCGTAGTAAATATCTGAATTATTTAATACATAATTACCTGCAATATTTACTTCTTCTTTAAATGTTGCAGTAATCTCACAATCAAACTCACCACTATCAACAATATAGTAATTTTCATCTATATAGCCGTTACAGCCATCGATAGAATTAACGATATACCCTTCATCTGGGATAATTTCAAAACTAACGGGATGATATCTGAATGAGCTTTTTTCGATAGGTGATAATTCGCCATTACCCGTTGAGTTAACACTGAGGGTTACTTTAGGCCGTTTAGCACTATAACTAATTTTATCATCGTCTTCACAGCTAGCCCCTTGTGCATAGTTGCATATGATAAAACCGTCTTCATCGTGAGAAAATATTTCAAAGACCCACATTTCACCTTCTTTTTCATAAAGAAGTTGACCGTTAATTAACTCAACTGAGAAGTGTTCATTATTTAATTCAAGCTCATAGAATTGCTCACCATTTTCATTGAAATAAGTAGTAATAAAGTCACTGCTACCGTCACTGTTATAAAGCTCAGTATAATTTTCTAATAGTTCCTCGTTAAAATGACTGTATGTGACATCTTGGCTGTAGTCGTAAATTAAAATAGTAGGCGCACTAGATATAACTTCGCCTTGTTGGTTTAAGTTTTCAAACGTACGTAGTACAAAGTAGCGGTTATCTATTACATTTAAAAATTCATGGCGCATTTGCGACTCTAAGTAACAGTTGCTGTCGAAGCCTTCGCAGTCAGTTACAGTGCGGCCATTGTATCTGAACCGTTTACGTGTAAAGTTTCCACTATTAATTACACCCTGATAAGATGTAAATCCTAGCCCAATCATAATTGTGCCATCATTGTAAACGTTCATATCAAACGACTGTGGTGTGCCAATGTACCCATGCCAGCGCCCAACAAAATCACTATCTGATAAAGACACCGTTTGTCTTTTTATCATTAGGCCGTATTGGCTATCGGCAGGATCGGCTGATGTAGTATCTAAGGAAACTAATTGATAGCCTGCTTTTAAATTTTTAGTAAACCAAAAATTTGTTGTTCCAACGCTACCATCTTCATCATAGGTTACAGTTAATTTATTATTAGCCAGCTCCCATTCAAATGGTGCTGAGTTATCACTTAAAACAACGCCTGTACCATCCTCATAAAAGGCAATAGTCTCTAGGTGGCTATTATAGTTAAGGCCCTCAATGCGTTCCATTACCCACTCACCAACAATATTCTCAATATTTAAACTTAGAGTTTTATTTTTAAGAATTAGGTTGGTGGTTTGTATTTCTTGCTTGTTTTGCACCTCAACGTTGTTTTCGTAAACTGTAATATCGTTTTTAATATCTATTGTTTTAAAGACATCGTTTTCACCGAGTACTTGCAATGAAAATGAATTTAAATGCTCCTCATAAACAGTCTCAACATCGTCTTCGACTTGGGAGTACCTATTAATAAGTACAGGAGACTGTAAAGTAACTTCTATTTTACCACTCACTTCTTGCCACATTAGTGAGCTGCCCGTAACTGCATGATATTGACCAGTACCATTTTCGTTTAAAGTTAAGTGGCTGGCTGTATTTGCATAGTAGCGCGGGGAGTTAATTATATACTCACCAACTAATGACTCTTTTGAGCCTGTAACTAAGTCTTCATCTTCTTTAATTTCGGTTTTTGTTTGCTCTATTAGGTCAGGATCTTGCGCATTAACGTCTTCTTCAAACTGCTGTGCAGCTTCTTCATCGGTTACTAAATCAAGCGTACTATTTACGCCCTCTGGCAGCTCATAATTTGGGTTGTCTACAATAATTTTAATCAGGCTCGCAAGTTGTACTTTCTCGTCTGCATCAACATTTAAAAGTGCATTATCAAGCTCATCTTCACTTGTTGGCTCATCACCTTCTCTAACAATAAGTGCGTACTCTGCGGTTGTTACATTGGTTGTATTTACTCCAAAATTTTCATCGCTATCTAAAATACCATCATCACCAGCTTGAGTAGCTAATTTTTTAACTGAACTAAGCTGAGAAATAAACTCAACACCAGGGTTTAAATCATCTCGTCCTTTGGCTTTAACTTTTACTAGAGCTTGCTCTAAAGCCTCATCGACATCTAATACTATTGTGTAGACACCATTTTCGTCTGCTGTAGCTGAATAAGTTTTATCACCTATGGTTATTTCTACACTTGCAAAGCTAATCGTGTTGTCAGTAATTAAGCCATTTAGAGTAACAGCCGTTGAATTTCGCTTTATTAATACTTGTTGAGTAGCTGTGGTGGTTGCGCCATCGTCATCTTCTACGGTTACGCTAAAATTAACGGTTACATCTTCTGTAATGTCGGGTGAGAGGTAAGTGATTTCGTTTGAGTCGGGGTTTTGTGCACTTAAATTAAGTGTTGAATCATGCTGCCAACTATAATTAATAATTTGACCATCTGTATCAATAGCGTTGGCCGATAGGGTAAAAGCCGTTTTTTCTTGTGCTTCATCTTGTCCTAAAATTTGAACAGAAGGAGCTAGATTTACCTCCTCAGAAACATCATCATCTTTGTCAAAACTACAACCAGATATTAATAAGCTTGCACTCACTGCGCTCGCTATTAACTTTAACCGGTAGTTATTTTTATCTTCCATTATATGCTCCGAAACTATAGTTAAGTGGAGCAAAAAAAGACCTGATGATCGCTCCCTCAATCATTAACAAGTGTTATCAATACATATAATTGTTCATTTTTTGTTAATATTCAAATTTATTTCATGATTTTTTAAATACACTTCATACAGTTAACCCTGTATTAGGTACTTGGGTTTCAGATAATAAAAAACCCGCCTAAGCGGGTTTTTTTTAAAACAGGTTTAAATTATACAGCTTGCTGAATAATTACGTTGTCTGCTTTTTTAGTGTACTGAGGCATACGGTGGAAGTTCAAGTAACGGTATGTATCTGCAGCCGTTGCATTGATTTTCGCAGCATACTCTTGGTATTCAGCTGGCGTAGGTAATTTACCTAAAATAGCAGCAATTGCTGCAAGCTCTGCTGAAGCTAAGAATACGTTCGCACCATTACCTAAACGGTTCGGGAAGTTACGTGTAGAGGTTGAAACAACCGTTGCTTTATCTGCAACACGTGCTTGGTTACCCATACATAGTGAACAACCTGGAGTTTCGATACGTGCACCAACACGACCAAAGATACCGTAGTAACCTTCGTCAGTAAGCTGATCTTTATCCATTTTAGTTGGTGGAGCAACCCAAAGTTGTGTTGGGATACGACCGGTGAAACCATCTAGTAATTTACCAGCAGCACGGAAGTGACCAATGTTAGTCATACAAGAACCGATGAATACTTCATCAATTTTCTCGCCAGTAACATCAGAAAGTAAACGTGCGTCATCAGGGTCATTTGGAGCACAAAGGATTGGCTCTTTAATCTCTGCTAGGTCGATTTCTACAACGTGTTTGTATTCTGCGTCAGCGTCAGCTTCCATAAGTTCTGGGTTAGCTAACCAATCTTGCATTGCTGTAATACGACGCTCGATTGTACGTACATCGCCGTAACCTTCAGAGATCATCCACTTAAGCATAACAATGTTTGATTCTAGGTATTCACTGATAGACTCTTTAGAAAGCTTAACAGTACAACCTGCTGCTGAACGCTCTGCTGATGCATCTGATAATTCAAACGCTTGCTCAACAGTTAAGTGCTCAACACCTTCGATTTCTAGTACGCGACCAGAGAATTCGTTGATTTTACCTTTTTTCTCTACTGTTAATAAGCCTTGCTTAATACCGTAGTAAGGGATTGCGTGTACTAGGTCACGTAAAGTGATACCTGGTTGCATTTCACCTTTAAAGCGAACCAAAATAGACTCAGGCATATCAAGAGGCATAACACCGGTTGCTGCTGCAAATGCTACTGCACCTGAACCCGCTGGGAACGAAATACCTAATGGGAAACGTGTATGTGAATCACCACCAGTACCTACAGTATCTGGTAATAACATACGGTTTAACCAAGAGTGAATTACACCGTCACCAGGGCGAAGTGAAACACCACCACGGTTCATGATGAAATCAGGAAGCGTATGGTGAGTGTTTACGTCAATTGGTTTAGGGTAAGCAGAGGTATGACAGAATGACTGCATTGTTAAATCTGCAGAGAAACCTAAACATGCTAAGTCTTTAAGCTCATCACGTGTCATAGGACCTGTAGTATCTTGCGAACCTACAGTGGTCATTTTAGGCTCACAGTATTGGCCTGGGCGAATACCTTCAACGTTACATGCTTTACCAACCATTTTTTGCGCTAGTGTAAAGCCTTTATCTGAAGCTTCAGTTACCGCTGGTACTTTAAATACGTCAGTTGCGCCTAAACCTAGAGATGTACGTGCTTTGTCTGTTAAACCACGACCAATGATTAGAGGAATACGGCCACCGGCACGTACTTCATCTAAAATTACGTCTGATTTAAGTTCAAAAGTAGAGATAACGTCATCAGTACCGTGACGCTTAACAACACCTTCGTATGGGTAAATATCAATTTGATCACCCATGTTGAACTCATCAACATTTAATTCAATTGGTAATGCACCAGAATCTTCCATTGTATTGAAGAAGATAGGCGCAATTTTATTACCTAAACATACACCACCAACGCGCTTATTTGGTACAAATGGAATATCGTCACCCATAAACCAAAGCACAGAGTTAGTAGCAGACTTACGAGAAGAACCAGTACCTACAACGTCACCTACGTAAGCAAGTGGTAAACCTTGAGTTTTTAACTCTTCTAATTTAGTAATTGGACCTACTTCACCCGCTTTATCAGGAACGATACCGTCGCGCTCATTTTTTAGCATTGCTAAAGCATGAAGTGGGATATCAGGACGTGACCATGCATCTGGTGCAGGAGATAAATCATCAGTGTTTGTTTCGCCAGTTACTTTAAATACAGTTACTGAAATTTTTTCAGCTACTGCTGGTTTGTTAGTAAACCACTGCGCATCTGCCCAAGACTGAATAATTTTTTTAGCGTGCTCGTTACCCGCTTTTGATTTTTCTTCTACGTCGTAAAAAGCATCAAACATTAACAAAGTGTTTGAAAGGCCTTTTGCTACGATTGGTGCAAGTGCTTCGTCATCAAGAAGTTCAATCATAGGAGCGATGTTGTAGCCACCTAACATTGTACCTAATAACTCAGCTGCTTTTTCTTTTGAAATAAGTGGAGACTGCGCTTCACCTTTTGCAACTGCCGCTAAAAAGCCTGCTTTGATATACGCTGCATCATCAACACCAGGCGGTACACGGTTGATTAATAAATCTAAGATGAACTCTTCTTCATCTGCCGGTGGCGTTTTGATTAGTTCAATAAGATCAGCCGTTTGCTGAGCATCTAGTGGCGCTGGTACGATACCTAACGCGGCACGTTCTTCTACGTGTTTACGATATTCTTGTAGCACAATATTGCCCTCTTGGTGACGTGAAAATATTCGGTAGCGCTTCATGCGCAAATAAGTTACCCAATACTTATAGTATTCTAACGCGTGATTATAAAGCTTTTATGATTAGATGAAAATCCATCCAACTAAGCAACTGATTATACCGACTATAAATATTATGAATAGTGGCTTTAATAAAATCTATTTTCATGAATGTTTGTTAAGTAATAATCATTACTATTTGATTGCTTGTTCACTTTATTCCGCCCATAAAAAAACCCAGCACATGGCTGGGTTTCTAGATTTAGTAAATTACTATTAACGCTTAACTTTTACACGTTCAATAGATTTTACATGCGCTTCTACACGACGGTTTTCTGCGTGAGCTGCTTTAGTATTTGCTGTATTCTTAAGACGTTCTTCACCTAGACCTACTGTAGTGATACGGTCTTCATCGATACCATCTTTAACTAATTCTTTCGCTACGTCATCAGCACGCTTTTTAGAAAGCATTTTGTTGTAGTTTGCATTACCTACAGCCGATGCATGACCTTCAAGAAGTACTGTTGTATCTGTATGCTCTTTTAAGAACTCAGATACTGATGCGATATCAGTGAAGTACTGTGAACCTACTTCTGCAGAGTCATGTGGGAAAGTAACTAATAGGCTAGTTGTTACTTCACGGTCTTCATATAATGTACAACCAGTACCATCTACAGCATCTTCCATAGGTGTATTTGGACATTGGTCATCAGCATCTAAAATGTTGTCATTATCGCTATCAGCAGGAACTACTGCTACTTCAACAACTTCAGGCTCTGGAGCTGGTTGAACCGGCTCAGCTGGCGCTGCATTTTGACCAAATAAGTAGTTAATACCTATTTTTGCACCAACATCTGTGTAACCACGGTCAAGGCCTTGGTATACAGCTGTTTCTGCATTAACAAATAAACCATCTGTAATAAAGTGTTGGTAACCAACACCAGCATTTAAGAATGTGTTGTCATCTACAACATCAATTTCTTTAATACCAAATAATCCGTAAAATGGACCACCATCTAAGTGGTATAGTGCATCAATACCATAACGCTCGCCGTCAATATTATTGCGATTGCCAGCTACTTTGTCAAAAGCGTTAAAATCCATGTCTGCGTATTCTAAGCGTGCGCTCCAGTAATCGCTGAAACGGTAACCAGCTTCAACACCCCAGCCTGTAGACTCATTTACGTCTAGGCCAGCTTGGTCACGCATGTTTTTCCAAGATGCGTCGTAGTAATCGCCAAATGCGCCAATGTAGAAGCCTTCTTCTTTATCAGCAGCGAAAGTAGATGCGCTAGTTGCAGCCAACGCGATTGCAATTGTAAGTGATTTTAATTTCATTGTTTTCTTCCCATTTTAACAACCAATAAATTGTAGCTAATCAATTCTAGCTCAACCAGTTTTTTACAGACTACCTGAGCTTTTGTTAATCGATACTTAACGAAAAATAAAGTTTATAAATTTTTTCAATGGTCTATGACGACATCCAACCATTTATTGTAGGTGAGATTAAACGCTTTACCTAACCTGCAAACAATAAATATAGTGGTTTTATTATAAATCGCTTACTTGTAAGCTAATACAAGGTAAATTCAACTATATGCACTGTATATACGCAAAAAATTACTTGGCTTTACGGTCGCGGATATTACCACTTGAATATACTTTGCTCAATCAATGAACCCTATTTAAAGCCAAATATAGCCGTATATAAGTAAATATGGCCATTTATAATCATGAACTTATGAGTTAACCCAGCACTTAAGTACCGCAAAATGTGCGGTAACCTTTGTCCTCTTTAGGCACTTCCTGATACTGAGCTATGTTTTTGCAAGTAAAGTATGGATCACTAAGCACTTCCATAAACGGTTTTAGTAATTCACTAGTCCCCATGTTTGTATATTCATCTAAAATTGTTTCAATAATATGATTACGAGGGATCACTCGAGGATTAGCAGCCCGCATAATTTCATAAGAACTGTTATCTGTTCGACTTTTCCAAAGCTGTGCCCATTGCGTTAATGGCTCAGGTATTACAGATTCACCTTTTAATGACTCAGTAAGGGCATCAAAGGTGTTGGTGTAATCAAGCTTATGCTCTTGAAATAAGAGTAATAACTTACTTACTAGTTCAACATCATTTTCACTTTGGCCAGCTAAACCTAGTTTTTGTGCCCACATTTGATTGTATCTATCGTTAAATAGCATTGAGAACTGGCTGATTATGGGCGTCATTAAGTTTACAGCTTGCTCGTCATCGTCATTAATAAGTGGTATTAAGCTCTCGGCTAAACGAGCGCAGTTCCAGCTCGCTATGTTTGGTTGATTACCAAATGCATAACGCCCTTGCTTATCAATAGAGCTAAATACGGTATCAAAATCAAACACATTCATCATCGCGCATGGGCCATAATCTATGGTTTCACCGCTTACTAGCGTGTTGTCGGTATTCATAACACCATGAATAAACCCGATTCTCATCCAGCTAATTATTAAGTCTAATTGGTTTTTTATCACTGCATCTAAAAAGGCTAAGTAACGCTCTGGCCCGGTTATGTTAATTTCAGGGTAATGGCGCTCAATGGCTGTATCGGCAAGCTTTTTAAGACCCTCAGTATCCCCTTGGGTTGCTAAATATTGAAACGAGCCAACCCGAATATGACTACTTGCTAGGCGAGTGACAACTGCGCCAGGTTGCGGCGGATTACGGTAAACGGCTTCGCCTGTCCCAACCACAGCCAAACAACGCGTGGTTTTAATACCTAAGCCATGCATTGCCTCGCTCATAATATATTCGCGAATAGCAGGACCTAGTGCACACCGGCCATCGCCTCCTCTAGAATAAGGCGTAGCGCCTGAGCCTTTTAATTGAATATCCCACAGCTGATTTTTATCGTCGCTTACAGCACCGAGTAAATGTGCTCGCCCATCACCCAAGCGCGGCGAAAAGTGCCCAAACTGGTGCCCAGAATAACCAAGTGCTACCGCCTTTATTTGCAGTGATTCGTTGCCTGCAAACGTACTAGCACGCAGCTGCGGCTCAATATCTATATTAAACTGCTTAGCTAAAGATGCGTTCCACAGCAGTAATTGCGGGGCAGCAACGCTTGAAGGTTGATCCTCTATTGCAAAGTTATCTGCTATGTCTGTATATCTTGGCACTAGTTTCATCATTAATCCTCTGCTTGTTGGCTTACACCTACACGATTGTCGCCCACACCGTAGGCCACAATTAAACTCAGCTCTTGCATGCTTAAACCACTTTGCTTTTGCATTTCGTTAAAAAATGCCTGTGCAGCAGTGAGTGATTTTTTAGTTTGCAGGCCGCCATCGATAATTTTGTGCGCTCTTAGGTAACTTTCTACATCTCGCGAAAGTAAAAAAGTATCTTTACCAAGCGCTCTTAAGGCATACGGGCCAGTATTTCCACCCAAACGGGCGCCGTGTTTTTTTAAATATGCCCATAAACCAATAATGTCATCGCTTGGCCAGTTAGCTACGAACTTGCTAAAACTGCCATGTTGCTGTGCTATTTCGTGGATCATGTAGGCATTTTCAGGAATTGTTTTTACCTTTTTATAATTACGAATAATGCGCTCATCAGTTGCTTTTTGCTCGAGCATATCGGGCGGCATCATAAGTAATTTATCAACACTAAACTGCCAAAAAACCTCTCTAAAACCTGGCCATTTACTGTTTATTACCGACCAGTAAAACCCGCTTTGAAATACTTTACGGGTAAACTCTTCAAGCCAGTCGTCGTCACTTAATGCGCTTAATGCTTTTTTAGATAAGGGTTTTGCGAGTAATAACTTAAGCATTTTTTCAGAGCCTTTTCGCTCTACTGCTCGCTTATAAATATCGCTAAATTTTTCCATACTTATTAAATACCTCATCACTGCTCATAGGGTTAGTTTACGAGAAAAGCAGCCAATACGTAACCACCCTCATTTTCGATGAACTAATCTGTATCCTGCAACTTGACACCTAGATGGCTAAAATGTTTTAATCGCCGCAATTACCCTATTTAAATTGTATTTTGTTAAACCTTTTGCGGTTAAACAAAATACAAAGGGCTAGAAGAGGTGCGTTATTCAGGTAGCGTATGTTAGGAGCGCAAACTCCAGTGAGCATATGTGAGGGGAATACCGCCGAGAGGTAAACGCTTTTGCGAAGCAATTACTTCGGGCGACTAGGTTGAATCCTAGCGACTGTCACCAATAGCTGTTTTAAAACAGCTTATTAGTTTGGTGGAGAGCTTCTGGTCTTAAATAATAAGGCCGTGCGCCCTATTATTTTAAGCCCATTCGCTCTTCGAATACTGTTCGAACGACGTTAATGCGGCTCACATCATACAGCCTCCTTAATATCTCGAACACCTTATAGGTTCGTAAGAGATGATTCACAACTTCAATTTAGACGACTACGCACTGTGGACAGCGCTTGTAACGCCGTTTGATCAACAAGGTAATGTTGACTACGACACACTGACAACACTTGTTAGCGAACAAGAAGCGGCACACAACGGCATTTTACTGCTCGGTAGCACAGGTGAAGGCTTAGCCCTTACGCTTAAAGAGCAGCAAGGCATTGTTGAGCACGTGTGTCAATTAAAACCCAGTGTACCGCTTATGGTTGCTGTTGGTGGTAGTAACTTGGCCCAACAACAAGAATGGGTTAGCTACTGTAACCAATTACCTATTCACAGCTACTTATTAGGCTCGCCTCTTTATGCAAAACCAGGGGCTGTAGGTCAAACACATTGGTACGAAAGCTTATTAAACGTAAGCGCGTACCCGTGTATGTTGTACAACGTACCAGGTAGAAGCGGTGTAAGCATTCCGGTGCAAACCATTGAAAACTTAAAAGCGCACCCTAAACTGTGGGCTTTAAAAGAAGCCAGTGGCAACATCACCCAATTTGAAGCATACCGACAAGCCGCGCCTAATTTAGCGCTATACAGTGGCGACGATGCGCTTATGCCCTACTTTGCCCAAGCAGGTGCAAAAGGCTTAGTATCGGTTGCTGCAAACGCGTGGCCAATACAAACGCACGAGTTTGTAAAGCGCAGCCTAAGTGGCCAACACCCCAATTTATTTGCTCAGTGGACTCGCGCTATTAATAGCCTTTTTGCTGTAGCAAACCCTATTCCCGTTAAAGTGTTAATGCACCAACAAGGCCGCTTAAGTAGCCCGTTGCTGCGCCCACCTTTAACACACCTTGAGTTAACGCAAACCGATTGCATTACCACTGCAAACGACACCATTTTATCTTGGCATTAAATACAGGTTTTTATAATGAGCTGGTTAGAACTACTAAATAATTTAGAATCGGGCGCAGTACGCGCAGCATCACAAAACGAAAGCGGCCAATGGAAAGCTAACGTAGAAGTAAAACAAGGCATTTTAGAAGCCTTTAAAAATGGCACTAACACCGAGTTTGCAGGCGGGTTTGTTGATAAGCACAACCTTGCACCGCAAGAATTTAGCACTGACGATGGCGTGCGTATGGTACCAGGTGGTTCAAGCGTTCGTCGTGGTGCATACGTAGCTAAAGGCACTATTATTATGCCACCAGCATACGTAAACATTGGCGCATACATCGACGAAGGCACGATGGTTGATAGCCACGCATTAGTTGGTTCGTGTGCACAAGTAGGTAAAAACGTACATTTGAGCGCAGCTGTGCAACTTGGCGGTGTACTTGAGCCAATTGGTGCAAACCCTGTAGTAGTTGAAGACGATGCCTTTATTGGCGCAGGTTGTGTCATTGTTGAAGGCGTAGTTATTAAAAAAGGTGCGGTACTGGCACCTGGCGTACGTTTATCTGCAACCATTCCGGTATACGACTGCGTTAACGAGCGTCAGCTTGATAAAGGCGAGCCAATCCCAGAATACGCAATTGTAATACCTGGCTCTCGCCCGGCGTCTAACGAATGGGCACGTGAGCAAGGCTTAAGCATGTCGTGTGCGTTAATTGTTAAATACCGCGACGAACAAAGCGATGCATCATTATTGCTAGAAGAGGTTTTACGATAATGAGCTTTTTGAGCACGCCAATCAAAACCGCTGTTAATACGCTTACACAGCAGCTTGATACTCCTTTTTTTGTTTACGACTTAGATAAACTAAACGCACACCTTACGCGCTTAGTTGCGCAAACCGATGTAAAACTTTGGTATGCAGTAAAAGCGAACCCGCTTTCTAAGATTATTCAAAGCTTAGATAGCGCAGGCTTTAACTTTGACGTAGCAAGTAAAGGTGAACTTGAACAAGTACTTGCACAAGGTATTAGTTCGCAGCGCGTGCTCAACACAGGGCCTGCAAAGAGCCCTAAACAAATTAAACACTTTATTGAGCGCGGCGTACGCATATTTGTTGCCGAAAGCCTCAATCAAGTACGTTGGTTAAACCAACAAGCGCAGCTGCAAAATACGCAGCTGCAAGTATTACTGCGTGTTCAATTACGCTGGCCCGAAGGTGAAAAAAACCCTCTGGGGGGCGACAGCCTTACACCATTTGGTTTGGGCTGCAATGAATGGCAAGCATTAAATACCGCCGATTACCCAGCCCTTAGCTTTGATGGTCTACATATATTTCAGTGGGGCAACATGCTTAGCACGCAAAAGCTAAGCGAACTGTGGTCGCAAATGATTGCACCGCTGACCACCTTGGCAAATAACTTAAATATAAACCTGAAAATTTTAGATTTAGGGGGCGGTTTAGGTATTCCTTACACCCCAAACGAAGTAACACTTGAGTGGGATGGCCTTATAGCCGCGCTTGCTAAAATTAAAAAAGATGCAGGTGTAGACGAGCTTTGGATGGAGCTTGGCCGCTATGCTGTGGGCGAATGCGGTCATTACGCCAACCCAGTCGTTGAGTGCAAACAAAACTACGGCCAACAGCAAGTTATTTTAACCGGTGGCATTAACCACTTATTACGCCCAGCTGTTACAAGCCAAGATTTTCCTGCGGCGCTATTGCGCGAATCAACTGCACCAAAACAGGCAATGAGCCTATATGGCCCGTTATGTACGGCCCTTGATTGCTTAGGCGAGCACACCCTACCAAGCGATTTAAACGCGCAAGACTGGCTGGTATTTAGCCAATGTGGCGCCTATGGTTTTACCGAAAGCATGCCGTATTTTTTATGCCATGAGCTGGCAGCAGAATACGTTTTACAAAATGGTGAGCTCACCTGCGTACGCCAAGCAGAAGATGCCAGTCACTACTTAAGGTAATAAACATGAGCATAACAACACCCATTAGCCAAGAAAACATTGTAGTAGGGGAAGTAGCAAACGGCTTACCTCTCACTATTCCGGTGTATCGCTTAAAAGGCGATGGCAGCGGGCCAAGCGTGTATATTCAAGCCAATATGCATGGCGCCGAGGTACAAGGTAACGCGGTTATTTTTCAGCTGCTAGAGCAGTTAAAACAGCTCAATTTAAAAGGCGACATTACCTTAGTACCTTATGCTAACCCTATAGGTTGTAATCAAAAATCAGGGGAATTTACCCTTGGCCGATTCGACCCGATTACTGGCACTAACTGGAACCGTATGTATCACTACAATAGTGATTTAGTCACCCAGTTTGCCAAAGATCATAGCCAGTACGACGATGCAGCTTTAAAAAATAACTTTAAACAAGCCCTGATTGATGAAATAGATACCAAACTTAACGGCCCAGCTTATTTACTTAATACGGGTAAACGCATTGCGCTTAATTTGCAAAAGCTTGCGCACCAAGCCGACATAGTCCTTGATTTACACACGGGGCCTATTTCAAGTAAGCACCTATATTGCCCAACATATGCAACCGAGAGCGCCAGTTATTTTAATATTGAACATGTACTGCTGATCCCAAGCGACTTTGATGGCGCCATGGACGAAGCAAGCTTTTGCCCATGGTGGCACCTAAGTGATGCACTTGGCGCACAAGGCAGGGACTTTAACGTACAGGTAGAAGCCTTTACGGTTGAGCTAGGTAGCCAAGAAAAAATAGACTTAACAGAAGCACTCAACGATGCAAATAGCATTTTAAGTTACTTAAATCATAAAAATGTATTGGTAGACGCACGACACAAACCGAGCAATATAACACGCTACGCATGCCATTTAGATGACTACTTTGCTTACTATGCGCCTATTGGTGGAATGGTTGAATATGTAGCGTCACTAGGTGAGCATATTAAAGCAGGCGAGCCAATTGCACATGTTTTACGTATGGAGCGCTACCTAAGCGAGCAGCCACTACAAACATTAAGCTTAGATTGCGATGCTATTGCAATATTGCATTTTGCCTCGGCAAGTGTGAACCAAGGAACTGAACTGTATAAGTTTTTTACAAACGTATTTGAGCTATAGCTCACCCTTCTCATTGCGTGAGAGTAAATTAATGATTTAAAAGTTAATTTACATTAGATAAGCGGCTTAGGCCGCTTTTCTTTTGATCTAAACACTACAAGCAAACGTAAATAACATGGTATAAACGTAAATTCAGTAAAAGTTCACCGTTACAAATGTAAAAAGACGTTATAATTTATAAATCTACCCTACTCTCAAAGGAATAAACAATGAGCTGGCGTTATTGGATTGCACTCACGGCTTTACTTAGTACCCCCTCTTTTGCCCAAGAAGAGGTAAATGAAAACGAACAAGACAACGATATAGAGCTTGTTAAGCAATGTATTTTAAACGAAGTAATTGGTGGCGACGGAAAGCAAACCTTAGACGAACTCCGTCAAAAGTGTTCAGCTCTTGAAGAAAACAAACAACTTACCGCACTTGATAAACGTAAAGCCCGCGAAGAAGTAAGCAAAAAAAACCGTAACGTGATTACACCGCATAAACGTAACTACATTTTGCCACTGTCGTATGTATCGCATCCAAACGATCGCCCGTATGATGGCTTTGACGAGCTAACAGATGAAGAAAATGGCGAACCACTTGATAACTTAGAAGCTAAATACCAGCTGTCTATTAAAGTGCCACTATACGATGATTTTGCTGATGACGACCAAGCTATATTCTTTGGTTTTACACTGCAGTCATATTGGCAGATTTATAACTCAGAGATTTCATCACCGTTTCGTGAAACCAACTACGAGCCAGAAATATTTTGGGTAAATTACCTAGATGAAGAGCATGTGCTTTGGGGCGACGAAATGGCAATTGCACTGGGTATTTCGCACCAATCTAATGGCCGCAGCCAGCCAAACTCTCGTTCATGGAACCGTATTTACGCGGATTTCATTTGGGAAAACAGAGGTTTTGTTTTTAGCTTTAAGCCTTGGTACCGAATAGCTGAAGATAAAAAAGAAGATCCACTAGAAGCCGATGGCGATGACAACCCAGACATTTACAAATACATGGGTTACTTTGAATTTAGCGGCGCGTACCGTTACCAAGATCATGAGTTTAGTTTTATGACTCGTAATAACTTAAATTCAGATAACCGTGGTGCGATTCAATTAGATTGGTCATTTCCTATGTGGGGCCGTTTGCGTGGTTATGCACAATACTTTAACGGCTACGGCGAAAGCTTAATTGATTACAACGCCGATATTGAACGTATAGGTGTAGGTATATTATTAACTGATTTGTTATAAAATTAGCGCATAAAAAAGCCAAGCATTAATTACTTAGTGCTCGGCTTTTTTAATGAAGCATTGCCCTTATTTCTTAACGGCAAATACACCTTCAAACTCTGCAACTACGTTGTCACCATCATAAATAGTTACTGGCACTACGTAACTTGTTTTACCAGCGGTTTCTAAGTCGCTCAGTTTACCTTTACATGTTTGTAATTCTACACAGCCTTTAGGGTCAGTATTTAGTGGTTTTAAGTACTTAATGCTCGCATCGGCCAGTACAATATTACCTTCAAGCCCCGCTTCTTTAAGCGCTAAATACGTTGCCCCCCAGCCAGTAAGCGTTGCTAAACTATAAATAGAACCTGCAAACATGGTGTTATGTAAGTTTAAGTTAGCATCTAAATCTGCACTAGTTGTAAACTGCCAATCTGTGTAGCTTTCTACTTTAATACCCATTGCATCACTAATAGGAATTGATTCGCGCCAAATATTTTGCAGTACTTGAGTCCAATTTGGGTGGCGGAACCAACCCGGCTCACTAGGTTTTTGCTTAATCATTTTAAAATGCTGCACATCGCCATACGCAAGGTGAGCTTTTTCTTTTAGCTCGTAACCATGGCGTTTATAAAACTCAAGTGCACGTTCGCGAGCAAATAGCACCAGTTCACCTGCATTTTGCGTCCACGCTATTTTTTCAAGCTCATGCAATAAACGGCTACCAATATGTTGGTTTCGGTTACCTTCAGCCACAGCCATGTAACGTACTTGCGCTTGTTCATGGTTATTAAAGTGCAAACGTGCAACACCCAATACATCGCCTTCTTTATTTTTTATAAAACGATGCTCAGAATCTTGCTCCATGTCGTCTTGTTCAGAGCCTCGAGGCTCGCCCCAAGGCGCACGTAATACTTCCCATCGTAATTGATAATACGCTTGCCAATCTTCGCTGCTTTGCGGTGTACTTACCTGAAACATACATACTCCTGTTGTTTGGCCGTAAATAAAAAATAAAGGCTACGGCATGTAATCCAACTGAATAACTCTTTAACCCACGCTCTGGTTATTAAAAAATTAAAGATTAAGTTGGTTGGAATTATTATGGCAAATACCATACTCCATCTTTGAAACACTGCCAATACGACTTTGGTAAGCGAGTGAAAAAATAACTAATTTAAAGTGTGAACACTAAATCCACCTTTAACGCTACTTTAAGCGCTAGCTAGATTAAATAATTTGGCTCATAGCTAAAATTTTAGTTAACTATTTTACCCAGTGCACCATGTAGTTTATGCTAAATGTTATGAGCGATTTTATAAACCCTTTAACGGGTGTAGTTAGTAGCCACTTTATTAACCACAGCCAAGATATTGGGCAACTAGTTTACTGGCATAAATATGCAGGCGATCACATACAGGTTCGCCAAGCCGGACTGCTTCGCTGGCTGCTGATTAACGATACTTTGCAATCGGTGATAGAGCTTAACAATCCACAGCGCCTGCTATTTCCACATTTAACCTATTTGGCTAAGCAGTGGCAAACCTTAGCACCACCAAATCGTGTATTAGAGCTTGGCCTTGGCGGCGGCGCTATACGTAATTACTTACAACACACCTACCCGCAGGCACAAGTAACATCAGTTGAAAAAAGTGCTGATATAATTGCCTGTTATACAGATTTTTTTGCGCTTAAAAACCAAAGTGATGTGCAGTGTGATGACGCGCAAAATATACTAAAAAAAGCACATAACAATGACTGGATTATTCTTGATTTATTTAGCCAGATAGACGCGCCACGGTTTTTATTTGAACACGCTTTTTATCAAAAAATATATAACGCCCTCAATGGTGGTGGCACGCTATTTATTAACTTTTTATCGCAGCATGAGTCGCAGTTAATTCAGTTACAGCAATTACTATTTAATGTATTTGGGGTAAAAGTAAGCCCGCATAAAGTAGCGGGCTTTGTGAATCATATTGTTATTGTTACTAAGTCTGATAATTAAACCGATAAGTTAAAGGTGACAGGCCCATCGTTACATAGGCTCACTTGCATATCTGCGCCAAACTCACCGGTTGCCACGTTAATATCCAGTGCTTTAGCTTGAGTTACAAAGTACTCGTAAAGCGCGTTAGCCTGGCTTGGCGTTGCTGCTGATGAAAAGCTTGGGCGCATGCCTTTTTTGGTATTAGCTGCCAATGTAAATTGCGAAACCACTAATAACTCTCCACCTATATCTTTTAGGCTTAAGTTCATTTTGTCGTTTTCGTCAGTAAAAATACGATAATTGCTTACCTTATGCAGTAACTTATCGGCGGCTTGCTCATCATCAGGTTTTTCTACACCTAATAACAATAAAATACCTTGGCTAATCTCACCTATAATTTGGTCATTAACTTCTACTTTGGCATTTTTTACACGTTGTATTAACCCCTGCATTTAGTGCGTATCCTTTAAGTGTGGCTCTTCTTCCAGTTCAATGTCTGGAGTATCTTCAATATCATTTGGGCTAATACACGCTGTAAATTCAGCGCCTAGCAACACCACTACCCAAGACAAATACACCCAAACAAATAAAATAGGTATGGTAGCAACAGCACCATAAATAACTTCGTACGATGGGAAATGGCTAATATAAAGGGCAAACCCTTTTTTAGTTAACTCAAATAATATAGCCGCAAAAAGTGCGCCGGGTACAGCCGCCCTAATAGAAACAGGCGTATTAGGTACTAAGGTGTATAGCATTAAAAAACCAATCATCGAAAAACCATAAGGCACCAGCTTTAACAAAAAGCCGCTAAACCCAGGTATTCCCTGATCAGCAAACGAGACTAAAGATACAATATATGATGTAACACCAATACTTGCGCCAAGTAGTACGGGGCCTAGGCTTAATACCATCCAATACACTGCAAAAGAGATCATCATTGGGCGTTTTTTCTTAATTCGCCAAATCCGGTTTAGCGTGGCATCAACATTACGGATAAGCAGCAATGCAATAGCCGCTAAAAAGCCAATACCTACTGCGGTCATTTGATTAGCATTACCCGCAAAGGAGGTTATGTGCTCTTTAATGACATCGGACGAAGTAGGTACAAAGTTAGTAAACAAAAAGCTCTCTATTTCCATACGAGTCGATTCAAACCCAGGAAACGCCGAAAAGATAGCGACACCTACTGCAATTAGCGGTATTAAAGAAAGTAGTGTTACGTAAGCAAGGTAACCTGCATTAACCGTTATTTGATCGTCTATACATCGATTTATATATTGCATCCACCAGCCGGGTTGCTGGCGCATAAAGGACTTAACTTGCTGTTTGTAATGGGAGAGCTTATCATTCATACAATTGACTTGTGCTTATCGAGTTTTGATTATAATAACAATCAGTACCATAATTTACAGCACTTACACGTAAATAGGGATCCAAATGAAAAAACAAACACTACTTAGCGCCTCTATGCTCGCACTTACGTTAGCATTATCAGGCTGCCAATCAGCTTACTATTCTGCAATGGAAAAAGTAGGTGTTCACAAACGTGATATCCTTATTGACCGTGTAGAAGAAACAAAAGACTCACAAGAAGAGTCACAAGAAGAGTTTAAATCTGCGCTTGAGCGCCTAACTACATTAATAGATTTTAACGGCGGCGAACTGCAAGACACTTATAATCAGTTAAACGACGATTACGAGTCGAGCTTAAAAGCCGCAAACGAAGTATCTAGCAACATCAATAAAGTAGAAGACGTAGCAGAAGCACTTTTTGATGAATGGAGCGATGAGCTAGAGCAATATAAAAGTGCCTCACTTAAACGTGAAAGCAGTAAAAAGCTAGCCGCTACTCAGCGTCAATTTAGCCAGTTACTTAGCTCAATGCGCAGCGCAGAGAGCAAAATGGAGCCAGTACTAACGTCGCTTCATGATAATGTTTTATATTTAAAGCATAACTTAAACGCACAAGCGGTATCGGCTATTAAAGGTGAGTTCACTAACCTTAAGCGCGATATACAAATATTAATGAACGACATGAACAAATCGATTGCCGATTCAAACAAGTTTATAGAGCAAATGAATAGCGCAGGCTAATCACTTTAAACGCACTTATTAAGCCTGCAAAATTGCAGGCTTTTTTGTTGTTACTTTTTGTTACCTTTGAATTATTCGTTAATCTGCTGTTGTTGTTATACTTTTACAAAATAATAATTAAATTACGACAATGAAACTAACTACTTTTAGCCTCATCACTACCTGTATGCTGCTGAGCGCGTGCCACACACCCAATCAAATTGAAGTTATTGCAGGGGAAGATACCATAACTCCACTGCATCAAGATGGAGAACGAAAAGGACGCTTTCATAATCTCTATCCTGGTAAAAAAACGTACCCGACCACCTGCGAAGCCGACTGCTACCCAACGAGCCCTAAACTACAGTGCGAACAAGACAGCGAGAACTGCCAATATATTGCTGAGCAAGAAACGCCAAAATTAAATACTGGCTACACTGTTCGCTGGCTTGGTCATGCCGGATTTATGATCCGCACGCCTAACGGTCAAAAAATGCTATTTGACCCTGTCAAAGAGCAATTTGATTCACCTGTTGATTTAGCCTTTAGGCTAGCCTCTGGGTTTTACAGGCAGCCGGGCGATTGGCTAACGCAAAGTGAGCTCGAGAACTTAGACGCTGTGATGTATTCGCATATTCATTACGATCACTTTAATAAAGCAGATATAGAAGAGCTCGGTAATAAACCTCGCTACTTAACTCCACTAGGTATGGCCGACAACTTCCCTACTGGCGGATTTAACATTAGCGAAATGGCGTGGTACGCAAAAACAAATATTAGTGATTTAGCTATTCATGCCTTACCTGCCCATCACTTTAGTAGCCGAGTAATGGTACCCTTCATTTATGAAGATAACGATAAAGACCTCTGGAACGGCTGGCTGCTTGAGCAAAACGGTAAAACCCTATTCTTTGCAGGCGATACAGGTTACTCAAAGCATTTTAAGGACATTCAGCAAAAATATGGTGATATAGATATATGCTTAATGCCAATAGCGTCTTATTACAGTGAAGAGAGCCCTAATTGGTATCGTTACGTACACACAACACCAGAGGATGCACTAAACGCCGCAAATGATCTTAATTGTAAAGTAATGATACCTTGGGGATTCGGTAACTCAACGTGGAAAATGGGCGACCGCACTAGTCATTCAGCCTTACTGCGGTTATTGCATATGGTCGATGAAATGAACTCTCAAACGCTACTATATATTCTTAACGAAGGCGAAAGTATTTCACTGTAACTCATTGCTTAACTGTTTTAGGATGGTTGTAATATCAAGATAAATAATAAAATTGAGAAATTAATGAAAAAACAAGCATTAGCTTTAAGCTGTTTATTAAGTGCTCCGGTAATGGCCATTGATGTAGCGCATACCTCAACTCCTATTACCATTGATGGCGTATCTGAAAGCGCCTGGGATAAAGCCACTTGGCACGACATGCCGTATTTGATGGATGGCACGCTGCCCTCATCAGATGCCGATTTTAAAGGCCGCTATCGTTTGCTGTGGGATCAAAATTACTTATATCTACAAGCCGATATTGTGGATGATGTATTAATTGATACACACGCAGATCCAACTGTAAAATACTGGGATGACGACGCGCTTGAAATATTTATAGACAGTGATGCATCAGGCGGTATTCACCAGTTTAACCACTCTGCTTTGGCGTACCACATTGGCCTTGATAACCAAGCCGCCGATTATGGACCTGATAAAAAAGCCCACTTGTATACCGACCACCTAGTTAGTAACTGGAAACGCAACACCAGCGCACCTTTTAACATCACGTGGGAAGTTGCCATAAAACTCTACCCTAATGATTATAAAGAAGGGGCTAATAACACTCCGCTCACCCTAACGCCAAAACAAGTAATAGGCTTTATGTTAGCGTATTGCGATAACGATGGCAGTGACGTGCGCGAGCATTTTATGGGTTCGCACGAAGTACAACCAGTAAATGGCGACAGAAATCGTGGCTTTATAGACGCAGACGTATTTGGCAAAATCACCTTACTCCCTAAAAAGTAAGTAATACCAATAAAATAATTGATAACGTAGGTTGGGTTGAGCCTAGCGAGACCCAACGAAAATACCCCACTAACAACAACAGGGACTTTGCAATATCGATTATTTAATTCTCAAGCACGTTTTTGCTTAGACAAAGAGCGCTGCGCCCTAATATAAAGCTAATTTCAGCCACCCTTTTGCTCATGTTTAATAATTTTAAGAAGCAAATCAATTCTGCGATTTGTTTTCTTTGTTTGCTCCCTAATCATGCTCTGCACCACAGCTGAAGTAAAAAATATAACACATATTATTTGTATTAACTCAGTGTCAATATCATAGAAGCTATTAGCGATTGACAACAAAGCAAATGGTAAAAAAATTGATATGAGATCTTACAAGCCCCAATCATTTTTGCCTAACGTTTCAAATGCATCTTTATATTTTTGCAGTTCAGCAATATGTTCTATCTCTGGGTTTGCCTTAATTTCATTTTCGGTATTCACAATAGCTCACGCACTTAGATTGAATATAGCTTCCACAATAGCTCAATACCTTTTTTCGGTTCAACGCTTAAAGCTGTTTAACAATATCGAACCAACCGCGCTGTGTTAATCTGACAGCTTAAAGCTCTTCTCTTGCTAACTAAAAAAGTCCACAAAAAAGCCGCTGTATTTTGCAATACAGCGGCTTTTAAAATCATTATTCTAAATTAATAGATTATGACTTAGGAGCACGACCCGCACGTTTACGCTCATTTTCAGTTAAATGACGTTTACGAATACGAATGTTCTCAGGTGTAACTTCTACTAACTCATCATCAGCAATAAACTCAAGCGCTTGCTCAAGTGAATAGTTAAGTGCTGGTGTAAGTGTTTGTGCTTCATCTGTACCAGATGCACGAACGTTAGTAAGTTGCTTACCTTTAAGCGCGTTAACTGTAAGGTCGTTATCACGGCTATGAATACCGATAACCATACCTTCATAAACCTCAACACCGTGACCGATGAATAAACGGCCGCGCTCTTGTAAGTTAAATAATGCGTTAGTAAGTGCCTTACCTGTAGCGTTTGCAATCATTACGCCGTTCTTACGAACACCTAGCTCGCCACCTTTGTGCGGACCGTAGTGATCGAACGTATGGTAAAGTAAGCCAGAACCTGAAGTTAGCGTCATGAACTCAGTTTGGAAACCGATTAAGCCACGGCTTGGGATCATAAAGTCCATACGCATACGGCCTTTACCATCTGGTGCCATGTCAGTAAGCTCACCCTTACGAAGACCAATTTGTTCCATGATAGAACCCTGGTGCTCTTCTTGACAGTCAATTGTTAGTGTTTCATACGGTTCTTCTAACACGCCATCAACAGTACGTAAGATAACTTCTGGACGAGATACAGCTAGCTCGTAACCTTCACGACGCATGTTCTCGATTAGGATACCAAGGTGTAATTCACCACGACCCGATACGCGGAAGCTATCTGGGTTGTCAGTATCTGCAACGCGAAGTGCTACGTTGTGTACTAATTCTTTGTCTAAACGCTCACGGATATTACGTGATGTTACAAACTTACCTTCTTTACCACAGAACGGAGAGTTATTTACAGAGAACGTCATCGTTACTGTAGGCTCATCAACGCTTAGTGGAGGTAGTGCTTCAACATTGTTAGGACAACAAACTGTGTCTGAAATCTTAAGTTCGCCAATACCTGTTACAGTTACGATGTTACCAGCGTAAGCTTTATCAGTTTCGATACGCTCAAGACCTAGGTAGCTTTGTACTGCACCAATTTTACCGTTACGTTTTGAACCATCTGCACCGATGATTGTAACTTGTTGGTTAGGAGCAACAGAACCACGTTTGATACGACCAATACCAACTACACCAACATAAGAGTTGTAATCTAGTTGAGAAATTTGCATTTGGAAGTCACCTTCAGGATCTGCATCCGGTGGTGATACTTCTTCAACGATCATCTTGAACATAGGTTCCATGTTTTCTGATGGCTCGTCTAAATCTAATGTTGCCCAGCCGTTGATAGCTGATGCGTAGATTACTTTAAAGTCTAACTGTTCGTCAGTTGCACCTAGGTTGTCGAATAAATCAAAGATTTGATCCATAACCCAATCAGGACGTGCACCTGGCTTATCAATTTTATTGATAACTACGATTGGCTTTAAGCCTTGCGCGAATGCCTTTTGCGTTACGAAACGCGTTTGTGGCATTGGACCTTCTTGAGCATCAACAAGTAATAATACTGAGTCAGCCATCGAAAGTACGCGTTCAACTTCACCACCGAAATCGGCGTGTCCCGGAGTATCTACGATATTGATATGGTAGTCGTTCCAAGAAATGGCTGTGTTTTTAGCCAAAATGGTAATACCACGTTCTTTCTCAATGTCGTTTGAGTCCATCACGCGCTCTTCGTTACCGCCGCGTGTTTCTAATGTACCTGATTGCTCAAGTAGTTTGTCAACCAGAGTTGTTTTACCGTGGTCAACGTGCGCGATAATCGCTATATTTCTTAACTGTTCGATGCTCATATATTTACTCAGAGAAATTAATTCTCATTGATCCTGCAAGATCTACGCACTCATCTGCGTTTTCACGAGATGTCCAAGCATAGGATTTAAAAGGGCGCATATTATCCCTCATTAATGACATGGATGAAAGTTTATCCAATACAATTTTCAAAACTTTCTCAATACTTTTACTAAGTATCTGTTTTATATATGACAATTATATGAATTAAATTTCAATTAATTTTTGAAAAACAGCCTTTTTTGCTATTTCGGTGATATTTTTGGCACTCTTTTGCATTTAGGTTATGCTAATTTGAAGCGATTAAATTAGCAGCAAATTACACCCTGTAAATTTTGCACCAAAAGGGATTTTTTACGCACCAAATGGGTGCGTTTGTTTATTCCATTTTGATGCAACTATAAAATTTCAAAGTATAAACAGCCAGTTACAATCATGGCACAAAATCAGCTTACTAAATATCAAAGCAATTATGCAGCAATAATAAAACCCAATAGTTGGAGGACACATGTCACAATCGGTTTTAGATTTTATTAAAGAAAATGACGTTAAGTTCATTGATTTACGCTTTACTGACACTAAGGGTAAAGAACAACATGTATCTATTCCTCATCACCAAGTTGATGAAGACTTTTTTGAAGACGGTAAAATGTTCGACGGTTCTTCAATTGCAGGCTGGAAAGGCATTAACGAATCAGACATGGTGCTAATGCCAGTACCTGAGTCTGTTAAATTAGACCCATTTACAGAAGAAACAACGCTAATTGTTCGTTGTGATGTTGTAGAGCCTTCTACACTACAAGGTTACGAGCGTGACCCTCGCTCTGTTGCAAAACGCGCTGAAGATTACATGCGCTCTACTGGTATCGCAGATACTGTATTATTTGGCCCTGAGCCAGAGTTTTTCCTTTTTGATGACGTTAAATACAAATCAGACATGTCTGGTTCAATGTACAAAGTTGACGCTGTAGAAGCAGCATGGAACTCAGATAAAGATTACGAAGGCGGCAATACTGGCCACCGTCCTGGTGTTAAAGGTGGTTACTTCCCTTGTTCACCGGTTGATTCTTCACAAGATTGGCGTTCAGCTACGTGTTTAGTTCTTGAAGAGCTTGGCCAAGTAGTAGAAGCGCATCACCATGAAGTAGCAACAGCAGGTCAAAACGAAATCGCTACTCGCTTTAATACAATGGTATTAAAAGCGGATGAAATTCAAGAAATGAAATATGTTATCCACAACATGGCTCACTTGTACGGTAAAACAGCCACGTTTATGCCTAAGCCAATTGTTGGTGATAACGGTTCTGGCATGCACTGTCACCAGTCTTTAGCTAAAGACGGTGTTAACCTTTTTGCTGGCGATAAGTACGGCGGTCTTTCTGAAGACGCACTGTACTACATTGGCGGTATTATTAAGCATGCTAAAGCAATTAATGCTTTTGCAAACGCATCTACTAACTCGTACAAACGTTTAGTACCAGGCTTTGAAGCACCAGTAATGCTTGCATACTCTGCACGTAACCGTTCTGCTTCAATCCGTATTCCAGTGGTTCCATCTGAAAAAGGACGTCGTATTGAAGTACGCTTCCCAGATCCAACAGCTAACCCATACCTTGCTTTCTCAGCAATGCTTATGGCTGGCCTTGACGGTATCAAAAACAAGATCCACCCTGGCGATGCAATGGATAAAGATTTATACGACCTTCCAGCTGAAGAAGCAGCAGAGATTCCAACTGTTGCAGCGTCACTTGACGAAGCACTATCTGCACTTAGCGCAGACCGTGAATTCTTAACTCAAGGTGGTGTATTCACTGATGACTTAATTGACGCTTACATTGGTCTTAAGTCTCAAGAAGTTGAAAAGCTTAACATGACAACTCACCCAGTTGAGTTTGAAATGTACTACAGCTGTTAATTTAGCTGTTAAAAAATGTGTGTTCTCAAGCCCGCTTTGCGGGCTTTTTTAATGGTAAAATTAATCAAACTCCACTAGAGTTAAGTTACCGATAAAAATGCAGGGCTGCAGAGTGAATTACAAGATTTTATTACTATTAATTGCTTTAGGATTAAGCAATTATGGTCATGCGGGTGAAAAAAAAATATACGCTTGGAAAGATAAAAATGGCGTATTAGTGTTCTCAGACACACCCCATAAAGGCGCTACCGAGGTAAAACTCACAAGCCAAAGTCTTAATATGCCTGCAACGAATACTGACGTTTTTAACGAGCCAACCCAACCTCAACAAGCGGCGTTTAAAATTGCCATTTCCTCGCCTGAGCATAACCAAACTATACGTGAAAATACCGGTAGTGTTTATGTTACTAGCCGAATAACTCCACGCTTTGAAAGTGGTTTTACTATTCAGCTTTTTATAGATGGTAAAGCTAATGGTCCCGCTAGTGATAGCTCAACCTTTGCAATCAGAGATGTAGAAAGAGGCGAGCACACACTTCAATTAAAACTGTTTAACAGTAAAAACCAAATTATTGCCGTTAGCCAACCTTGCATTTTTTTCATGCACCGAAAAGGGCTAAACTTAGGTAACTAAATAGTGGCTTTACTTATAGGTGCAGTAGGTATTTGATTCAAATAACTTGCTTGCAAATATCAACGCACTAAAGTGGTGCAATCATGATTGATAATAAAAATTTTAGCCCCGAGCTACTCGATGCCATTTGGCAAAACCAAACAACAGCTATCATGCTTCTTGATAAAAAATTTAAGGTTGTTTACGCCAACACAAGCACCAGCGAACTACTTGGACTTGGTAATAAGCGCTTACTAGAGCAACCTTTTGATAGCCTTTTTAATTACCATTCAATTGATTTAAAGCGTATAGAACAATATTCATTAGTTGAAGGTGTAGATTGCCAGCAGCACAGAGCTGACGTGGTTTTTAGCGACTCTCGCCATGCAAAAGTAGCCGTAAGTACAAGGCAAATTAAGTTTAATAATACACTGTATATTTTATTTGAGTGGCGCCAAACAGACGACGAAATTAAACACGACCAAGCATCTAATCAAATGCATCAATATCAAGCAGCCCGAAACTTAATTAGAGGGTTAGCGCATGAAATTAAAAATCCTTTAGGGGGAATTCGCGGAGCGGCGCAGTTATTGCAGTATGAGGTTGATCAACAAGAAAGAGATCAATGTGCCGAGCTCATTATTGAGCAAGCAGACAGATTGCGCGAATTAGTAGATAGGCTCTTAGGGCCAAACCAACTCCCGCAGAAGTCTTATGGCAACATACATCAATCACTTGAGTCGGTAGTAAGACTCAGTACGTTAGACAATTGCTCTAACATTAGTTTGGTAAAAGACTACGACCCAAGCATTCCTGATGTATTCATTGATCAAGGCAAAATACAGCAAGTTGTATTAAACATTGTTCGTAATGCTCAACAGGCACTTGTAGATGGCGGTGAAATAAAAATAAAAACCCGCATTAATCATCAACATCGTCGCCCAGGTAAAGCGCCTAAAAAAGCCTTGATGATCCAAATATCTGATAACGGACCAGGCATTGATCCTAGTGTACGTGAAACGCTCTTCTACCCTATGATCACCAACAAAGAAGGTGGCTCGGGTTTAGGGCTTTCAATAGCGCAAACACTCATAGATCAGCATGATGGCTACATAGAATGTGATAGCTGGCCTGGACATACTGAATTTAATATCTATCTGCCCTTTGCAGATTAATGTTTGGAGTTTTCATGAAAACAGTTTGGCTTGTAGATGATGATGCATCAATTCGATTTGTACTCGAAAAAGCACTTACCCGTTCAGGGTTTACCACGGAAAGCTTTGCTAATGCGCAAGATGTATTAAGCGCATTAAAGTTTAGCCAACCAACTGTTTTGGTATCTGACGTTAGAATGCCAGGCATGGATGGCATGGCATTGCTTGAACTTATTGCAGAGCAAAACCCTGGGTTGCCGGTTATTATAATGACCGCCCATTCAGACTTAGACTCAGCAGTTAATGCGTTTCAAAAAGGCGCATTTGAATACCTAGCAAAACCGTTTGATTTAAACGAAGCCGTAGCTTTGGTTGAAAGTGCATGCAGAGCAAACTCCACTAAAAAAACAAAACGTAAGCAAGCTCCACCTAAAAGCGCGCACATTATTGGTGAAGCACCTGCCATGCAAGAAGTGTTTAGAGCCATAGGTAAGCTTTCGGCCTCTAGTATGAGTGTGCTTATTAATGGTGAATCAGGTACTGGTAAAGAGCTGGTAGCCAGCGCATTGCATAATCACAGTCCGCGTAAAGAAAACCAATTTATTGCTCTTAACATGGCCGCAATTCCAAAAGAACTCGTTGAGTCTGAATTATTTGGCCACGAAAAAGGCGCGTTTACCGGTGCCGATAGCGTTCGTAAAGGCCGCTTTGAACAAGCAAACGGCGGCACACTGTTTTTAGATGAAATTGGCGATATGCCACTTGATGTACAAACTCGTTTATTGCGCGTACTGGCCGATGGGGAGTTTTATCGTGTTGGCGGTCATCAAAGCATAAAAGTAGATGTACGTATTATTGCAGCAACGCATCAAAATTTAGAAGACTTAGTAAAACAAGGTAAATTTAGGGATGATTTATTTCATCGCTTAAATGTAGTGCGCCTACGCTTACCTGCGCTTCGTGAACGTACTGAAGACATTGAGCGCCTTGCACAGCACTTTTTACATAAAAGCGCTAAAGACCTGCAAGTAGACAGCAAAATCTTAAGCCCAAAAGCCACTGATCAATTACGTTTATTTAGCTGGCCAGGTAATGTTCGCCAACTAGAAAACACATGCCGATGGCTTACTGTTATGGCACCGGGGGAGCTTGTAAGTGAGCAAGACTTACCACCTGAAATACTTGATGCTTCACCTACTCAACAAGAAGGTGATTGGCTTGATGCATTTCAACAATGGCTTAATCAAGAGCTTAAACAAGGCAAAGAAAACATATGGCCTGATATTCAAGCCCAGCTTGAAACTCGATTAATAAAAACAGCCCTCGCTAATTGCTCTGGCCATAAACAAGATGCAGCCATAAAAATAGGCTGGGGACGCAACACGTTGACCCGCAAATTAAAAGAGCGCAATATTAACTAACACTCCTTATTAATTTTGGTTATTGATGAAGTTAATTGAACATATTCCTTTGTTTAAACAAATGGAAATTATAAATAGGCTGCACTTTTTTAAAGACTTCACACTTGGTGAGCGCCAAGTGCTTTTAGAATCGTTTGGCCTTTTATATTTAGTTAATCAACATCAGTTTTTATTTAAACAGTTCGATAATGACAAGCGCTTATATATTGTATTAAGCGGCGCATTATTAGTATTTAAGCACAACCACTTATTAGAGCTAGGTACTATTGAGCCTGGTGAGTTTATAGGTGAAGGTGCATTTATTAATAACCGAGAGCGTAGCACCAGCGCTCGTGCTAAAACCGACACCATAGTACTTGCCATTACCCCAGAGGCACTTACTCGCTTGCCTAATGTAATACGCGAAAAAATTAAAGACCGAATTATTGAAGGTATGAGCCTGCGCATTGCTAAGCTTAGCGAGCATATAGAAACGCACGGTTAGCTCAGTCCATATAAACAGTTTGTAATGAGCAATCAAGCCAGCCGGGGTTACTAACGTGCGCAGTAAACGTGTAAGTATCTGAAGGCTTGGCACCAAAGGGGGTATTTACAAGTGGCTGTGAATGGCTATATGTTTGCGAATAGGTTTTATAATAAATAACAACATACCCATACAAATACTCCCAACTGAGCCTCACAACCGCACCACTTGGTAATGTAAATTCAACATGTTCATTTGCAAATTTGACCGCTAAATCATTGTACTTATCGTCACTGCAATGGGTTGTTCGTAACCGAGAGGGCATAGCGAACGCGTCTTCCCCATCTGTACTCTTTAAATAAAAACCAATATTCCCATCACAATAAAAGTGATTTGCTCGTGTGGTGTAGTTAATTTCGGGTTGATAATCTAGGGCGTGTTGACCTTTCGTGGTTGAATTTGCAGCAGGCTGTTTGGTATTTAAGCAAGGCAGAGCCTATGTAGTGTGGTTGTTCCCCATAAATAGGCGATAACGCAGCATAAAGACCAAACATGCGCTGCCCAAAGGGTTCTTTCTAGGGACGATTGACTCTTTGTTGCTCGGTTTTTACTTAGCCCACTAGGTTACAAACCTCGCGCCGCAATTAAATCGCCCCTAGATTGAACAAACTTCAATCCACAAAGGTCAACACGCCCTGGCTCTTGCATAATAATAGCTAACTGCTCAGTCTCTTTTTGGTAAATTTTATCGCTTGATAAAAGCAATGTGGCTTCACCAAAATCCGATGGAATTGCCAACGGTACGTATTCATAAGGGAGGTTTTGTGCGCTTAGTGCAGCATCTAGTTGATTGCGTTGCTCATCTTGCAAGTTTTCACTAAATACATACACGGTAGGTTGTTGGCACGCAGCTAATAATAATGCCAACACACATATCAAAATTCCATTTTTCATAGTTCCCCTCCAATGATTACACTTGTAGTCTATTAGAGAACACTATCAATAGCAATTTAATAACAATTCGCTTAATTAAATATTATTACTGATTGATATGACTGGTTTGGCTATCTAACCATGCATCAACACTTTGTCGAGTGTATAAAACTTCGTTAAACAAGCGGTGGCGTTCAAATTCAAGCTTTGATTTTCTAAGCGGATCGCCACTAATTAAACGGCTGTGCGTATCATTAAATTTTGAAATAACCGAAAAGCCACTGTCGCTAAGTTGTGTTTGCTCTTTTACCAAACTCGCTAGATGCGATCTTACGTCGTCAGCAGTTAACATATCAGAATTATCTAAACCCATTAGCTCTTTTTTCATTGCTAATCTTACGCCCATTTTCTACTCCGTTTTATATGTATACATTACACATCAGTTAATCCGCCAGAGTTTTAGCAATTAGCGAGCCATCAATGAAAATCATTTGCCGTGAAGCTTAACCTGCAATTGCTTCAGTTTTCTTAAAGACAGAGAAAAAGGCATAAAAGTTTCAATATAATTAGCCAACACCTTCTTAGTTTTATATTTGCTTTGGTGCAAAATGCTCTACAAGCCTTTATACTAGGGGACTATGCGTTACCCCACTGGAGCTAACATGAACGAAGAATACATAGAGATTGAATTAGAAGAAGAGCCAATAGAGCTTTGCAAATTATTAAAAGTACTTGATTTAGTTGAAGGTGGCGGCCAAGCAAAAAACCTAATCGCTGAAGGCTACGTGGGTGTTAACCATGAAATTTGTACAATAAAACGGAAAAAATTATACAGTGGCGACGTATTAGAATTTGATGGTGAGTTTTTTCAATTATCATTAAGTGAAGATGCAATCCCTGCAGAGCGAGTAGTAGTGCAAAGTACACCAGAGCCAAAAACAACGCCTGAAAGCACTTCTAATCAACCTGCTAAAAGTAAGCGTAAGCGCACTAAAAAGCCTAAAAGAGATGAAAATACAGGGCGACGCCCAATTTCATTTGGCTAAAATTTAGGCGTCATTGCAATTTTTAAATATAAAAGCCAGCTTGTAATGCTGGCTTTTTTACTCTTTAATTACCTTGTAAATAACAATAAAAACAAGGTAATAACATGTCTACACCCACTTGGTTGAAACCGCTTGCTTGGGCTGCACTTATTTGGAACTCTCTAGGTGTTATTGCATTTGTGATGCAAATGATGATGACCCCTGAACTGATAAGCAAACTGCCTATAGATCAACAAGCTGCCTACTCTGACATTCCCCTTTGGTCTACCATTGCTTTTGCTATAGCCGTATTTGGAGGCTTGCTAGGGTGTATTTTTTTACTGAAGAAAAAGGCGCTCGCCATACCGACATTTACAGTGTCTTTAGCGGCTATTTTACTGCAGCAATACTATAACTTTGTTGTTATAAATAGTATTGATCTGTTAGGAGCAAGTGCTGTGTTTATGCCTATTTTAGTTATTATTATTGCCATAGGCCTGCTTTATATAAGTATTAAAGGTAAGCAACAAAGCTGGTTAAACTAATTACGTTTAAGGGCTAATATTTTTTGGCCCTTTATCACCCTTGAAAAACCATTCTTCGCCATCACCTCTATACTTATTGCTGTACAAATTTCGCACTTTTAACCACGTAGTTTACGCTGGTATATACTTTGCACATAAGAAAATAAAAGAGGTCATCTTTTCAAGGATATTTACCTAATTACCAAAGGGGCAAAAAATGAATAGTTTCGAAACAGAACATCAACTAACTATTAATGGCGAGCAATATCATATTCACTCACTTAAAGGATTAGGCGATAAAGCTAAGCGACTGCCCTTTTCCCTCAAAGTATTACTCGAAAACCTGCTACGCAATGAAGATGGCGTAAATATAAAAGAACAAGACATTCAAGCCCTCCTAAATTGGGATTCTAAAGCTAAACCATCATCTGAGGTCGCTTTCACACCAGCACGTGTCGTTATGCAAGATTTTACAGGTGTTCCTGCAATTGTCGATTTAGCGGCCATGCGTGATGCTATGGAGAAGCTAGGTGGCGATCCTGCAAAAATAAATCCGCTATCTCCTGCTGAACTTGTTATTGACCATTCAGTACAAGTAGATGGTTACGGCGATGATGGCGCATTTGATTTAAATGCAAAGCTAGAATACGAACGTAATAAAGAACGCTATGAGTTTTTACGTTGGGGGCAAACAGCGTTCGATAACTTAAAAGTTGTGCCACCAGCAACCGGGATTGTTCATCAAGTAAATTTAGAATACCTAGCACGTGTTGTATTTAACGAAGACAGTAATGGTAAAAAGTTTGCTTACCCAGATACCTTAGTAGGCACCGACTCCCACACCACTATGATTAATGGCTTAGGTGTTCTTGGTTGGGGCGTAGGCGGCATTGAAGCCGAAGCTGCAATGCTTGGCCAGCCAATTAGCTTACTCATTCCACAGGTGGTTGGCATGAAGCTAAATGGTCGCCTTCCTGAGGGAACAACAGCAACCGATTTGGTATTAACAGTAACCGAAATGCTACGTAACCACGGTGTTGTAGGTAAGTTCGTAGAGTTTTATGGTGACGGCCTGGTTGATCTACCTCTGGCGGATAGAGCAACGATTGCTAATATGGCACCCGAGTACGGCGCTACGTGTGGTATTTTTCCTATTGATGATGAAACCATTAATTATTTACGCCTAACAAACCGCGATGAAAAACACCTTAAAGTAATTGAAGATTACGCCAAACACCAAGGTTTATGGCGCAACGATGGCGACGAAGCAAATTATACCGATACCCTTGAACTTAAACTTGATGATGTCGTGCCAAGCCTTGCTGGGCCTAAACGTCCGCAAGACAGAATCGCATTAGATAAAGCCGGCGAAGTTATTGGCCAGCACTTAAAAGGCTTTCAAGATGAGCGCATGGAGCGCCGTGATAAAAGTGATATAGAGCAAGCTCGCATTGAAAGCGAAGGCCCTACCACTAATCCAGATGAGCCAGTAGACGAAGCGCAGTTTATGGGGGCTGCAAAAGTTAAGTTTAAAGGACAAGAATTTGAACTTAACGATGGCGCCTGTGTTATTGCAGCCATAACTAGCTGTACAAACACCTCAAACCCAAGTGTAATTTTAGCCGCTGGTTTAGTAGCAAGAAAGGCTAAGCAACTCGGCATTGATGTAAAACCATGGGTTAAAACATCACTTGCGCCGGGCTCCCAAGTTGTAACTGACTACCTGGAAAAAGCAGATTTGATGGATGACCTAGAAGCACTAGGCTTTAACTTAGTAGGTTATGGCTGTACAACATGTATTGGTAATTCAGGCCCACTAGCAACAGAGATATCAGATGCCATTCAAAAGCATAAGCTGGTTGTAAGCTCAATTTTATCGGGTAACCGTAACTTTGAAGGGCGAATTCACCAAGATGTTAAAATGAACTTTTTAGCATCACCGCCACTGGTTGTTGCCTATGCAATTGCAGGTCGAACAGATATAGATGTATATAACGAACCCCTTGCGCAAGATAAAAACGGTAACGATATTTACCTTAAGAATATTTGGCCAAGTGTAAGTGAAGTGAATGAGTTAGTACAAAAAACGGTAACTAAAGAAATGTTTGAAAAAAGCTATGCCAATGTATACGAAGGCGATAGCCGCTGGCAAAAAATTCAAATTCCAAATGGTAAACTTTACGATTGGAATGATGAATCAACTTATATCAAAAAAGCCCCATTCTTTGATGGCATGAAGGTAGAACCGCCTGGCGTTCCTACAATTGAAGGCGCACGCTGTTTAGCTAAATTAGGCGACTCAGTAACTACTGATCATATTTCGCCTGCTGGTGCGATAAAAGCAGATGCTCCTGCTGGCCTATACTTGCAAGAAAAAGGCGTAGAAAAAGCGCAGTTTAACTCATATGGTTCACGCCGTGGTAATCACGAAGTAATGATGCGCGGTACATTTGCCAATGTAAGGCTTAAAAACTTGCTCGCACCGGGTACTGAGGGTGGTGTTACTCGCACGCAACCAGAAAACGACCTAGCTAGCATTTACGATGCGGCTATGGAGTATCAAAAAAATGAAACGCCATTAATTATTTTGGCAGGTAAAGAGTACGGTACAGGCTCATCGCGTGACTGGGCAGCTAAAGGCTCATTGTTGCTTGGTGTAAAAGCAGTAGTAGCGCAAAGCTATGAGCGTATACACCGCTCTAACTTAATTGGTATGGGGGTTTTACCTCTGCAATTTAAAGATGGCGAAAGCTATGAGTCGTTAGGATTAACGGGCCAAGAGCAATTTGATATTGAAGGCCTTTACGATAAAACTGACGAAGTAAGTGTAATAGCCACTAATGCTGAAGGTAAAAAGGTAAGCTTTAGTGCCGATGTACGTATTGATACCCCTAAAGAGTGGGATTACTACAAACACGGCGGTATTTTACAATATGTACTGCGTAATATGCTTGATTAATTTGCGCCGTAATTAATGCATTTAAAAGCCCAGCTTAGTAAATAAGCTGGGCTTTTATATTTGTTAATCAATATTGAGCTGCACTGGCTTCTCTAGAACGCAATAACTAAAGCGCGCTTAAGTTGTTTATTTCTTTATTACGCTTTTCTAGTTTTTCTTTTACGTTTTCCGCATCATCAAATAACTTTTTAACCGAGTCAGGATTAAATATTGATGGGGTTTCTGGGTTTGCTGTCATTTTGTTTGTATTAGGTGCAGCGTTTAAAATAGACGTGTCTTCAGCAGCAATAACAGTAATATCTTTAGGGTCTAACTTTACCTCAATACTTGTTACATCTGGATTTGGCGTATCTGAAAAATGCCACTGGCCGCTTTCATCTTGCCACTTATAAATTTTATTACTTGATGTAGTAGAAGGAATTGGCTCATCAGAAATGCTGCTCGCAATTTTATCGCCAGCTTGCTTTACACCCTGTACTGCTTGGTCGAGTGTATTTGTAGAAAGTGCGACCATTTTTTCTTTAATTTGCAGGGATTCGTTGCTAATTGAGGATGTAGAAAGCCATGTTTGGCCGTCGGGCTTTTTTAAATAAAACAATGAGATAACAGCAATAACCATGATTGATATTGCTAAATAGGTAAAGTATTTCATAGCGTTCCTGCTTTAGTTAATCCTTTATTGTAATGAGTCTAATAAAAAATTCTTAAACAGGCAATTTTTTTGTAATAAAAACGCAGCTTAAGCTGCGTTTAAAATATACATTTTTTAGTATAAACGATTAAATACCGTCACCATCAATGTGCAAGCCACATTCACGATTTAAACCAAAAAAGCGGGTTTCCTCTTCGCTCATTCCTGGCTCTAGTTTACGCGTAGTATGTACATCACCCATCGACACATAACCTTGCTCCCATAATGGGTGGTAAGGTAAATCGTGCTTAGTAAGGTATTGATATACATCGCGGTTTGACCATTCAATAATTGGGTACACTTTTACCGTACCACGGCTTATTTCTACAAACTGCTTATCAGCACGAGTAGATGATTGATCGCGTCGCAAACCACTAAACCAGGTGCCTGCTTCAATGTCTTTAAGTGCGCGGGTCATCGGCTCAACTTTATTAAGCTGGTTATATTGCTTAATACCCTCTTCGCCTTGTTCCCACAGCTTACCAAATTTAGCTTCTTGCCATGCGGGGCTTAGCTGCGCTTTGTACACTTTTAGATTAAGTGACAGCCGTTCACTCATTTGCTCAATAAACTGATAGGTTTCAGGAAACAAGTAGCCCGTATCGGTTAAGACTACAGGTATATCTGGGCGTTGTGAGGTCATTAAATGCAGCATTACCGCTGCTTGAATACCAAAGCTAGATGATAAAAATGCCGTCTCAGGCAAGTTATCAAGCGCCCATGCAACACGCTCCTCAGCGCTCATATTCGCTAGTAAACCATTAGCATCAGCTAACATAGCCGCTTGGCTTTGTTTATCCTGCTGTAAAATATTTTTAAATTCACTCATGGAAAATTCCAAGCCTCACCAGCGCTAAAACGCTGGTATTTAATTATGCGTGAAAATCGGTTACTGACACTTTAACTTCAGCAACAATGCCTTTGCGAATAACAAAGTCACCAAAACATTCACCGTCGTTGCGCTCACTTGCCCACTGCCCAATTAGCTTATCAAACTCGTCTAGGTAAACATCTTCGCCTACGTTTTCTAGGTACAATTTAGGAATGCGTGTACCTTCAAGGTTACCGCCTAGGTAAACGTTATATTTACCCGGGCCTTTACCTACTAAACCGGCTTCTGCGAGCATTGCGCGGCCACAACCATTAGGACAACCAACAACACGCATAATAATGCTGTCATCTGGAATGCCGTGTTTAGCTAGCAGTGCTTCGGTTTTTTCAATTAAGCTTGGTAAGTAACGCTCAGCCTCAGCCATAGCAAGCGGACATGTTGGTAATGCTACACATGCCATAGAGTTTTTGCGTTGCTCTGTATCTTTATCATCAATTAGGCCGTGATTACGGGCAATCTCTTCTATCACTGCTTTTTGATCTGCCGGTACACCCGCAATAATTAAGTTTTGGTTTGCCGTCATGCGCATGTCACCTTGGTGAACTTCTGCAATTTTACGACACCCTGTTTTAAGTGGCTTACCTGGGTAATCTAAAATACGGCCGCTTTGAATAAATAGTGTTAAATGGTGCTTACCATCAATGCCTTCAACCCAACCAATACGATCGCCACGATGAGTAAACTCAAACGGACGGCTTGGTGCAAATTTAACGCCTGAACGCGCTTCTACTTCTGCTTTAAATACATCAGTACCCACACGGTCTAGTGTGTATTTAGTTTTTGCATTTTTACGGTTTGAACGGTTACCCCAATCGCGTTGTACAGATACAACATGCTCAGCAATTTTTAAGGTATCTTCTAAGGCAATAAAACCAAAGTCATCTGCTTTACGCGGATACGTTGCGGTATCACCGTGAGTCATGGCAAGGCCACCACCAACAAGGACGTTAAAACCAACAAGCTTGCCGTTATCGGCAATTGCCACAAAGTTTAAATCGTTAGCGTGAACATCAACTTCGTTATTAGGCGGAATAGTTACCGTTGTCTTAAACTTACGAGGTAGATAGTTAGACCCTAAAATTGGCTCTTCTGTAGTTTCTGCTTTTTCGCCATTTAGCCAAATTTCAGCATACGCTTTGGTTTTTGGTAATAAATGCTCAGAAATTTTTGCAGCCCAGTCGTAAGCTTCTTGATGTAGCTCAGACTCAACAGGGTTAGTAGTACACAGTACGTTACGGTTAACATCGCCCGCAGTTGCAATAGAGTCTATGCCTACACTGTTGAGCATTTGGTGCATGCCTTTAATATTTGGCTTTAATACACCATGAAACTGAAACGTTTGACGCGTAGTTAAACGAATGCTGCCGTAGCTTGTTTTGTCATCAGCAAATTTATCGATTGCTAACCACTGCTCCGGCTTAATAATACCGCCAGGCATACGCGCACGTAGCATTACGTTATGAAGCGGTTCTAGCTTTTGCTTTGCACGTTCACCACGAATATCACGGTCATCTTGTTGATACATGCCGTGAAAGCGTATTAATTGAAAGTTATCGGCTGTAAAACCACCGGTAATTTCGTCTTTTAAATCTTGCTCTATGGTGCCACGTAAAAAGTTACTTTCTCTTTTCAAACGTTCATTATCAGAAAGTTTTACGTTTTTATCTTGTTCGCTCATTTTAAATCCTAAATTTGTTACAGTGACGGCTGCTAGCTGTTAATAAAATAAGAAACGTGATTAATACACGTCTTTCTGATAGCGGTTAGCGCTACGTAAGTCTTTTAAATATTGCTCTGCGTCTTCATTGCTCTTGCCTGTGTTTTCTTTAACAATATCAACAAGTGCATTGTGTACATCTTTTGCCATGCGGTTTGCATCGCCACAAATATATAAGTGCGCACCCGCTTCTAGCCATTCAAATACGCCTTTGCTGTTACTGCGTAATTTGTCTTGTACATATACTTTTTCTGCTTGGTCACGGCTAAATGCAACATCTACTTTATTAAGTAAACCTGACTTTAAATAACCTTGAATTTCTACTTGGTATAAAAAGTCTTGAGTAAAGTGTGGGTTACCAAAAAACAGCCAGTTTTTACCTTGTGCTTCACGCGAGTCACGCTCTTGTAAAAATGCGCGGAATGGCGCAATACCGGTGCCAGGGCCAACCATAATCACTGATGTATTGTCGTCTGTTGGTAAACGGAAGTTATCATTATGTTCGCTAAATACTTTAACTTTACAGCCTTCTTCAGCACGACGAGTTAAGTAACCAGAACAGCCGCCTAAGTGCTCGCTATCAAATGCATCAAACTGCACTAAACCTAGTGTTAAATGTACTTCGTCTTCAACCTCACTTTGACTAGAGGCAATCGAATATAAACGAGCTTGTAATTTACGTAAGCAATCTACTAGCGTTTGCGCATCAAGCTTTGCTGGGTTTTGACGAATAACATCATATATTTGGCGAGGCTCAATGTATGCTCGCATTGCAGCTTTATCTTCAACTAGCTTAAGTAACTCTGGCGTGCCCGTAGCAATTGCATATTTTTCTACAAATCCTGGGTATGACTGAGTTAGCTCTAGCTTCTCAATTAAGGCGTTACGTACGCTTAGCTCTTCTTCGCCTACTTTTACAATGCTTGTTGCATCTATTTGAGTAAGTGTAAGTACTTCATCAACTAATACATCGTCATTTAAAAAGTACACACCTAATGAATCACCTGGTGTGTAGGTAATATCAGAACCTTCAAGCGAAATTTCAACATGGCGTACGTCTTTAGTAGAATCGCGGCCAGTAATTTTTTGAACTGTTAAAAGCTCTGCTTCAAACGGATTCTGCTTGGTGTATTGGCTTGCTGCAGCCGTTGGCGCACCAAACGGCATTGACACAACTTGGCCGCCCGCCGCATCTTGCTGCGCTTTTAAATCTGGCTCAAAAGCGTCTATTGCGCCTGCAATCCACGCTGCAGCTTCATCATCGTAATCTACGTCTAAATCAGCACGTTGATAGATAGTTTGCGCACCTAGTTTATTTAAGCGTTCTTCAAAATCTTTGGCTGTTTGGCAGAAAAACTCATAGCTAGAATCACCCAAACCTATAACAGCTACTTTTACATCATCTAATTTAGGTGCTTTTTTAGTGGCTAAAAATTCATGTAATGTTTCTGCATCTTCTGGCGGCTCGCCCTCACCGTATGTAGATACAACGATGGTTAAAAACTTTTCTTTTTTCAGGGCTGTTGGTTTGTAATCCGACATACTTACTAACTTAACAGCAAGTCCACGCGACTCGGCTTGCTCTTTTAGCTTAGTTGCTACGCCTTTTGCGTTACCTGTTTGAGAACCATATAAAATAGTTAACGGTGCAGCATCGCCTGCAGCAGGTGTATTTGCAACTGGGCCACCTAATGCAGCCGAGTTTGCATTAGCGGCTAAGTAACCACTTACCCACGCTTGTTGAATTGGATTAAGTTCAGCCACTAAGCCTTGCAGCTTCTGTACTTGCTCTTGCGTTAGCGGGCTTGCCGCAGCGTTTAGTTGACCTAACAACATGAATCTATTCCCCATAACCCTGAAAAATTAAACACAATGCAATTTAAGCATTGTTGAAAATGAGTTTCCCTCTTGCAGAGCGTCTCTGTTGAGGTTTTCTAAGTGTGAAGGATAACGGGCTATGCGTTTATAAAAAAAGAATAGAATCTGCTTTGTTATTCCATTTAGTTATTAATTTATATAAAGACCTTCAAAAACAGCTTAAAGGCTTATTATTGCTATTTCATTAAGTTTAAATTTAACAATTTTGTAACCAAGCGCCATTAGTGTATGTTATTTATTCAACTATAAAAATAGGAACAACCATGTTACACGGGAAATATAAAACTAAATTATTAGGCAGCGCTATATTATTAGCAGCCCTACCCACTATGGCTAACGTAGCCAATGGTGACTTTGAACAATGGACTGGCAATACACCTAGCTCTTGGACCACCATTGATAGCGGAATCAGCTTAACGCACTCAACCAGTACAGTTAAAAGCGGTAGTAGCGCCGCAGCTATAAATGTAAAGACAGCTTCGCAAAGCAATACCGATCTACTACAACAAATAAGCGTTGAAGCAGGTAAAACATATGAATTTTCTGTGGATGTTTACCACACCGAAGGTAAAGTTAAAGCACGCTTGTATATAGATGGTTATCAAGGCTATTCAAACCAAGCACAAACTAATCAATGGCAAACTATAAGCCATAGCTATACGCCAAGCAGTAATAAAATAATTAATGTAGGGCTTCGCTTTTATGATGTAAGCGGCTTTGATGGTAGTGAAACCGTTTATATCGACAACTTTTTACCTAATACCGATGGCAGCTCCTCAACAAGTTGCAACGACAATAGCCTCACTTTGACGTTGAATACAGATAACTACGGTAGCGAAACCAGCTGGGCGGTTAATAATGACCAAGGTAGCAGCGTTGCTAATGGCAGTGGTTATGCATCAAACACCCAATACAATGAACAACTGTGCTTAACTGATGGCGCATATACACTTGTTGTAAGTGACAGCTACGGAGACGGCATGTGTTGTAATGTTGGCAACGGTAGCTATACGCTTACTCAAGGCTCTACAGAGCTTGCAAATGGTGCAAGCTTTAACAGTACCGACAGCACTTCATTTACTTTAGGTGATGGCGATGGAACAAACCCAACGCCTACGGGATACTATGTTACAACTCAAGGGCTATCCGGTTATGCTTTAAAAACTGAGCTTTACAACATTATCAACAACCACAGCTCGCAAGGTTACTCTGCTATTTGGAATTTTTACGATTCATCAGCACGCGATAAATACTTTGAAAACGATAACAGCATTTTAGATATGTACAGTGAAAAGCCTAACGGCAGCGATAGTTACACATACACTGCTGTAAGCGATCAGTGTGGTAATTATAGTGGAGAAGGTAATTGCTATAACCGTGAGCATTCGTTCCCTAAAAGCTGGTTTGGCGGCACAAATGAGCCAATGAATTCAGACGTGCACCACATTTACGCAACTGACGGTTATGTAAACTCAAAACGTAGTAACTATCCATTTGGTGAAGTAGCTAGTGCATCATTTACATCAACTAACGGTAGCAAGGTAGGCACAGCAACAAGTTCATTAAACTACTCTGGTACTGTATTTGAGCCAATAGATGAGTTTAAGGGTGACTTTGCGCGTGCTTATTTTTATATGGCTACGCGCTACGAGAACGTAATAGGTTCGTGGCAAAATAACACAACTGCAAGTAATGCAGTACTTAATGGTACAAGCAATCAAGTATTCGAGAGTTGGGTTGTAACCATGCTGCTTAATTGGCATAACGCAGACCCTGTTAGCCAAATGGAGCTTGACCGCAACCAAGCCGTTTATGAGTTTCAAGGGAATCGTAATCCGTATATCGACCACCCTGAATTTGTAGACATGATTTGGTAGTAAATAGTTTATAAGGTTTTAGCCTCAGCACTGACTGGGGCTTTTTAATACCTGTACTTTTTGCTCAGCAATAAGTGACTCCACATACAGCTTTTCTAGATTCCAGGGGTGGCGTTTCCACCCCTTAAAACCAAAGCCGGTAATATACACTTGTGCTTGTTGCTTTAAAAAGTACTCAATAGCTAACACCCCAGAGCTTGGCGCTTTTGGTTTAAAAGCGGGTTTGCCAAAAATATGCAAATGTTTTAAAAAAGCATTTTTTTCGCGCAGAGGAATTCGGTCTACATTTGCATATTCACTATATTTGAGCGTTATTTTATTACCATGATCAATACAGCCCTTACGCTGAATTAGCTTGTAAAAGGTTTGAGTAAATAAATTAGGTTTAGGGTCGGTGATCATGACATTTTGCAGCCGCTTTATATCTATAGCTGGAAATGCCGTGGTAAATTTTAAACCTTGCTTACCCCTACCGACTAACCATAAATCAGTACATTTAAGACCTAAGTGTTCTGGCATGTTTGCACACATATTGAAACGCACCACTCTATCAAAGCTGTTTATCGATTTACTGATATCGTCTTCTACAGGGCCATTACCTATAATTAAAACTAACTGCTTGGTCATGCTACTTTCCATGTATATTTATTGGAACATACTAGCGCGCATATTTGTATTTTCCAAATAAGTAATATGAAACTTTTATTGTAGCAAACAAGCCTCCAACTCAACGTAAGTATGCTTATCTACCAATTATTATTACTTAGTGCCTGCTGTCCTAACTCTAACGACTCGTAGCGTTTACCTGTAATTTTAATAAGCCAAACCTTATCTGTAAAAGTTCGGCTTAAATAGACTGTTTGACCGTTTGGGATCTGCGGCATAAAAGAAGAGATAGATTGCCACTTCCCATCAACTTGCTCTTTAAGTTTCATACTGGCATTAAAGTAGCTGCCATCTTTATTTGGTTTTACCTCTAGCGCTGTTAGCTTCTTCTCATCACCAATTTCTATCAGCGCACTTTTGTCTAACAAAGTAAGTAACTGGGGTTGATGGATAGGACTCAAGCTTTTTAGGGTTTCTTCAATTTTACTATCAACGGTAACTTGGTTTTTAAGTTTATAAATACTGGCTTTAATTGCAAAAACAGGCTCAGCATAACTAGCATTCGTATAAAAAAATGCTCCTATAAGCACTAAAATAGCGCAAGTATATTTGTTTAACATTTTATAGCTCCTTAGTAGCGTTAGGGTTGAGCATAACTGAAATTGCGCTATTTAATATATAAGCTACTAATATTCATAATATTCTTTGTATTAATAGGTATGAATATTACTTATTAGGGTATTTATAAATACAATTTTTAGCGATAATAAAATTGTTTACTAATAATAAGAGCAAGGTTTATGCAAGCGTTGGGAATGGAGTTAAAGCGCCTAAGATCAGATAAAAAATGGACTCAAGCTTTTGCTGCACGCGAAATTGGACTTCAACAATCATATCTATCAAAACTTGAAAATGGGCAGTTCATACCATCTCCCGAAGTACTTGAAAAATTAAGTAGCTGTTATGGCATTAGCTTTAATGAATATTTACCGGCTTCTCCCATAAAGGCAGCACAAACTCCTAAGTTAGCGATAGTGTGTACTTTGATGTTAATTTTGGCTATTACCATTTGGCTTTGTACCCACTACGAGATTTTTTATCCAGAAACCTACTTTACCTATCAGGCAAAACTAGATGATTTTTTAGCGTTTAATGTAAGTCAGCAATATCAAGGTGAGCGGTTTATTGAAGGAGATGTTACCTACCAAATTGTAGGCGAAAGGCAAGTAAGTCGAATCGAGAACCGCATCCTAGTTGTAGCCTCTGTAGTGTGCATATTAATATCTATTGTTACCGCCCTATTTACACAAAGGCATAGGTTTATTAATTTATAAACCCCTTATTTTTATTTAATTGTTCTCAGCAATTGATCCTGCATTGCTCTACCTTCAGCATCCACGCAGTCGTATATCAGAAATTTTTAGCGCAGTTAGCGTCAAATTTAATCCCTCAAATAGATTTAGTACTATTGCGGGTTGGTATTACCTACTCTTACATATTCGTGGCGCTCTTTCTCCTCGGGACTTCTAGACTCACCAAGTTACGGCGCTTTATACCAATCTGCTTATATATGAGGTCTATTTAACGTTAAGAAAATCACGCTAGAACTAGGCAAAAATTTTTGTATCTAGTTGTTCTAAATAAAAATTTTTAACGACGTTATAGTGCAATTTAATTCGTTAAATTGATCAAAGATTTATGCAGGTTGGTATTACTTCACTTAGAACAGCTGACAACTGAAAGCTTCACACCTACAGCTTTTTTAAACGCAAACAAAAAGCCCCAGCTAATGCCGGGGCTTTTTTACAAAACTAACTTAATTAAAAATTAAGCTTGTTTTGGACTAGAAACAACGTCTACTAAAGTCCAAGATTTATTCTTAGAAATTGGTGCACATTCACGGATAGTAACTACGTCACCCGCTTTTGCTGTGTTGTTTTCGTCATGTACGTGTAGCTTAGTTGTACGTTTAATGAATTTCCCATAGATTGGGTGCTTCACGTAACGTGCGATAGCGATAGTGAAAGATTTTTCCATCTTGTCGCTTACTACACGGCCTTGAAGAGTACGAATTTTATCGCTCATTATTGACCTGCCTTCTGGTTAATAATTGTTTTTACACGCGCGATATCGCGACGTACTGTTCTTAGCGTGTGTGTCTGAGCTAACTGACCAGTGCTTGCTTGCATGCGCATATTAAATTGCTCACGAAGAAGTCCTAGAAGTTCAGCATTAAGCTCTTCTACGCTTTTATCTTTTAGTTCGCTTGCTTTCATCACATTACCGTCCGAGTTACGAAAGTTGTTTTGAATGGCAGTTTACGAGCTGCAAGGTCAAACGCTTCACGAGCAAGCTCTTCTGAAACACCTTCCATTTCGTAAAGTACTTTACCAGGCTGAATTTCAGCAACCCAATATTCAACAGAACCTTTACCTTTACCCATACGAACTTCAAGAGGTTTTTCTGTGATCGGCTTGTCAGGGAAGACACGGATCCAGATTTTACCTTGACGTTTCACGTGACGCGTCATAGCACGACGAGCTGCTTCGATTTGACGAGCAGTCATGCGGCCACGACCAGTAGCTTTCAAACCGAAAGTACCGAAGCTTACTTTGTTACCGTTTTGCGCTAAACCGCGGTTGCGGCCTTTGTGCATTTTACGGAATTTTGTACGTTTTGGCTGTAACATTACTCGCTACCTCTACTTAGCACTTTTCTTGGCTTTCTTTGGTGCGCGTTTAGCTGGCTTCTCTTGCTCTTGTACTAGTGGTAAACCACCAATAACTTCGCCTTTGAAGATCCAAACTTTAACACCAATGATACCATAAGTGGTTAAGGCTTCAGAAGTTGCGTAGTCGATATCAGCACGAAGAGTATGTAGAGGTACACGACCTTCACGATACCATTCTGAACGTGCGATTTCTGCGCCGCCAAGACGACCGCTAACTTCAACTTTGATCCCTTTAGAACCGATGCGCATTGCATTTTGTACCGAACGCTTCATAGCGCGACGGAACATAACACGACGCTCTAGTTGAGAGGCAATGCCGTCTGCTACTAGTTGTGCATCAAGTTCTGGTTTACGTACTTCAGAAATATTAATCTGAGCAGGTACACCAGCAATCTTAGTTACCGCTTGACGTAATTTTTCTACGTCTTCGCCTTTTTTACCGATAACAACACCCGGACGAGCCGTATGAATTGTTACACGGATAGATTTAGCTGGGCGCTCAATAACGATTTTAGACACAGAAGCCGCTTTTAATTCCTTAGTAAGGAATTTACGTACTTTGTGATCGCCAAAAAGCTGATCAGAGAAATCTTTTGAACTCGCGTACCAGGTAGAAACCCAAGGTTTAGATATACCTAGGCGAATACCAGTAGGATGAACTTTTTGTCCCATTACTTATACTCCTAGCTATCTGAAACCACAACAGTGATGTGGCTTGTACGCTTAAGGATGCGGTCTGCGCGTCCTTTAGCACGTGGCATAATACGTTTCATTGTTGGACCATCGTCCACAAAAATCGTAGTTACACGAAGCTCATCAATGTCAGCACCTTCGTTATGCTCTGCGTTAGCAATAGCAGACTCAAGTACTTTCTTAACTAATACAGCCGCTTTTTTAGGGCTGTACGCCAGGATTTCTAATGCGCGGTCTACAGGTAGTCCGCGAATTTGGTCTGCAACTAGACGAGCTTTTTGCGCCGAACCAGAGGCGAATTTATGTTTAGCTAATGCTTGCATTTATCTTCCCCTCTTATCGTTTCTTCGCTTTCTTATCCGCAGCATGGCCACGGTAAGTGCGAGTTGGTGCAAATTCACCTAGTTTGTGACCAATCATTTCGTCAGAAACGAAAACTGGCACGTGCTGGCGACCATTATGGACAGCAATGGTCAATCCGATCATGTTAGGTATGATCATTGAACGACGGCTCCAAGTTTTAATTGGCTTCTTTTCACCGCTTTCCAAAGCTTTCTCTACCTTCTTCAGCAAGTGTAGGTCTATAAAAGGACCCTTCTTGAGAGAGCGTGGCATGGCTATTCCTCAATATTACTTAGTACGACGACGTACTATAAATTTATCCGTACGCTTGTTCTTACGCGTCTTCGCACCCTTAGTCGGTTTACCCCATGGAGACACAGGATGACGACCACCAGATGTACGACCTTCACCACCACCGTGTGGGTGATCAACCGGGTTCATGGCAACACCACGAACTGTCGGACGAATACCACGCCAGCGATTTGCACCTGCTTTACCAAGTGAACGAAGCATATGCTCAGCATTGCCTACTTCACCTAGAGTCGCACGACAATCAGATTCAACTTTACGAACTTCGCCTGAACGAAGACGTAATGTTACATATTGACCATCACGAGCAAGGATTTGAACGTATGCACCAGCAGAACGTGCGATTTGAGCACCTTTACCTGGTTTTAATTCTACGTTGTGAACAGTCGAACCTACAGGCATATTGCGCATAGGTAATGCATTACCAGGTTTGATTGGTGCATCAACACCAGACTGGATTGCATCACCAGCTTTTAAGCCTTTAGGTGCGATAATGTAACGACGCTCACCGTCTGCATATAATACAAGAGCGATGTTTGCGCTACGATTTGGATCATATTCTAAACGCTCAACAGTGGCTGGAATGCCATCTTTAGTACGTTTAAAATCGATTAAACGGTAATGCTGCTTATGACCACCACCGATATGACGAACCGTAATACGACCATTGTTATTACGACCACCTGATTTAGAGTTTTTCTCTAAAAGTGGTGCGTATGGCTTACCCTTATGTAAATCTGGGTTAACCACTTTAACTAGGTGACGACGGCCCGCAGAAGTAGGCTTACACTTTTGAAGTGCCATAATTCTATCCCCTTATTACTCGGCGCCGCCGACAAAGTCTAGCTCGCTGCCTTCTTTAAGAGTAACGTAAGCTTTTTTCCAGTCGCTACGACGACCGAAACGTGCGCCAGTACGTTTTGTTTTACCCTTAACGTTAAGTGTGCGAACACCCGTTACTTCTACTTCAAAAAGCTTCTCAACTGCTGCTTTAACTTCAGCTTTAGTTGCGTCATTTACTACTTTAAAAACAATCGTGTTGTTTTCTTCAGCAGCAATTGTGCTTTTTTCAGAGATATGTGGAGCAAGGATCACTTTTAAAAGACGTTCTTCACGGATCATGCTAGCGCCTCCTCAAGTTGCTTAACAGCAGCGGCTGTAATAAGTACCTTGTCGAAAGCAATTAAGCTTACAGGGTCGATACCAGCTACATCACGCGTGTCAACCTTATAAAGGTTACGTGCCGATAAGAAAAGATTTTCATCTACTTCTTCAGTCACGATAAGAACATCTTTAAGCTCAAGTTCTTTAAGCTTAGAAACTAATTCTTTTGTCTTTGGTGCTTCTAAACCAAAGCTTTCAACAACGATTAAACGCTCTTGACGAACTAATTCAGATAAGATGCTTTTGATCGCACCGCGGTACATTTTACGGTTTACTTTTTGGCTGTGGTCTTGTGGTTTAGCTGCGAAGCTAACGCCACCTGAACGCCAAATTGGACTACGGATTGTACCAGCACGTGCACGGCCAGTACCTTTTTGAGCCCATGGTTTTTTACCACCACCGCTTACTTCAGAACGTGTCTTCTGAGCACGAGTACCTTGACGAGCACCTGCTGCGTATGCAACAACTACTTGATGTACTAATGCTTCGTTAAACTCACGTCCAAAAGTAGCTTCAGAAACTTCAAGAGCGCCAGAAGCGTCTTTAATTGCTAATTCCATCACTAAATCTCCAGGACTTATGCTTTAACAGCTGGTTTAACGATAACGTCACCGCCGATAGCTCCAGGTACAGCACCTTTAACTAATAGCAAGTTACGCTCAGCGTCAACGCGAACTAGTTCTAAGTTTTGAGTCGTTACACGCTCAGCACCCATATGACCGGCCATTTTCTTACCTTTAAACACCTTACCAGGTGATTGGTTTTGACCGATTGAACCAGGAGCACGGTGAGATAGAGAGTTACCATGTGTAGCGTCTTGCATGCTGAAATTCCAGCGCTTAACACCACCTTGGAAACCTTTACCTTTAGAAGTACCGGTTACGTCAACTTTGTTGATTTCGTTGAATAATTCAACAGTAAGCTCTGCGCCTACTTCAAAATCGCCTTCACCACCATTTAGGCGGAATTCCCACAGACCGCGACCCGCTTCAACACCAGCTTTAGCGAAATGACCCGCTGAAGCTTTGTTTACACGGCTTGCTTTTTTAGTGCCTGCGGTTACTTGAAGCGCGTTATAACCGTCTGTTGCGTCAGATTTGATCTGAGCAATGCGGTTAGGAGTCGCTTCAATAACTGTCACAGGGATAGATACACCATCTTCAGTGAAGATACGTGTCATACCCACTTTACGACCGACTAGACCTAATGCCATTTTCCTATAACCTCTCTAATCTTTCGATTAACCCAGGCTGATTTGAACATCAACACCAGCAGCAAGGTCTAAACGCATTAGAGCGTCTACAGTCTTGTCAGTTGGTTCTACGATGTCGATCAGACGTTTATGGGTGCGGATCTCGTACTGATCACGCGCGTCTTTATTAACGTGCGGTGATGTAAGTACAGTAAAACGTTCAAAGCGTGTAGGTAGTGGAATTGGACCACGTACTTGTGCGCCAGTGCGTTTCGCAGTTTCCACGATTTCCGCCGTTGATTGGTCAATCAAACGGTGGTCAAAAGCTTTTAGGCGAATACGAATGCGTTGATTTGACATTCTTAAACCTCAATATAAAGAGCATTTAAAGAGCATAAAAAAACGACCGAAACAATCTTAATAATTAAGATGCCGGTTGTTAATCTATATCTACGTTGAGTTCCAAATCGGAACTCCTGTTTATTAGCTTGAAATCCAAGCTTAACTTATCCTTTCAAGTTCCCGGGGGAATTTTGAAAGCCTGCGTATTATATTGATATTGGTGATAAATGCAACAACTAATTAGAAAAGAATTAAAACCGAGTATCCGATTAAATAAGCTACAGCCCGTTATGTACTAGATAATAAATAACTATACTTGAACCTATACTGTCACTTGCGGTCAATTATTAGCTCATAACCAATTACGCAAAATAACGGATTGAGCAGATATTATGGTATCCTATGGGCTTATTTTGCTTTTAATACTCTCAATATGGTGAGGCGATGCGTATTTTTAATTATTGTTTAAATGTTCTTTCTGCTGGAGTAAGCCGCTTACTAGTTAAAAGCAAAGTGCTTCCTGAGAATCCGATTGAGCAGTATGAGCTAAACCCTCAATATCCTACATTTTATATAGTGCGACTAAATTCACGCTTTGACTTAGCGGCACTTGCTCGTGTGTGTAAAAAGCATGGCTTACCTAGTCCAACTGAAGAACAAGTATTAGGTAATAAACAACTCGATCGTTTTATTGGCATTAAAAATCCACCGCCACTATTTGGTGACGAAGCTAAACCAACCAATGCGCTTGCACAAGGCAAAGAGATTGTTGAGCACTTATTAAATAGTGGGCAAAAGAATGTGCAGGTAGTGCCTGTTACTATTTTGTGGGGGCGCGATCCTGGTAAAGAAAAGCCAGGGCTACGTACTTTAATAACACACTCTCTTACGCCAAGCTGGTTTAGGAAGTTTTTTGTTGTGTTGTTTTCTGGACGAGATAACTTTATTAGATTTAGCCAACCGCTCGATTTATCATTATTAGTTAATGAAAAAGCTGACGTAAGTGAGCTGCCACATAAACTACTGCGTGTTGCACGCGTACATTTTAAGCGCCAAAAACTTGCGGCAACTGGCCCTAAAATGCCTTCTCGTGAGCAATTGTTTAACTCTCTTCTTGCTTCACCAACAATAAAAAAAGCCATTCAAGATGAAGCTAAATCTAAAAATATAAGCCAAACAGAAGCGCGCCAAAATGCACTTAAGTTACTTGATGAAATAGCCGCAAATTACTCTGAAGCAATGATACGTGTGGCTGAGCGCTTTTTAACATGGTTATGGAACAAGCTATATAACGGTATTGACGTAAAGTACACAGAGCAAATCCACGAGCTAACTAATAAAGGCCACGAAATTATTTATATGCCGTGCCACCGAAGCCACATGGATTATCTGCTTCTTACCTACGCGATTTATCATCAAGGTTTAGTGCCACCTCACATTGCAGCGGGCATTAATCTTAACTTTTTCCCTGCCGGGGGGATTTTTCGTCGCTCGGGAGCATTTTTTATTCGCCGTTCGTTTGCTGGTAATAAACTATATTCGGCCGTATTTAAAGAATATTTAAGTCAGCTATTTATTAAAGGCTACTCAGTTAAGTTTTACACTGAAGGCGGACGCAGCCGAACTGGGCGACTACTACCGCCAAAAACAGGCATGCTCGCTATGACTCTACAAGCTATGTTACGTGGCATAGACCGCCCTGTTTCTATTGTACCGGTATACATTGGCTACGAGCACGTAATGGAAATAAATACATACCTTAAAGAGCTGGCCGGTAAAGACAAAAAAGGTGAGTCTATTTTTGGCATATTTAAAGCCATTAAAAACCTTAAAAACTATGGGCGTGGTTATTTAAACTTTGGCGATCCAATTTCTGTAAACCAATATTTAAATGAGAACCAACCAGATTGGCGCGATGCAATCCATCCAACTGATGTACAAAAACCACAATGGCTAGGCCCACAAGTAGCCGCCCTTGCCGATCAGGTAATGGTTAAAATAAACAATGCAGCTGCACTTAATGCCGTTAACTTACTAGCAATGATATTACTAGTTAACGATAAGCACGCACTGAGTAAACCAAAGCTGTTAGCACAACTAGATTTTTATTTACGCCTGCAACGCGATGCCAGCTATAGCGAAAAAGTAACCGCACCAGATGAATCACCTGAGCAGCTATTAACGCATGCTTTAAAGCTTAATAAATTTGAAGTGATTAGCGATGAATTTGGTGAAATTATTGCGATTAGCGAAAAAGAAAAAATCTTGTTCAACTACTATCGTAATAACATTTTGCACTTGTTTGCAGTGCCTAGCTTACTTGCGCTGCACTTATTTAAGCAGCACAGCACAACCATTGGACAATGTGAGCAATTAGTAAAAGCGTTTTACCCTTTATTTGCTAAAGAGTGGTACTTGCAAGAGCTGGATGAAAACTACATTACACGCATTTTGGCTAACTTTGCAGATCAAAACTTAATAGAAATTGATGGTGATAATATTCACATCACCAACACAAATGACTGTTTAGCTAAACTAGAAATGCTAGGCAGAGCACTTAGCTTTACACTGCAACGTTACGCTATTGTTATTGGCTTTATTCAAACCAGTAATGGCATTGAAAAAGCTGAGCTTGAACGTGAAAGCCAAGTACTTGCAGAGCGCTTAGGGACTCTTCATGGTATTAAAACGCCTGAGTTTTTTGACAAAAAAGTACTGGTTAGCTTTATTGATAACTTACGCGGTGAGTTTTTAATAACAGAAGGTGAAAACGGTTTAGTGGGTAGCACACAACTTTGTGAAACTTACATGCACCTTAAAACGTTATTGCCAGCTCGAATTTGGCAATCAATTAGCGATATAGTGCAAGGTCAGTGCAACTAGCACTTTATCGCTGTGTAAGGGTTAGCGCTGGCGCATAACCCCTTCTTGTATTGTTGAAGCGACTAAATTGCCCTGGCGATCAAAAAACTGTCCTCTAACTAATCCTCGGCCTGAGCTAGCGCTTGGGCTGTCGATTGTATATAAAATCCAATCATCTAATCTAAACGAGCGGTGAAACCACATAGCATGGTCAATTGTCGCCACTTGCATATTTGGCTGCATAAACGATACACCGTGCGGCTGAAGCGCAGTTGGCAAAAACTCAAAATCTGAAGCATAAGCAAGTAAGTAATTATGAATGCGCTGATCGTCTGGCATTTCACCATTAGCTTTAAACCAAATGTGCTTTACCGGCTCTATTGCTTCAGGCTTAAATGGGTTATGAAAAGTCACCGGGCGCATTTCAATTGGCATTTCGCGAATAAACTTATTACGAATTACCTCTGGAATATGTGCAGCATTTTCTTGGTAAAACTCAAGTGATGAACGCAGCTCTTCTGGTGGCGGCACATTTGGCATAGTTGCCTGATGCGATAAACCCTCTTCTTCACCTTGAAAAGACGCAGTCATGTAAAAAATAGGCTTACCGTACTGAATAGCTTTTACACGGCGCGTACTAAAGCTTTTTCCATCACGTATGGTTTCTACATCGTAGACAATGGGTTTAGCTGCATCGCCTGGGCGTAAAAAGTAAGAATGTAATGAGTGAACTATTCGCCCTTCAGGTAATGTTTCTTTTGCAGCAGAAAGCGCCTGCCCCATAACCTGACCGCCAAATACAGCACCAAAACCTAAATCTTGGCTTTGTCCGCGATATAAACCTTGCTCAATTTCTTCAAGCGTTAACAACGACAATAAATCATCTAATACTTGGCTCATTATTTCTTCCTCAATCCCCTGATAAGTTAATGATACTATAGACTACAACTATGTAAATCTTTGTTAGGAATGACGCTATGTCTTATTGGTTGTTTAAAACAGAACCCGATGCATTTTCAATTGATGATTTAAAAAACGCACCAAACCAAACGACACTTTGGGAAGGTGTACGTAATTATCAAGCGCGTAATTTTATACGTGATGATATAAAGCTGGGCGACCAAGTAATGATTTACCATTCAAGCTGCAAACTTGTAGGGGTTGTAGGTATAGCCACAGTGACATGTGAGGCCTATCCAGATCCAACACAGTTTGATTTAAGTAGCGATTATTACGATGCAAAGGCCGCTAATGATAAACCGCGCTGGTTTGTTGTTGAAGTTACATATAAAAACCATTTAAATAAACGAGCTAGCTTAAAAGATATAAAAGCTAACAATGCTATAACCGAGCTTGCGCTTAAAAAAGCTGGTCGCCTTTCAGTTATGCCAGTTACCAAAAACGATTGGAACGAAATAATTGCCATGAGCAATTAAAAACACTTATCTAGCTTACAACCTGGCTATGTTTGACCTCTTTTAGCCGGGTTTGATACGATCCCCGCCAAGATATAATTGGGGGATTAATGAAATTACTGTATTGGTTAGATGAATGGTTAACGCTTTGTCGTGATGAACAACAAACTAAGCTGCCTATAAACGGCGGTGACTTACTCGGTGATGTGTACGTAAAATATGACTTTGTTGATATAAATAAGCCCCTGCTTTTTACATTCTCCCCCGCAGGTACCAACGTACAAGAGCAAGATCTGACCGATAACTTTGCCCCTTGGGGTTTTCATTTAGCACAAAAACAAAACGTTAATGTAATTTCATTTCAGCACTTAGGTACAAGTAATTGGTTTAGAAGCCGTAATTTGATTTTCTTTTTAGAACAACTATCAACCTTACTTAGCCCATTTAAGTGCCGTTTAGGCTATGGCTTAAGCCGTGGTGGTTTTGCTGTGGGCGCATTTGCAAAATTATTAAAACTCGATCACGTGCTATTCTTTCACCCTGTCAGTACCAAAAATACCGAAATAGTCCCTTGGGATAACCGTTCAAGCACTGCGCTTGCACAACAGTTTGATTGGCAAAGTGAGTATAACGACCTCGATTTAGGCCAGGCTAAAGGGTATATAATTTATGACCCTACCAATAAAATAGACCGCTTACATGCTAAGCGTTACCCGCAGCTGACTCATTTGCGTGTATTTGGTATGGGGCACGGCACTCATGCTACTTATTTGAGTAAATTTGGTTTTTATAAACAAGTTGCTGTCGATTTTATTCGCCACCAGCAAATTGATATTGCGCAGTTTCGCCTGCAAACCAAAACACTGCGTTTAAAAGAAGAGTATTATCAGAGCCTGAATAAGGCTAATGCAAGCTCTCTTCACCGCTTAGCATTGTTAAGTACCGCACATAAAATTTTAGCCGATGAAAAAGAAGTGCACGTGCAGGAGCATCAGGCCAAAATTGATATTCAACCATTAATTGATGTGGCGCTTAAGCATCAAGATGATCACCCCAACGATGCAATTCAGCTATTGGAGGTCGCACAGCAAATTGTGCCTGACGACCCGCTAATAGAGCATAAACTTAAGCAATTAGAATAATATTATGACGATTTTTTCTTCTTTCTTTTTTTGCGACCATGCTTTGGCACAATAGCAAAGTACATTACAAGACCAAGCCACGAAAATATAATAACGCCTATTAGCCAGCCGTTTTTTTCGTGGCCTTGGGTGCGCTTACTATTTACTACTATAACGACAGGTAAAATATAAGCGCTTAAAATAATAATTAAAAATACAACTTCATTCATTATTTTGCCAAGCTCTGCCAATCCACTTCGCTAGTTAAAACGCGCTCCAGCGCGATATAGTGTAATATATCGCCTTCACTTACTTTGTAATCAAGTGGTGGGTTTAAATCCATATTTTGTGCACTTAGGTTATGCGCAATGCCTAATAAAATTGCATCGTAGTCATGCTTAAAATGATGAAATAAAGTGCCAAATTCCATATCACTACAACCTTCGGGGATCGCTAAACTAAATTGAGTATCGCCATGCAAAGTAGAAAGCAGTTCTTCTTGTACCCGGCTTGAGCCAGGATCTTGCATTGAACGCACTAATATCTCTGCCGATTTAGCACTGCTGCACTCAACATTTTGGCAATGCTCAAGCAGCATATCTACTTTGGTTTCATCTAAAAAATGAGCGCTTATATGGCACTCTTTTTTAACTAAACGACTAATACGCAGCGCCGTTGTAAATGTTTGGTCGTCGTCTTGGCCATCAATAATCACTTTATCGGCACGGTTTATTGCAACACGCTCTAACTCTTCTAAATCAGTAAAGCTAGTAAGACGGGCAAAGTCGACGTTTTCGTTGGTTAAAAATGGGTGATCCATTTGCTCAGTAACCGCCAATAAAATACGGCGGTCAGTGCGCTTGGTATCGGCAAGAATATAATCAATCATCTTTTTTGTACGAGTATCGTGCCAACCAAAAATAATGATGTGGTTGTTACTGTGAGCAAAGTTTTTATCACCAGTCATAGCGCGCCTAATTAAGTAAGTTACTGTTTGCCCTGTTTTTCCTAACAGAACGCCAAATAAAGCTAAACCAAACGGAATTTGTATTAATGCTACAACCCAGCGGCCGAGCTCGCTAGTTGGGCTAAAATCACCATAACCCACCGTTGAGGTTGTAACTGTGTAGTAGTAAAAAAAGGTAGTAAACGATGTAAGCGCATGCTCATTAGCTACGTACAATAGCCCCCACGTTAGTAACATGTGAGTTAATATTGCAAGTGCTACTGCCTGCCAACTCAACTGATCAATATGAGCACGAACAAGTAGCGCTAGCCTCTTAAATATTACCGGCATAATACAAAATCTTTGTTAGTAAATTATCTATAAACAGTACGTTACTGTAAGCCATGCTTTTAAGCAATGTTTAAGCTTTTAAGTAGGAGCTGTTGGCCTTCTAGGATTAAAATTCGCTCAACTTTTATAGGTAAACCACCCCGACCAATATAAGACTAAATGCGGGTTTGCTAATCAGCTAAGAGCATGATTAATTATATTAAGAATAAAAAACACACAGACACACTATGCTAAATAAAATTGCCACACCATTTACTAAATTAGTAGAGCGCTACTTACCCGATCCCTTTATATTTGTAATATTGCTAAGCATTATTACCTTACTAGGCGCTAGCCTATTTACCCCCTCAACCAGTATTGAAGTTATTAACGCATGGGGGAGTGGTTTTTGGAACCTACTGAGCTTTGCCATGCAAATGCTGTTAGTGCTTATTACCGGCTATATGCTCGCAAGTACACCGCCTATAAATAAACTATTAGAAAAACTAGCTACGCTTGCCAGTACGGCGCCAAAAGCCATTATTTTAGTCACACTTATCTCGCTCTTAGCAAGCTGGTTAAATTGGGGGTTTGGCTTAGTGGTTGGCGCTTTATTTGCTAAAGCCATTGCTAAAAAAACAAAAGTTGATTACAGGTTGTTAGTAGCCAGTGCCTACTCGGGCTTTGTAGTATGGCATGGCGGTTTAGCAGGCTCTATCCCGCTCACCATTGCTACCGAGGGGCACTTTTCACAAAGTAGCATTGGTATAATTAGTACTGAACAAACACTGTTTGCTGGTTTTAACATAGCAATATTAATTGGCTTATTTATTATTATGCCGCTGGTTAACCGCTACATGCTACCCAGTGATAAAAACAGCGTATATGTAGACCCAGCGCTAATAAAAGAATCCCCCGCTCATAATGAAAACATAACCCGCCCGGCTCAACATTTAGAACACAGTAAACTGCTTGGCATAGCAATTGGCTTGCTCGGCCTGTGTTATTTGGCGTATTACTTTATATTTGTAGGCGGTAGCTTAAATCTTAATAGCGTTATTGCGGTGTTCTTGTTTTTAGCCATTACATTACACCAAATACCGCATAACTTACTTAATAGCTTACAACAAGCAATTCCTAGCGGCGCAGGCATTGTTATTCAATTTCCGTTTTATGCAGGGATTATGGCCGTTATGGTCGATAGCGGTTTAGCGCAGCAAATATCACGTGGTTTTATTGCCGTAGCAGATGCCGATAGCTTGCCATTTTTTAGCTTTATAAGTGCAGGACTCGTTAATATGTTTGTACCTTCTGGCGGCGGCCAATGGGCAGTACAAGCACCTATTGTTATACCCGCAGCGCAAGAGCTGGGCGCCGATATATCACGCGTTGCTATGGCTGTTGCGTGGGGCGATGCGTGGACCAATTTAATTCAACCCTTTTGGGCATTACCCGTATTGGCAATAGCAGGCTTAAAAGCAAAAGATATCATGGGTTTTTGTGTGGTGCAGCTATTTGTAACGGGGGTATTTATATCGCTGGTATTGAGCTTTTATTAATGAAGCTTTGCGCGCAGTTAAAAGTTAACTGCGCGCACAATCGTTAGCTCGATAAAATCGTCATCGGTAGGCTAAGTATTGGGTTTTCAGAGTCTGCAAAATGCATCATCACTGCCACATGGCCTGCAACTACAATAGCGTACATAGCGGCTGAAAAGCCTTGGCCGTATTTATCAAGCGGCAATAAATGCGAGTAATGACGGCCTCGCCATTCAAATACAATTTCCAGTGCGCCTACAAACAAAAAGAATACCAGTAACATTAAACCAAATGTATAACTAAGCCATAAGCCAAATAACACACCGAGTAAACACACACTTAAACCAACCCAAGAGCGCATTGAAAAGCTGATACTTTTTAATACATGCCCGCCATCAAGGGGTAAAATGGGTAGTAGGTTAAATAAGTTAAGCAGTGCGCTTAATACCGCAACACCTGCAAATATATCCATTTCAGTGGCGTAATACAAAACCACACCCAGTACAGAGGTGAATAAGCCAAATGCAGGACCCATTAGTGATATAACCACATCTTGCCAGCGAGTTGTTATTTTATCGTCGCTTACAGCAAGCCCGCCTACAAAGGGAATAAGGTAAATACCTTTGGTTTTTATGCCAAAGTATTTCATGGCTCTTACGTGCCCATATTCATGTACTACTAAACACGCAATAAGCATCAGCGCAAATTCAATGCTAAATAGCCACGCATAGCCAGCAACTGATGCCCCCGCTAGCGCCACCTTAATTACTTTTGCACTTTTAAATAACTTAAAGCCCAGTGCCGCCAGTCCTAAAAAGCCTTTTTTAGGTGTGTTATTTACCGGTGCAGGTAATGCAAGTTGAGTAGCAAATACATCATCAACAAATAACGAAATTGATTGATTATTTACCTCTGTACTGTCGATCCCAATAAGCTTGTTATCTAAATTAAATTGATAATAATTCTCTCGAGGGTTGTCAAAAGAGATTGCTTGTTGATTATGAAATATTTGTACTATTTGTTGCCCCGAAAACATTATTGTAAAAGGCTGTTCGGCTAGCATTAAGTCTATTTTTATCATCTTTATGACCGTTTAAAACAATGCAGCTAGTATACCTGTTCAACTTAAAAACACGAGAGGGCTAGGTTATAGGTTATTTAATTACTCTAGGGCGTGTTGAACTTTGCGGATTGAAATTTGTTCAATCTAGGGGCGATTAAATCGCGGCGCGAGGTTTGTAACCTAGTGGGCTAAGTAAAAACCGAGTAACAAAGAGTTTATCGCCCCTAGGCAGAACCCGAAGGGCAGCGCATGTTTGGCATTTATGCTGCGTTATCGCCTATTTATGGGGAGTAACCACACTTCATAGGCTCCGCCTTGCCTAAAAACCAAACACACTGCTGCAAATTCAACCATCAAAGATCAACACGCCCTAAATAAAAATAAGATTATAAATACTGACAAATGCAGCTCTCAGTACTACTTTTATAGTAACCAAATTTTTAGATTCACTATTGGAAAGGATAACAATGAAAAAAATAGTGCCGAATATTTTAGTAGTTGATGATTCAATGGCTATTTTAATTGTTATGGAAGCCATTCTTAAAGAATTAGGGCTATCTGAAACTATCACTACTTGCCTAAGTGCTAAAGACGCTTTAGCAAAAGTACAGGCTGAACCAAGCTATTATGACGCCATTTTTACTGATCTAAATATGCCTGAGATGGACGGCATGGAATTAATACGCCACTTAGGAGAGTTAAATTACCAAGGCGGAATTATTATTGTTTCAGAGATGGATCATAAAGTAATTAGCTTAGCTGCAAACCTTGCTAAACAGCACAACGCCCACCTAATCGGTAATATTCCTAAACCGGTGCAACTAAGCCAAGTAGGTAATTTGCTGCATAAAATTGCACACCTTAATAGCCACACTTTAACTAAAGAACCTGCTATTACAAAAATTGAGCTAATTAAAGCATTAGAAAACGATGAAATCACACCTTACTATCAACCCAAGGTAAACGCTGAAACCAATATTATAGAAAGTATTGAAGTACTAGCCCGTATTGTTTCAAAAGAAGATGGCAGTGTAATAATGCCTAACCGATTCATTAGCCTTGCTGAGGAGCAGGATTTAATAAATCAAATTACATTCTCATTATTTGAAAAAGCCACCAGCGACTTTGAAAATATAAAAAATCAGCTTGGACACAGCTTAAAACTAGCATTTAACTTATCTCCAACTCAGCTTGACGACTTAAATTGCCCTAATAAGTTGCTTCTTATTTTGCAGTTAAACCAGCTCACACCTAGCAATGTCATTATTGAAATAACAGAGCAACATGCCCTATCAAGCCTTGCCCAATTAGAAACATTAAACAGATTGCGTATGCATGGCTTTGGTATTTCACTTGATGATTTTGGTGTAGGTTTTACCAATATGAATCAGTTAAGAAGCTTACCATTTACAGAAATAAAAATAGACCGCTCACTTATTAGTAATATAGAAACTGACCTTTTTTCTCAGGTAGTCGTTAGCTCTTTAATTAATATAACAAGCGGTGAGCATTTAGATTTAGTTGCCGAAGGTGTTGAGCGCCCTGAAGAGCTAGCCTATTTGAAGCACTACCGCAGAAACTTAGCTATTCAAGGCTTTTTATTTAGCCGCCCCAAACCTAAAGAAGAGTTTGTATCGTGGGCTAAAGAATGGACTGAAACGCCCCACTCATAACATTAAAGTTAAACACGCTCGAGCAGTTAATTATCGCCTCGGGTGTGTTTATCTTCATCACTGACTATATGGCCGCTGTTTGCCAAGCGTTGTCGCCAACGCTGCTTTGCAACCATACGCATATTAGTAGATTGGTCTCGCTCATCAACAATTTCGAGCCCCATTAATGCTTCTATCATATCCTCTAGTGTAACAATGCCTTGTACATCACCATACTCATCCACAATTAAGCAAATATGTGTGCGCTGTGTAAGTAATGTTTGCAATAAAGACGATACATTATGCCCCTCAGGCACGGTGTGAATTGGCTTAATTAATTTACTTATTTTGCAATCGGTACCTAATCGATGATGCGCCAGCATAATATCGTTTTTATGCACAAAGCCTACAATGTCATCGGCGTCTTTATCAAATACCAATACACGAGAAAAGGATGATGAGCCATGCTCATTTAAATACTGATTTACGGTTAAATCTTTATGGATTTTAAAAAGTACGGTTCGCGGCGTCATTAAATCACACAATTTAGCATGCCTAAAGTGCAGCAAATTACGAATAATTTCAGATTCATCCTCATGAAGCGCCCCCGACTCTGTACCAATATCTGCCATGGCTTCTATTTCTTGGCGAATGTAATAAGCTTCATCGTGCTTAGAGCCCATTAAATTAGTTAATTTTTGGGCACACCATACAAAAGGTTTTAGTAAAATAACTAAAAAGCGCAAAGAGTAAGTAACGCTGGGTGTTAATGCTCGCCAATAATTAGCACCCAATGTTTTAGGTATAATTTCAGAAAGCACTAACACTAATAGGGTCATAATAGCTGAGGCAATGCCCACTGCAGCATCTGAGAAAACAACGGCAGCTTGTGCCCCCACACCAGCAGCACCAGCAGTATGCGCTACTGTATTAAGCGTTAAAATTGCAGCTAATGGCTGATCTATATTGTTTTTAAGTTTTTCAAGCTGCTTAGCAAGCGCAGGCTGATTTTTACGAAGTAAAGCAACATAACTTGGCGAAATACTTAGCAGTACAGCTTCCATAACCGAGCACAAAAATGAAATAACTATGGCAACCACCATATAAATAATCAGTAAGGTCACTTTTTCTCCGATGCGTTGAACGTATGAGCATGGTAACAATACATGCTATATTTGGCCAAATTACCAAATAATAATAGGCACAAACATGAAATTTAGCTCACCTTGGTACAAACAAAATAAATTATTAAAACAAGCTGCTAGCATTTTTACGTTAAGTAGTTTGAGTTTCACGGTCATGGCTGCCCCGCTCGATAAATCAAAAATACAATTTATAGGCCCACTTGCCGAAGATATGCAATTAAAGCCTTTTCAAACGCCACACGGCAACGCTATAGTTAATAATTTACTGCCACAGTTGCAAGCTAATTCAACTAGTTTGTCGGTATTTGGTAAAAAGCAGAGTTGGCAGCCATTTAATAAAATAAATGCACTCACTTTAGGTGGCTTACAAGCGCTTAAATTTAATATTGAAACCACCCGCTTTAGCCAAGGTACCCTTACCTTAAAAGGGTTAGAGCAAGGCCAACTATTTATTAATGGTGAACTACAAAAAGGCGATAAAAACAGCTATAAACTTGCGCTCACCAACGGCTCTCATACTGCTATTTTAGTAGCGCAACAAGTCGCTAATTGGAACGAAGTTAGTCTCGACTTTGTACCAAAAACTGACATCGACAAAATTACGCTTAGTACATCACAGCAAAAGCGCTTATCAGCCAAACAGTTATTCGATGCACCTACTATCAGCAGCCTAACTATTGCGCCCAATGCTAAGCAATATATTACAGTAACACGCACTTACAGTGATAAAACCGCAAATCAAGCAACTACAATTACCGAACTTAAAAACGACAATAACGAAACACTTTATCGATTTGAATCGGGCCAACCCAGTAACATTATTTGGAGCCCAGATAACCAATATTTAGTGTACTTATTAAATGGTGAGCTTAAGCAATTAAACCGTAACAACTTCTCTATAAAAACCCTTGCTGAAGGTTTAGAAGGAGCTAGCAATTTTACCTTTTATAACACTAACAGCATTGTTTTTAGCTGGTCTAAATCTGCCGACGAAAACCACAGCTTAACTAAGCATTATAAAGGTCTGCAAGATCGTTGGTCGTACGCACGCACAAAAAGCCATGTTTATATGCTCGATACTAAAAGCAGCTTAATTAAAGCACTAAGCCAAGGGCCTATTTCGTATAGCCTTGAAGATATAAACAGCAACCGCGGCAAAGTTTTAATGAGTCATTCTGTTATGGCCATGCAAGCATCAACACACCCAGAAACAGAGCTTGTGGAGCTTGATATAAAATCAAACAAGTTAAGTTCTCTCGGTAAGTTTAAAACATTTAACCAAGCTAAATATGCAAATAAAGATGTATATGTAGTCGCTGGCCCAGATTTTAAAAATGGCGCTGGCCGTACTTTACCTAAAAATATGCTTGCCAATAATTACGATGGCCAACTTTATTTACTTACCGATAATGGTAAAAATGTAAAAGCACTCAGCAAACAATTTAATCCTGCCATTGGCCAGCTACATGTACTTGATAACGGCGATGCACTAATAAAAGTCACCGAGCAAGACACTCAGCCTCTTTATTTATTTGATTTAAGCAAACAACGTTTTAAAAAGCTAAATACAGGGCTAGATATAGTTGAGCAATTTAGTTACTCACACGATAGAAATACAGAAGTACTTTTAAGCGGCACAACAGCTTCATCACCACAGCAACTTAAACGTTTAAATATAAGCAAAAACAAATCGGAACTAGTCTGGGATTCAAAGCCGCTTGCATATACAAATACACAAATACCAAGCCTTGAAGAGTTTAACTTTACCAATAAAGATGGCGTAGAAATAACTGGCCGTGTTTATATACCTAGTAATTTAGATAAATCAAAAAAACACCCTGCACTCGTTTATTATTACGGTGGCACATCACCTGTTACTCGTGGTTTTACAGGGCGCTACCCATTTAACTTGTGGGCTGCAAATGGTTACGTTGTGTATGTAATACAACCTACGGGCGCAACTGGCTTTGGACAAAAGTTTTCAGCCCAACATGTAAATGCATGGGGTGACTATACAGCTAACGATATTATTGAAGGCACGCATGCATTTTTAAATAAATACCCATATGTAGATAGCAATAAAGTTGGTAATTTAGGCGCGTCTTACGGTGGCTTTATGACTATGCTGCTGGCAACTAAAACTGATATATTTAGCGCATCAATTGCTCATGCAGGTATTTCAAACTTAACCTCATATTGGGGCGAAGGTTGGTGGGGATACTTATACTCAGGCGAAGCCTCTAAAAATAGCTTCCCGTGGAATAATACTAAGTTATATAGCGACCACAGCCCAGTATTTCATGCAGATAAAGTAACCACCCCTATGTTACTCCTTCACGGCGACAGCGACACTAACGTACCGGTTGGCGAAAGCTTAACAATGTACACCGCCTTAAAACTTTTAAACAAAGATGTAGAGCTTATTGAGTACAAAGGCGCCAACCATCAAATTTTTGCTCGCGATAAGCGATTTGATTGGTGGAATACTATGCTAGCCTATTTTGATAAAAAGCTAAAAGACGAACCCCAATGGTGGGATTCAATGTATTCAAAAGACTAATTTATAAGTTATTTTAAATATTTAGCACCTTTTAATTAGTTTAAAGGTGCTAATTTAATCCTTACGTAACACCCTACATGCCTTTGACATATTAAGTTACCTAAAACTTACAAACCCCCTTCTCAGCATTTAGTTAATGGTGCTACCATACAGAGCTATAAACACTCAAAATAAAGTACTATGGCTATTAATGTTTTATTGGTTGAAGATGACGAGCTACTCGTTAAACGCATCCAAAATCACTTCGCAGAAACTGAGTTTACAATTGAGGTTGATCCCACTGGTGCCGATGCACTTAGCATTGTTAGGCAACGAGTAAACCTGCGCAGCGCTTTTTCGTTAGCCATAATTGATATTGTTTTACCAAAGCGCGATGGCCTTCAACTTGCTAAAGAGCTGAATACACTCACTGATATAGGCGTTATTGTACTATCAAGTAGAGACTCGCAGGCTGATCGTATTGCTGGTCTTGCCCAAGGTGCCGATGACTACATATGCAAACCCGTCGATTTATTAGAGCTTGAGCTACGTATGCGCGCTTTATACAAACGTGTTGCAGTAACGCAAGAAGACGATGAAAGCGAAGAGTTTATAGAATACGCCGACTTTAAATTACATCCAGATAACCGCACCCTTATTACTGCCGCAGGTGTGGAGTCACGATTAACCGAAGCCGAACACAAAGTGCTTATTTGTTTAATTAGTAATGCAGGTAAAGCCACCTCGCGTGAAAAAATATCTGAAGAAATTGGCCAGCCCGACTGGAGTCCAAACGATCGTACCGTTGATGTTTTAATTGGCCGTTTACGCAAAAAGCTTAACGATGAAAAAGATCAAAAGCGCATTGTTACTGTACGCGGTAAAGGCTACATGCTGTCGCTATAAAGCATTCAATATATAACCTGATTTTGGAATAAATTTATCTTAAACGTAGCTCAGGTTATTTAGCTAACTGCGCTAGAAGTCGTTCAAAAGCGCGATAATTTAATGCTTCTTTTAGCTCATCTAAACTAATGTTTTCAGCCCCTTTTAAGTCACTAATAGTACGCGCCACTTTTATTACTCTATGATAAGAACGTGGCGATAACGACAGCTTCTCACTCGCTCTGGCTAAAAATTGCAGCTCTGGGGAGGCAAGCTCACAATGCACATTCATTTCTTTATTATTAAGCCGCGCATTTACTTTGCCTTGTCGCTTTAACTGAATGTAATAAGCCGCCTCAACTCTTGCTCTAACTTGTGCACTGCTTTCTTCTGGTTTGGTGCTTTGCAACTCTACACTTGTTAAGCGCGGCAGCTCAATTTGTAAATCTATACGGTCAATAAAAGGGCCTGATACTCGGGATAAATAACGCATTACCTGATCGGGCGTAGCACGTTTATCTGTATGGCTACCTGTAGGGCTAGGGTTTAATGCGGTAATGAGCTGAAACTGCGCCGGAAACTCCATTTGCCTAGCTGCTCGTGAAATAGTAACCGTACCGGTTTCCATTGGTTCTCGCAGTGAATCCAGAACTTTTCTTTCAAACTCAGGTAACTCATCTAGAAACAAAACGCCGTTATGTGCCAACGAAATTTCACCCGGCTTAGGGTTTGAAGATCCCCCCACTAAAGCAACGGCCGAGCACGTATGATGTGGATTACGAAAAGGCCTTTGCCGCCAATTAGTTAAGTCTATGGATTGACCAATAATCGAATAAAGTGCCGCCGTTGATATTGCTTCATCATCCGACATGGTTGGCATAATTGTAGCCATTCTCTGAGCAAGCATCGACTTACCCGTTCCAGGTGGGCCTAAAAAAAGTAAATTATGCCCGCCAGCAGCTGCAATTTCTAATACCCGCTTAGCGCCGGGCTGACCTTTAACATCACTTAAATCGAGTAAAAAGTCGGGAGCTTGTGTGCAATCGGGATATTCTATATTTAGTGGTAAAGGCTGCTGATTAAGTAAATCTCCCCATACCTCCTGTAAAGAGCTAACAGCTTTGCGTTTAACACCATTAACCAAACTAGCTAAGCTGTCGTTTGCAAAAGGTAAAAAACAGCAGCGGTCTTGCTCTTTTGCAGCAAGTACCGAGGGCAAAATAGCGTTAACCCCACGCACTTCACCATTAAGGGCAAGCTCGCCATAAAATTCATATTTATGAATATCAGGACAAACAATCTGGCCAGAGGCCACTAAAATACCTACTGCAATAGCTAAATCAAACCGGCCGCCATCTTTAGGTAAATCGGCAGGCGCTAAATTTACAGTAATTCGCTGATCAGGAAAGCCAAATTGAGAGTTCTCAAGTGCACTGCGTACTCTATCTTTCGACTCTTTAACGGATGCTTCTGGGAGGCCAACAATATGAAAAGCCGGTAAGCCATTTCCTAGGTGAACTTCTACAATAACTTCAGGAGCATTAATGCCCACTTGGGCACGAGAATAGATGCGAGCTAACGACATTCCTTATCCTAGTAAATGGTGTGATTACACCAGTTTAGTCAGGATAATTAAAAACGTGTACTGTGATTTGCCATTTAATCGCGGCAATACGTAGCGATAAAGTGGTTAGCATCGCTAACACCATAGCCGATTCAGTTGCTAATCCAAAATAAATCCCAAGTGTATAAACAATACCGCCCGCTATACAGGTAATAGCGTATAGCTCACCTTTTAACAGCATAGGAATTTCGCGCGCCAGTACATCGCGGATCATACCGCCAAAACAGCCCGTAATAACCCCCATAATAATAGCAGTCATATGCGGCATACCTGCCAGTAATGCTTTTTGAGTGCCCATTACTGCAAAAAAAGCTAAGCCAAACGCGTCAGCAATTTGTAACGTGTAATGTGGAATCGATTTTTGCTTATTAATCAGCCTAGAAGTAATGAATACCGCAGCCAAAATAGCATAAAAAAAACTTTGATCGTGTAGCCAAAAAACGGGGACATTTAAAATTACGTCACGCACTGTACCACCACCAATGGCAGCCACGGTCGCTAATACCACTACCCCAAAGCCATCCATTTTCTTTTCGTGCGCTACCAACGTGCCAGTAACAGCAAACACGGCAATGCCAATTAAATCAAACCAGTGGTAAAGTTCAGTCATGCTAGTAACAACTCAAAAATATTTGTGCCGTTTTAACACAAACCAAACAAAGTTTTAAGTAATAACGATTTATTTTAAGAAGTTTATAACATTTTTGAAGGGTATATCTGGAGGTATGGGCTCATTAAAGTTAAGTGCCTCACGCAATGAAGACGAACTTAGAGTTATGAGACAAACATAAACGTACTAAATTTTAGGCATAAAAAAACACGCTTTAAGCGTGTCGTTTCATTTTTATTTCAGTGGTTGCGGGAGCCGGATTTGAACCGACGACCTTTGCTGGCTAATGGAGAGCTGAGACTGACGAGCTATTCATTCCACTGAATTTCAGGCATAAAAAAACACTCATATAGAGTGTCGATTCATTCTAACTTTTTATTTCAGTTGGTTGCGGGAGCCGGATTTGAACAGACGACCTTTACTGGGTTATGGAGAGCTGAGACCGACGAGCTATCCGTTTCACTGAATTTCAGGCATAAAAAAACACGCTTTAAGCGTGTCGTTTCATTTTTATTTCAGTGGTAGCGGGAGCCGGATTTGAACCGACGACCTTTGCTGGCTTATGGAGAGCTGAGACCGACGAGCTATCCATTTCACTGAATTTCAGACATAAAAAAACACGCTTTAAGCGTGTCGTTTCATTTTTATTTCAGTGGTTGCGGGAGCCGGATTTGAACCGACGACCTTCGGGTTATGAGCCCGACGAGCTACCAGGCTGCTCCATCCCGCGCCTGAAATATGCATACTTATTTAGCGTTGCTTACATTACAACGTGGCTGCCAATCTTTATAAAAAATTGGTTGCGGGAGCCGGATTTGAACCGACGACCTTCGGGTTATGAGCCCGACGAGCTACCAGGCTGCTCCATCCCGCGCCTGTATATTTTAAGTCTATCGACTACTTAGTTTCATCTCTTAAGTTAGAGCTTTACAGTAACCTCAATCCTATACAGGAAATTGGTTGCGGGAGCCGGATTTGAACCGACGACCTTCGGGTTATGAGCCCGACGAGCTACCAGGCTGCTCCATCCCGCGCCTGTAATTTCTTTTAAGCAGTATCGTGTTAATCACGAGCCAGCTTTGAAGAGAGCGCTACTATATAGGAATAAACTTATAATGCAAGGCTTTAACTACTTAAAACCGTTCAACTGAACAAAAAGCAATCAAAGCGCTATTCTGCGCTCAATCTTTGGTGTGGACTTATCATTTTTTGAAACTCCCAATCGGGGTGTCCCATAACAATAAAATCTGGATTTTCTGTGCTCTCGCGCTGGTTATAAGTAAGTGGATTAAACTCCGCGTCGGTAATACAACCGCCCGCCTCTTCTACAATAACCTGCGATGCACCGGTATCCCACTCACCAGTTGGACCAATTCTTAAAAAGCAATCGGCTTTACCCTCTGCAACAATGCACGCCTTTAACGAACACGAGCCAACGGCGATAGTGGCAAACTGAGTATTTAAGTACTGACTTACTGCCTCAATTTTTTGCCTACGACTAACTGCAAGCGTTAAGTTGTCAGGCGTTGCCACCGACATTTTAGTGTCGTTGCCATTTTCACGCTTAAATGCCCCATTGCTTGCTGAAGCAAAATAAGTAATACCTTTTGCTGGCCAATGAATCACACCTAAAACAGGATGATTATTTTCAATAAGCGCAATATTTACGGCAAAGTCACCACTTTCTAAAATAAATTCACCAGTACCATCCATAGGATCTAGTAACCAATAACGCTGCCAATGCTGTCTGTCTGCTAATGCAGGAATAGGTGTTTCTTCCGACATAATAGGAATATCAGGCGCTAGGGCTTTTAAACCAGCAACAAGTACATCGTTAGCAGCAAGATCTGCCTTGGTTACTGGTGTGTTATCAGACTTTTCTTGTTTGCCAATATCGTCTTTTTTATAAATAGACATAATGGCATCACCAGCACATTGGGCTAATTCAATACATGGCTCTAATAATTTATTCATTGGCAGCTCCAGACGCTAAATACTTATTTAATAATAGCAAAGCTGCAACACTGCGTGCTTCGGTAAAATCTTCTTGCTCTAATAATGACTGCCAATCTGTTAATGGCCACTTAACAACCACCAGTGGCTCTGGTTCATCACCAGGCAAAGTTTGCGGATATAGCTGCTTGGCAAACAAAATATGCATAGTGGCGTTAAAATAACTTGGCGCCATAGACACCACTTTAAGCGGCTCAAAAAACTCAGCGCCAAAGCCAACTTCTTCTTTAAGCTCTCTGTTCGCTGCTTGCTGGGGTGTTTCGCCCGGGTCTATTAACCCTTTAGGAAACCCTAACTGATAGTCGTTTGTACCAGCGCAATACTCACGTACCAGCAGCATTTCGTTATCGGCAGTAATAGGCACAATCATCACTGCCCCTCGGCCACCGCCGCGAATACGCTCGTACTGGCGCTCTTCGTTATTAGAAAATTTAAGCTCTAAAGACTCAACAGTGAATAGACGGCTTTTAGCGACGACATCATTGCTGATAATTTGGGGTGGAGTTGGGTGCTTTTTCTGTGTCATTGGCGTTATTTTGCTATCATGGCAGTTGTGCTTAATCATAAACTTTTCACAAGGAAAAGCCCATGCTAAATTGGTCAAAAATCGATACCGTTTTACTCGATATGGACGGAACATTACTCGATTTACATTTCGATAGTCATTTTTGGCTTAATGTTGTTCCTGAGCAGCTTGCGCTTACTCGTAATATAACCGTTGATGAAGCAAAAGCCGATATGCACAAACGCTATCAGGCGGTAAGCGGCCAAATACAATGGTATTGCTTAGACTACTGGGAAGAGCAACTTAATTTGCCTATTATGGAGTTAAAGCGCCAAACACAGCATCTAATACAAGTGCGTGAAGATGTGCCTCATTTTTTAACAGAGCTAAAAAAAGCAGGTAAAGAGTTAATACTATTAACTAACGCCCACCCAGAAAACGTCATGCTTAAATTTGAGCATACCGCCATAGATAATTATTTAGATGGTGTGGTATCGACTCACCAATACGGAGTGAGTAAAGAGCAGCAAAGTTTATGGCATGAGGTACAAAAAGACTTAGGGTTTAATAAACACCGTACCCTGTTTGTAGATGACAGCGTGCAGGTGTTAAATGCCGCAAGAGAATACGGCATTGAGCATTTACTTGCGGTTGCTAACCCAGATAGCCAGCAACCACATAATGAAATAGCCGATTACTTAAACGTTACCGACTACCGCACTATTATATAATTAACCTGAACTTTGGATAATTAGCTTTTTGGGTAACGCGCTTCTAGGCCTTGGTATACTAACTTTGCAAAATCAGCATGTTCGGTATCAAGGCTTTTAACTACTTCAACTAAATGTTCGTTATCTTCTTGGCCGTTCCACACTTTAATATAGCTACCATCTTTATAACCATGATCTTGGCGGAAGAAGTTTAAGGTATTTTTACCTACGTAGCCACGGTATAAATCGTCTATATTCATACCGATTTGCACCATACAGCCTGCAAATGCAGCGGCGTTAAAGGTTTTATCAGCAACTGCTGATGCTGCTAACATTTCAAGTGTTTGTTTAAAGTCATCAGCTTGCTCAGGCGCATTAAGTTGCTGCTCTAATTGCTTAGCTAACTCTTCATAACTTGTAGTGCCGTCTATTCTTAGCGACAAACCAAAGTGAAAAATATCAACCAATTCTAAAATTACTTGCTCTGTATCGGGCGTTTGTTTTTTCCACCACTTCCAGCCGTAATGATCTAACATTTCTGCACATTCGACCCAAATGGCTCTGTACCATTCAAATCCTTGGCTAAACCATTGATCATGAACCTTAGTATTCATGGCATTTTGCATTTCTAGCATGACTACTAGCTTTTTTAAATTGGCAGACATATTCATTCCTGACGTTTTTGATTAGTGTAATAGTACAGATAAAAAAAGCGTAATGCATCTGCACTATTTTAATAAATTTGGTTTTACTTTGATCCGCTAAATTCAGCCCACGACTCAATTAAATCAATAAAATCCTCAAAGCCACAGCCGCTGCTTAAGCCGTTTTCTTCAAGCATTAAATCATCATCTTGGTAGGCTACCAGATCTTCGCTGTCTTGATGCAGGGCATGCGCTTCGAATAAGGCTTCGTCTTTAGAGAGTATTAAATCGATCTCCTGGCCTTTTAGGGTAACTGGCTCGTAGCTTGTTTTTACCGAGGTAATAAGCGCTTGCACCATGGCTACTTTGTCTTTGCCAATCTCTTCATTTAACCAACGGCCAATTATTGCGTGCTCGCTGCTTATTTTAATGCGTAAGCCACTAATAGGGTCACGTATAAATTGATATTCCATAACTGTTACTTTTTAAACGCTAATAACGCGATTATACCCGTAAATTAGCTTAAACGCCGACTCTAAAAAGCAAAATAGCGCACTAGGGCGCTATTTTTATAAAACGTTAAATACCTAACTTCGTGAGCGGTAGCGTGCTGCGTCTATAATCGACCATAAGTAAATAATTGGCACAAGTACAAAGCCTACTAATACATATATAAGCGCATAACTAATTATAATCGCTAGCGCAAAAAATATAGCGGATAAAATACGCCCTTGAACTAGTTGCCCTAAACCAGGAAAAAAGATATTACACAACGCTGCAATTACATTACCGCCAGAACCTTGATCAGCCATACTCACCTCTGTAGTTAATTAATTTTAAATTTTAGTTATTTACTTACTATCACACTTTATGCCAATTTATTAAATCTTAAAAATCAAATAGTTAAATTAATACTAAATAAATACTTTAGTATTTTTTACTAAATATAGGTCAATTTGATTATTTTTATTCTTAAATTTAGTTATTTATACATGCTAAAAACTAGCCAGCTAATTGGTTTTAGACACTATTTTTAGAATAGCTGTTCATAAAAACAGTATTTTATTTAGCCTAACAAAAACACCTGTTATACTGCCTTCATTATTGATTGAAAAGGCGTAACGATGGACGTTTCTGAATTACTCGATGGCTTAAATGACAAACAACGCGATGCCGTTGCAGCCCCACTACAAAACATGCTGGTATTAGCAGGTGCTGGGTCTGGTAAAACACGAGTGCTGGTTCATCGTATTGCGTGGTTAATGCAGGTAGAGCAAGCCTCTGCTTATAGTATTTTTGCGGTTACTTTTACCAATAAAGCCGCTAAAGAAATGCGCTCTCGAGTAGAAGAAACCTTAAAAGCACCTGTCGGTGGCATGTGGATTGGTACTTTCCATGGCTTATCACACCGTATTTTGCGCGCTCATCACCGAGAAGCAAACCTGCCAGAAGCCTTTCAAATATTAGACTCTGACGATCAGCTAAGAATGATCAAGCGCTTATTAAAATCAATGAATATTGATGATAAAAAATGGCCAGCTAAACAATTTGGCTGGTACATAAGCGCTAAAAAAGACGAAGCTCTTCGCCCTAAAGATATTCAAGCTTACGATATAAATGAGCAAATGATGCTGCGTGTATATGCCGCGTATCAAGAAGCGTGTGACCGCGCTGGTTTAGTCGATTTTGCTGAAATACTGCTACGTAGCTATGAGGTGCTTAAAAATAACCCTACACTACTTCGCCATTACCAACAGCGCTTTGCGCACATGCTGGTAGACGAGTTTCAAGATACCAATACCATTCAGTACGCATGGTTAAAGCTACTCGCAGGCGATACACAAAGCATTATGATTGTGGGCGACGACGACCAAAGTATCTATGGTTGGCGCGGCGCTAAAATAGAAAATATAAAACGTTTTTTAACTGACTTTGACGCCGAGACTATTCGCCTTGAGCAAAACTACCGCTCAACTGCAACCATCCTAAAAGCATCTAATGCGCTTATAAAAAATAACTCAGAACGCATGGGTAAAAGCTTATGGACCGATGGTAATGAAGGCGAGCCTATATCAATTTATGCAGCGTTTAACGAATTAGACGAAGCCCGCTTTGTAAGCAGCAAATTACGTAGCTGGTTAAATGCCGGTAATGCATTGCAAGACGCCGCCATTTTATACCGTAGCAACGCGCAATCTCGTGTACTCGAGGAAGCCATGCTACAAGAAGGCTTAAAGTACCGTATTTACGGTGGTATGCGATTCTTCGAGCGTCAAGAAATTAAAGATGCGCTATCGTACTTACGCTTAGTAGGTAATCGCCAAGACGACGCCGCATTTGAGCGCGTTATTAACACCCCTGCGCGTGGTATTGGCGATAAAACATTAAGTCATATACGTGATTGTGCACGGGCTGAATCACTCCCGCTTTGGTACGCAGCTAAAGCTATTGTTGAGCAACAGCATTTATCTGGCCGCGCGGCAGGTGCAGTATCTAAATTTGTAGAGCTGGTTGAGCACATAGAGGACAAAATTAGTGACCTTACACTGCACGAACAAGCTAAATACGCTATTCAAACCTCTGGTCTTATGGCTATGTACCAAGCTGAAAAAGGCGAAAAAGGCCGTGCCCGCGTAGAGAACTTAGAAGAGCTTATTAGTGCCTGCGATCAGTACGAACTCCCTGAAGAAGAAGAGTTTAGTTCGCCACTTCAAGGGTTTTTAGCTTATACATCGCTTGAATCTGGTGAAGGCCAAGCTGATGAGCACGAAGACGCGGTACAAATGATGACCCTTCACTCAGCTAAAGGCTTAGAGTTTCCGCTTGTGTTTATGGTGGGTGTTGAAGAAGGCATGTTCCCTTCACAGCAAAGTAATGAAGAAACAGGACGCTTAGAAGAAGAGCGACGTCTTTGTTACGTAGGTATGACCCGCGCAATGGAAAAACTATACATAAGCCACGCCGAAAGTCGCCGTTTATACGGTCAAGAAAAATACCACAGTCCTTCACGCTTTTTACGTGAAATACCAGAAGACTGCGTAGAAGAAATTCGTATTAAAACGCAAGTGTCGCGCCCGCCAGCTGCGGGGCGTTTTAGTGCCTCAGTAAGCCATGCTGTATTTGAAGAAAGCGGGTTTAACTTAGGTCAGCGCGTACTACACGCTAAGTTTGGTATAGGGACTGTGCTTAATTACGAAGGTAGCGGCGCGCAATCGCGTGTGCAAGTAAACTTTGACGACCTTGGCAGTAAATGGCTAGTAACCGCATATGCACGACTTCAAGCTGTATAAAGAGTTAGTTACAAAACTAACTCAGCAACTAGCTGGTGCAAACCATCGCCAGCTAGTGCTTATTACAGGCAACTCTGCTTGGTGCTATAACTTAGTTAACTCTTTTATAAATAACGACAATACAGCTGCGTTATCTAAATCAGAGACTTTAAAAAATGCCATTTGGCCCTCTCATAATCATCAAATATTGGGTAAAGAGTTTAACGATGCTGTTTACGATGGTTTTAGTGGCCTACATCCAGATAAATTAGCAGCGCTCGCAGGTACTGTTAAAGCTGGCGGAATTTTATTTTTAATGCTGCCAACGCTTAATTCGCTCGATACTTGGCCCGACCCTGCTTTAGCTAGCATTGAGTCTTTCGGGCATAACACTTCACAAAGCTTATTTAATAAACGTTTTAGCTCTATTATTCATTCTCTGCCCGCTTTACATTTTAGTGAGCTAAACGGAGTAACAAGTAATATTAAGCCTTCACCGAGCAATACTATTAATTATCAGCCACAGCAAAACTGTGTTGAGCAAATAGTAAAAGTAGCGAATGGAAGAGCAAATAGACCTCTCTTGATAAATGCAGATCGCGGGCGAGGTAAATCAGCAGCGCTTGGGCTTAGTGCAGCACAACTTAGCGATAAAAAAATAATTCTTTGCGCCACTCAATTCAGTGCAACACATTCAAGTTTTAAACATTTAGCAAATGCACTAAATGTAAATTACGACCCCACACAAAAGCAGTTGGCTAACTTATCTTATATGCCGCCAGATGCCTTACTCAATAGTTTACCCGAATGTGATTTATTACTTGTTGACGAAGCTGCAGCAATACCAGTGCCTCTATTATTAAAAATATTAACGCATTATCCAAAAGTTGTATTTGCAAGCACACTTGTAGGCTACGAGGGCAATGGACGAGGTTATACAATTCGCTTTAGCAAGTACGTTAAAGCACATTATAAAGCAGCAAAAGTAGTTACGCTTGACGAGCCACTGCGATTTGCCAAACACGATCCTCTTGAGCAGCATATACGTACACTATTGGCATTAGACGCTCAATTTAGCGAAACCAATTGTGCCGATATATCTGCTTTAACACACCGTGAAATTAGCCAGCAATCATTAATTAATGATGAGCTGCTACTTAGGCAGGTTATTGCATTACTTGCCCAAGCACACTATCAAAGTAGCGTTAACGATTTACGACACCTGCTTGATGCGCCTGCACAACGAATATTTATTAGTGAAGAGCACAACCGCTTAGTAGCAGTTTGCTTAATAGCTATTGAAGGTAATATCGATACTGATTTAGCAGAGCTAGTTATTTCAGGAGAGCGTCGACCACAAGGTCATTTAATGGCGCAAACGCTTGCACAACTTAGCTTCAGCGCTGACTTTTTAACCCAGCTAAGTGCCCGCGTAGTGCGTATAGCCGTAGATCCTAGCGCTCACAATTTAGGGCTCGGGAAAGCACTAATTGGCTATTGCGAATTAAAGCTAAAGCCACAGTGCAAATTTTTTGGCGCAAGTTTTGGAGCTACGGCTCCCTTACTCAATTTTTGGCAAAGCGAGGGGTTTGTACCTGTAAAACTAGGATTTAAAAAAGATAAAAGCACTGCTGAGCATTCAGTATTAGTGATCAAACCATTACATGATGGCTGTAATAAATTAGACGGTCTAAGCAAACAATTTCAAAATGAATTTATGTACGGACTTTTAACTCACTTTAAAACCATTCATTGGCAGCTTGTCAGTATATTACTCAATAGTTTTTCAGATGAGCCACTTACACCACATGCGCTTTTTCAACTAACGCAATTTAGAGATAAAAGCTTAAATAGGTTTTCGGTATCAGCCGTAGTTTGGCATACCATAAATAAAGCGCCTTCAAATGTAAGAAAGTTAAACACTCCTCATAAACAGCTTATTATTCAAAGTGTGCTGCAAAATTACAGCGATGAGCAATTATTAAAGCAGTTTTCTTTAACGGGTAAAAAACAGTTAGATAATAGCCTCTCTAGTGCTTTTAAATCACTGATTGCACAATTTAAGTAATCCTACTTTTAAAAATCGTAACTCTATAAGCTATTTATTTATTTTGTTCTATCCTTTAAGCATTAATAGGTAAATAAAGTTAAAGGCATGGAATTAATAAACTTTAAAGTTGGCTGCAAAACAATTTCACTTAAAATTCTCGATATATTACTCACAGAGCGTTTTAACAACGACCTCACTACTCTGCCAAATAATAATAAAAGCTTTATTGGCGTTAAAGACTATATGGAAACGCCTACTCCGGTATTTGATTTAGGGATTATTCTAAACGGTAATTCTACAGAGCAAAGTAATAAGCACGCCTTAGAGCAACTTCGCAAGTGGCAAGAGTCACTTGAGGTTTGGTTTACTCATCTTGAAAAAAGCCTGACAAAAAACAATACAGCCATCTCAACAAACAGTACTCAATTACATAACTTTGAAGTGTTTTATCAAGAGTTCCAAACAGATAATGAAGACTTGCAAGCCATAATGGAAAAATTTGACCAGCCATTCAAGTCACTGCTACAGACCATGGATAAAGCAGCTGAAGCTAGTAGCGATGACAATAAAAAACAGGTCAGTAAATATATAATCAATATTAAGCAAAATATCTTAATGCAACTAAATCGATTATTTGAGGCTGCAAAAGAGCAAATTACACTCGACTATAAACCTATCATAGTCTTTACCACTAAAGATGGCTCAACTCCACATGTAGGGCTGTTAGTAGATAAAGTAGAGGATAACGTAGATTACAAAAAAGAAGATATTAAGCCTTTGGATAAGCTAACAGAGGTTGGTTTTGATATAGACCCGCAAACTAAAAATATGATGCGCGGTTTAATAAAGCTAGCCGAAAAGCACAGTGTTTTAATTGATCCAAGCGCCATTTTTAGCCCTGTACGCGCAGCACAAGAAGGCGTTCAAGAAAATGCAGCATATGGCTTATTTTAAAAACAAAGAAGCCGAGAATATTCCCGGCTAATTATTTATAACAGTAAGTTATACCGTAGTAATAATATCTCCTACAGCTAAACGAGCCTTAGGTAAGCCATGGTTCCAGTCTTCCTCTTCAAGCGGGTAACCCATAGCAAGCGCAACTTCACAAATGTGTCCATCAAGCTCAGCGCTAAACTTTTCACCAATTAAGTCTGGGTCTACACCCTCCATAGGTGTAGAAGCTATGTTTAAACGCGCTAGAGTATGCATTATATTACCTAGCGCTAAATAAACTTGCGCTTTAGTCCAACTACCGTTGTAACCATTTTCATCTGTGTTCATTTCAGCAAATGCATATGCACCCATAAAGTTATCACGCATATCTGCTGGTAGGTGGCCTGAGCTTACCTCTACGTCAACACGCTTCGAAAACTTCTCTTTAGTGAACTCAGGGTCATAAGCAAGTAAAAGCGTGTGAGATGCCTCTTTAGCATGGTGTTGATTAAACTGGTGCTTATTAGCAAATGTATCGTGTAAACGGTTCTTACCTTCTTCACTTTCTACTAGAACAAATTTCCAAGGTTGAGAGTTAATTGAAGAAGCAGACAGACGAATAGCTTCTTTTATTACTTCCAAATCATCTGCTGAAATACGCTTAGCAGAATCATATTTCTTCGCAGTATAGCGATTATGTAAGTCTTTAATGATTTGATGAGACATGCTCTTCCCCGTCGTGATGTAAGTATGTAAATACAAGATGGAGCTAGTGTAATTGCAAAAAGAAGGTTTGATAATTAGCAATAAAGTTAAAAGACTTTATAAAATAAATTGATAATAGATGAACCATATCTCTCGACTAATTGACCTGACTTTAGCTTTTAGCGTTGGGAGTCGCTGCGCTTGCCCAACACTGGTTGAATGTGTATTAATTATGCATATTTTACTTTTCTTCAGACGTAAAAAAGCCCGACTATTGCTAGTCGGGCTCTCTACAATTTGAAGCCTGGTGATGTCGTAGTGCCCACAGCGCTCGAGAGCCACATAGCCAATGCTACACTATCATCGGTCGAAGCTTTGGTTTCACTACTGAATTAAGCATGGGCTATTTACTAAACCCCAGATAGCAAAAAACCCGTTACATTGCTGTAACGGGTTTCTCTTATTTGAAGCCTGGTAATGTCCTACTTTCACATAGCAAATGCTACACTATCATCGGCGCTGTTTCGTTTCACTACTGAGTTCGGCATGGAGTCAGGTGGGTCCAAAACGCTATTGTCACCAAGCAAATTTGGTGCAAAGGA